>JASHOS010000296.1 GCA_030040995.1 Terriglobia bacterium | reverse complement strand
GTAACTGTAGCGCGGGCGCGCGCGCAACTGGAGACAATTTGGCCAGCAGTGCGCGCCGCGGCGACTCACTCGAAAAGCTCGGAAGCCTATGGTCCGCCCCGGCCGCTCCTGCTTCGGGTCCTTGATTTTCCCCCGAACGGTGCCTCGTACCTCCGCGATCGATTTGCAAAGCCCCTTTACGTAATCGTCGCCATTGCTGCGCTTATTCTTTTGATTTCTTGTGTGAATTTGGCAAGCATGCTGTTCGCTCGAGGGTCGGCGCGTGAGCACGAGATGGCGGTCCGCGCAGCTCTGGGAGCAGGTCGCTGGCGCCTCGTGCGGCAACTGATGACGGAAAGCCTATTGCTGGCCGTTGGCGGTGCGACCTTAGGCTCCGCCTTTGCGTATCGTGGCAGCGCACTGCTCGTGGTGTTTTGGGCGCATATTCCTTTCAACCCCGTTACGGTACTCAATGTCTCGCCCGATATGCGGGTGCTGGGCTTCGCGGCCCTAATTACGCTCGCCGCCGCGGTTCTCTACGGCCTTGCGCCGGCTTGGCACGCCTCTTCCAGGCCACCCGCTGAGGCGATGCAAGATGCGTGGCGCGGATCCAGCAGACGGTTTCGGCGTTTCGGCAAGGTGCTGATTACAGGGCAGGTGGCTCTTTCGATAGTTCTGGTCACCACGGGTGGTCTTCTGGTCCACAGCTTTGTAAGGCTTCGCACGTTCGATCCTGGCTTTCAGTATCGTCAAGTCGTCTTCCTGCAGCTCGAGCCGAGGGTGGGCAAAGATAAGATCAACAATGAGACTTACTGCCGAACGATTATCAGCCAGCTTTCTGGCTTGCCGGGGGTACGTTCCGTTGCCCTCTCACAAATGTTACCGGGGTTGGGATTCGGCACAGCTACCCAGCGTGCAGCGCCAAGTGCCAGCTCATCTGACGTTGGTGTCCAGGCTAATCCACAGATCGTTTCACCGGGCTATTTCAGAACCTTGCACATTCCTCTGCTCCGCGGCCGTGACTTCAGTCCGGAAGATAATGACCATTCCACGCCGGTCGCTATCATCAGCGAGAGCCTGGCAGAACGATTGTTTCCGTCCGGAGATGCGATAGAAAATCATATCCGCTTCGGCACGGAGCCTGATCAACAGAACTTGACCATCACCGGCATCGTGGGCGACGCCCGTATACCAGACCTTCAAAGGCCGTGGCCGTATATCGTTTATATGCCGTATTTCCAGAAACCGGTATCAACGGGTTGGTGGACCAATGTTCTGATGCTCGTTCCGTATACCTCATCCGGACTCTTTCAGGCGGCGACAGCAAAGGTACGGTCGCTTGGTCGCGAGTACGTCTTGATCTCGGGGCCAGCGGACCAATTGATCGATACGGGAATTGCGGATCAGCGGGCAATGGCGTATGTTGCTGGCCTCTTCCTCGCGGTGGCGCTTCTCCTGGCCGCCGTCGGAGTATACGGATTGATCGCATACACCGTGGTTCAGCGCACGCGAGAAATCGGCATCCGCATCGCACTCGGCGCGCCACCGGGACGCATGCTCACGATGATGTTGGCAGAGGCCTTCTGGATGGTACTCGCTGGTTCGGCAATAGGCCTGCCCTGTGCTTTAGCTTCGGCTCGCCTCGTAAAGCACGTGCTCTTTGGCCTTTCTCCATATGATCCAGCAACGCTGTCAATGGTGGTGTCGGCACTCGTGGCAGTGGGCGTGGTGGCCGGCTACATCCCCGCGCGCCGGGCGACGAAGGTTGACCCCATGGTGGCGCTTCGGCACGAATGAGGCAGTGATCAGTGATTAGTCGTCAGTGGCCGGTGGTGAGCAATCGTACGCCCACGCGAGCTTTGTGCTGTCAGCATTTGGAGAGCAACGTTCGCGTCATGACGTTGCGGTTTTTCCATCGTACTACCAGCCGACAGGCCGCAGCGTTGAGGTACGAACGCTGCATTGCAAGGACGTGAAATCATGTTTTTTTAACCAGATTTTTTGGCGACCCCCTCACCCGCCTACGGGCAGGAGCCGCTCCGTCGCTGAAGCTCTGGAGCGTAAGCGACCTTCGGTGGGCGCAGGCCCGGCCCGCGCCGGCTGGAGAAAGCGCCGGCCGCGAGCCACCCTCTCCCGAGGGAGAGGGCAGAGTATCTATAACTTTGGTTGCGGCCGTAAGGCCACGCTGCGCAGTGACATCGTCCGCGATGGTGCTCACACATTTTACGAATGGCTCGGCTACGAAATCTTCAAGACGCAAGACGCTTACCGTAAACGCCTGGCTCCTTAGAACACGTTGTCCACCTGCAGTACAATCCGCCGCTCCCTGCATCCCGCCATCAGGTCAAAGTCCGGAAGGAGTAGTTGTAGCGCAGCGTTCGCCTTGTAACGCTGCGGCCCTTTCGTGCACTTACAAACCGCAGGGCTAAAAGGCGAGCCCTGCTTTGCAATACCGTAAAACCTTGTTTTTTTAGCAAGGGTTTTTAGGCTGCCAGCCAAAGTCGATTGGTTCCGCAAAGGCGTCCGGCCAGACAAGGCCCGAAGGGCCGAAATATCATAGCCCAGGGCGCAAGCCCTGGGTCAGGACGATTCCCTCACCCCCGTCCCCTCTCCCGCGAGCGGGAGAGGGGTGCCGAAGGCGGGGTGAGGGTGCCGCGAACCCAGGGCTTGCGCCCTGGGCTAAACTATTTCGCCGCTTCGCGGCTGAATCTCGGGATCGGGAACTGAGTCCAACATCCCCAGGCCAACGTGGGGCGTTGGTTGCGGCCGTAAGGCCGCGTTGCGCTACAAAAAACGGCCTCCGTACCGTAATAAACCCAGCTTTGACGGAATCCTGCCCTACATCCCTCCACGGGTGCATTCGTGAAGCAAAAGCAATAGGCGAGCGTTTCGCGGCGGGCTCAGGCTTTCGAGGCAATTTCCGCGTCAGGGCGGCGGATATAGTAAGCGTACAGTTCGTTCATCGAGGGAGGCCGTTTTTCTTCGTAAGCGCGGATGGCGACTCGGGTAATTGCCGGAACCAGGTACCCGTTGACGTTTTGCCACCCGTAGGACGAGGGGAGGGATTGCCGGAGCGCGCACGCGGCGGAGTCTTGCTCCCGAGCCACACACGTGAGACCTTCTGAAGCGTTCGACTGAAGAAAGCGCACTAATTCTTCCGGTTTGAGCGCCAGGCCGTCAGAGACCGGCTGGAAAACTCCCGAACTCGAGCCGTCTCCAGCTTGCGTGCGGCGAAAGAGCGCGCAGTAGAACTCTCCGCGAAGGGCATCCATGATCGCGGCGGCGAGGCTCGTTTCAGGGTGAGCTTCCTCAACCATGGCTTCGAGCAGAGACACGCCGCGCATGGGCCGGCGGAACGTGCTGCCCCAGCCCTGCGCGGCCGCGATACCGACGCGAATCCCCGTGAACGAGCCGGGACCGCTCACGCAGGCGTAAAGCTCAATATCCCCAAATTGAACCTGCGCCTTTTCCAGCACGCTCTGGACTTCCTGAAATAACGTGACCGAATAATCCGGCAGGCCCGAATGCGGGGCGCTTGCTAAACACTGCGAGTCCCTAAAGATTCCCGCTCCACCACATTCTTGAGTCGTATCAAACGCCAGTATCAGCATCGGTTCAAATTATAAACCAACCGGGCAAGAAAAGATTCGCGCGCGCTAGACTCTATCAGGACTAAGGTACAATAACCAAAGCGCTTAGGTTGATGCTATAATGTCTACTGTTGGGATCAGAATAGATGGTCTACGAATCGTGATTTATCCCAACGACCACAGACCGGCTCATGTTCATGCTATCGGCGCAGGCTGTGAGGCCGTCTTCAACCTCCTTTGTCCGAACGGTCCGCCGGAGCTGCGCGAGAACTACGGTTTCGCACCCGGCAGGCTCTCCCGGATTGGGACGGCGCTCATGACGCAACTGAGGGTTTTGTGCGCGGAATGGAGCAGAATTCATGACGTACATTAGGGAAGCAACCGGCGCCGCCAATAAGCGGGCAACGGCCCGCCTGGCAAAGACGCCTACGGCGACAGCGACATGGTACGACCGCCGCCACGGTCGCCTGGTCATCGAGCTTAGCAACGGCATGTCGATTGGATTCAAACTCCAGGACACGCAGGGCCTTGAGCATGCGAAGCCGGAGGATTTAGCCCAGGTGGAAATCTCCCCGTCAGGGCTGGGGTTGCATTTCCCCAGCGTTGACGCTGACATCTACTTGCCCGGCCTTCTCGAAGGTTTCCTCGGCTCACGTCGCTGGATGGCGGCGCAACTCGGTAGAGCGGGAGGCCGCGCTACGTCAACCGTAAAGAGGGCCGCCGTGCGTGAAAACGGCAAGCTTGGCGGACGTCCGAAAAAAGCTCACACCGCCTCCTGCCAGTAAAACGGCCTGAAATTTCACGTCAGGACCCCCGGGGTGCATTCTATTGGCGAGCGTGATACTCAAGCCATTCCTCTTCTTGAGTCGCTGGCGTGGCGGTATGGGGTGTGCAACAAACTCAGCCGCGAGAGCAGGGTCACGTCAAAGTCGACCGGAATGGTAGAATACCCCTCACCCGCCCTCCTTCGTCGGGCACCCTCTCCCCTGGGAGAGGGCTGCGGTCTTGTTTTCTTGCGCCGCGAGGTAAGGCCTCGGTGCTACAATTTTGCCCATGAGCGGGAGAGTAAGTGCAAGCCGGCCGAAGCGTTCATCGCGAAAAGTTCGAAGCGCACGGATTCCCATTATTGACGCCCACATTCACTTGTTCGATCCAGGACGTCCCCAGGGTGTGCCTTGGCCCGGCCCGGCGGATGAAGTGCGCTACCGGCCGGCGCTGCCCAAGCGCTACCGGCGCGTTGCAGGCGGCCTGGGAATTGTAGGCGCGATTGCGGTGGAATGCAGTCCATGGCAGGAAGACAATGAATGGGTTCTCGAGCTGGCAGCCAAGGATAAGGTGGTCGTCGGCGTGGTGGGAAACCTGGAACCGGGAAAAGCTCATTTCCGCAAAAATCTGGAAAGGCTTCGCCAAAATCCGCTGTTCCTGGGCATACGATACGGGAACTTGTGGGGAATGAGCCTGGCGGCGCAGGTTTCGCGGCCGGCGTTCCTTTCCGGACTCCAATCGCTTGCCTGCGCCGGCCTGGCACTGGATACTGCCAATCCCGATTTAGCCCTCATCGCGGCGGTGGTACGGCTCACCGACAAAGTTCCTGAGTTACGGGTCGTCATTGACCACCTGGCGCAGCTCAATCCGCCGGCATCCTTAAAGAGTCGCGCCGCCCTCCAGACGGCTTTAAAGGAGCTTGGCGGCCGGCCGCAGGTCTACGTGAAAGTTTCAGAAGTTCTCCGGCGCTCCGGGCGCGGGGTTCCGTATGATTTGAACTTTTACCGCCCAAGGTTGGATGAGCTATGGGATATTTTCGGCCCCGACCGGCTGATCTATGGCAGCGATTGGCCGAACAGCGATCAGTGGGGCTCCTACCGGAAGGTGCTGGGGGTGGTCCAGAGCTATTTCAAGGAGAAGGGTGTTGCGGTTGAAGAGAAGATTTTCTGGAAAAACTCAATGGCTGCGTACCGCTGGCCGCGGCGCGATGAGAGCCAGCCGGCGTGAAGTCCCTCAATCCCGGTCGAGGTTGAACTGGCGGATCTTATAAAGCAGCGCCTTGTAGCTGATATTGAGCTGACGAGCCGCTTCCTTGCGATTCCACTTGGTTTCTTTGAGGGCGCGCGCAATCTCTTTCGACTCCGCTTCGTCCTTGAGGCCGCGAACCAGCGATTTTAGATCGTGGGACCCGTCCGCCGGGGCGGGCCGAACGGCCGTGGGCTGCAGGGCCTGGTGCGATTCCAGCTCGTTTAGCACGAGCGATTCGTCTCCGAGGACGATATAGCGCTTGACGAAATTCTCCAGTTCGCGAAGATTGCCCGGCCACCGGTGATTCAAACAAGCCTGCACGAGCGCGGGAGAAACGGGGAGCGGAGTGCGGGCGTACCGGGCTGCATAAATTCCCATGAAGTGCCGCAGCAGGAGCGGTATTTCTTCCTTGCGCTCCCGCAGGGCCGGGATGCGAATCGTAAAGGCGTTGAGACGATAGTAGAGATCCTCGCGGAGCTTACGGGATTCGATGGCCTCGGCAATGTTGATGTTGGTGGCCGCGAGAATCCGCACGTCCACCTTAACGAGCGAGCGGCTGCCGAGGCGTGAGAACTGCTGGTCCTGAAGAACGTGGAGGAGCTTGGCCTGCAGCGTGGGAGGCATTTCGCCAATTTCGTCGAGAAGAATCGTTCCCTTGTCGCACATCTCAAACTTGCCCGGCTTCGACCGCGTGGCGCCCGTAAAGGCACCTGGCTCGTAGCCGAAGAGCTCGCTTTCCAGCAGGTCAGCGGGAAGCGCCGCGCAGTTCACCTTGAGCCAGATGCGGTTTGCCCGCGGAGAAAGTTTATGGATCAGGCGGGCGACCACTTCTTTGCCGGTTCCGCTTTCTCCTAGCATCAGAACGGGAACATCCACTGCCGCGAGTTGAGCCACCTGGTCGCGGATCTTACGCATGGCGGGACTCGCCGCCACGAAAAACTGGTCGTCGGAGAGTTCTTCGACGTGGCCTCCCTCGGCGCCGCCAGCCCCGGCCTCCTCCGGGCGCTCACTGATGCAATGGCTCAAGACGGCGTCGAGTTCCGCCTTTTCGAAGGGTTTGGTGAGGTAGTCCTGCGCGCCCAGCTTGATCGCCTGCGCCACCTTGCGAGTGTCGCTCACGCAGGAAAGCATCACTACCTTCAGGGCCGGCTGCGCCTGGCGAAGTTGCTCGAGAGTTTGCAGGCCATCCAACTCTGGCATAAGGAGGTCAAGCAGCACCAAGTCGGGAGCCAGGCCGTTCCGAACCTGGTTGAGCGCTTCCACGCCGCTCCGGGCGGTGCTGACTTGATAGGAATCGACTTCCAGCAGTGTCTGCAGGTATCGCAGCATGCTGGGCTCATCATCCACCACCAAAATGTTTGCGGTTTCGCTCAATAAAGTGCTCTGCATGAGGTTAGGTTTGTAGCGCCGGGCTTTACAGGCTGCGGAAAAACGGCTTTTCGGAGCCAGGATCGGCCGAAAACGGCGGTCGCTCGAACGGTGAATCAATAACTTACAAATCTTGACGAGCACCATTCGGGGCTCTCAGGAGAGTTTTTCCGCAACCTGTTTAGCCCGGCAAGTGCTGACTTAAGGTCGGCGCTACGCGTTGCGGCACCACCTGAAAAGGTTTGTGCTAGCCTTTAGTACACACCGCTTATGCGACCGACTTGAGAGGCAAGAGAAAAGAAAAGAAGCTGCCTCTCCCTAATTCGCTCTCCACCCAAATCTTGCCGTTATGCGCGAGGACCAGCCTTCTCGCGATCGCCAGGCCGAGCCCTGTCCCTCCGGCGGATTCAGGGAGTTTTACGAAATCGCCGAAAATTTCCTGATGGTATTCAGGCGCGATGCCAGGACCCGTATCCGAGACGGTCACTCGCACGGCATTTGGGGCGGAAGCTGCATGCTTACGGCGCTCGTGTCCAAAGCTATGCTCTTGGCTCACTCTCCGCTCCCACGTGTAGGTCTCCGCCGTCAGCCATACCGTGCCGCCGGCGGGCGTGAATTTGAGAGCGTTTTCGAGAAGATTCGAAACCACGTGCTGTACCTTGTCGTAGTCGAAAGAGAAGACGGGAAGCTTTTTTTGAGAAGGTATGTAAAGAGCGACGCCTTTTTTCTGAAAGGATGAAAGCCAGTAGCTGTACAGCTCGGACAGGCACTCGTTCAGATCTCCTGGCTGCAGCTTAAGGTCGTGCTTTCCCGTCTCAAGCGCGCTGTAGCTCAGGAAGTCTTCGATGTACTGGCGCAGCCGTGAACAGTTAAATTGCGATTCCTTCAGAATCTGCTCCTGGCGCTCGCTCAACTTTCCGGGCTTGTGCGTGAGAAGCAGTTCGACATAACCTGCGATAATCGCGAGTGGCGTCTTAAGCTGATGGGCGGCGGTGCCGAGAGCTACGGTGCGCCGGCGGTTCTCCTCCTGCAGGCGCTGGTAAGCCTCCAAAAGCTCCAGGTAACCGGAAGAATCCGGCGCTGGTATTGGGTGAACGCCGGGCGACGTGATTTTGACTGAGGCGGCCCCGAATTCCGGGTCTGCCGAAGTGGCATCTTCTTGCTGGGTTTTGCTCATCGAAACTCTTCCCCTCGTGTTTCCCCCTTGATCCTTCTGTAGCCAAGCCGCGGGGTGCCGCCGACGCTACGGCGGTGCTTGCTTACACCTTCCTCTCTGGCGAGAGCGCCTCTATGGCAGGCACGGAGAGAATGGAAATCTTGTTCCTTTCAACGGAAAATATTTCCACACCGTATGCCTTTTTGCAGCTCAATCACCACTGACGGTATGCCCAAGGCGCCAGAGCTGACGCCAAACTCGCTGATAGCAATGAGGGTTACACCGCAATGCTAAACGACATTGGAAGCTATCTTTGGCCCTCCACTTGCCAATATATTATACCGTCGGGGTCAAGTTCCGGCGGCTCAATTCGCCCCTAAGAAAGCAAAAGGAGACGATTGGTTTGTACGACGCGGTTTGCGAAGGAGTTTCCGTGGTAAGCCGTAAGCGAGCAAAGGAGCGCCGCCGGCACCGGCGTCTTTCGCTTGGCGTGCCCGTATTTGCCAAGGGCATCGACGAGCAAGGTAAAGAGTTCTTGGAGTTTACGAGTACGCTGAATATCAGTGCCACTGGAGCGCTCCTGGCCGTGCGCCGCCATCTCGCTGCCGGTTCTTCGATCACGTTGGAAATTCCTTCTGCGCCGTTGCCGCACTTGGCCGCCTGCCCTGAGCCGGTCCGCACCCTCGATGCGCAGATCGTGCGGCTCAGCCTCGCCCAACCACCTTATCTTTGTGCTGTTAGCTTTAGCCATCCGTTAGTCTAGATCGGCCAAAATTCTCTCGGACTTGAATAGCCCGGGCCCCCTCCCCGACGCAGACGCCCCCGGTAGTGCCTCCGTTTCGGGCGGAATTGTAACGGCGAGTTTACCCCGCCACCCGGGATGGCGGCATAAAGCCGCCTCTACGCGCCCCAAACTGAGAACGCGTGAATAACTTGCACATCCCACCACAAAGACACCAAGACACGGAGAAAGGAGTTTTGTTTTCAAGCTCCGTGCCTTGGTGCCTTTGTGGTTCAAATGGCTCATTCACAGCTTCTGCGGCAGTATCAGAAGCCTCCGGGCGTTGACCCCTGTGCCGGTTTGTTGCTACAGTTCTCTGTTAGCTTTGCCAAGCTGCAGCCCGTCTACCTTAAGCTTCGGCTTATCTATCGCGGTTTCTCCTGACTCCGAAGCTTGACGCCCGAGAATCGCTTCGCCGGTTGGATTCCTTCTTTCCCGGATGGCGGACGGCGCCAGCCGCTCGCGTCCGGGAACTCAAATGCATTCACTCAGTTTTTGCCTCATGAAAAGCTGACCAGCTTGACCCGAGGAGAATTGGCCTATGGTGACAAAATCGAATGGCACGATAGCGATACTGACGGGAGGCGGCGACTGTCCGGGATTGAATGCAGTCATCCGCGCCGTAGTCCGGCGCGCAGAAATGCTGGACTACAAAATCCTCGGCATCAAGAACGGCTGGCTTGGTCTCGTCAAAGGGACAGCGGAGCCTCTTTCCCTGCTTTCCGTGTCCGGCATTTTGCCTCGCGGCGGAACGATCCTGGGAACGTCGCGCACCAACCCGTTGAAAGATGAATCGGATAAGAAAGAGCTGTGGGAGAACGTTAAGAAGCTAAACATCGATTATCTGATTGCCGTTGGGGGGGAAGATACGTTGGGCGTCGCCCGAAAATTGGCTGCTGAAGGGCTCAAGGTGATCGGCGTTCCCAAGACGATTGACAACGACATTGAAGGTACCGACCAGACGTTCGGGTTTGATACAGCCGTCTCAATTGTGACCGAAGCGATCGACCGGCTTCACACCACGGCCGAATCGCACCAGCGCGTCATGGTGGTCGAAGTAATGGGCAGGCACACGGGCTGGATTGCCACGGTCGGAGGGCTGGCCGGCGGCGCCGACTGCATCCTGATCCCCGAAGAACCGATGACGATCGAGAAGATTTGCGGCATCCTCGAAAGGCGCCATTCGCGCGGACGGCTGTTTTCCATTGTGGTGGTGGCCGAGGGTTTTAAGCTCGAGGGCTATAAGGAAGTAGTGACCAAAGACCAGAAGGTGGATCCGTTCGGACACGCCCATCTGGGTGGCATCGGGGAAGTGGTAGCCCAGGAAATTGAAAGGCACACCGGGTATGAAACGCGGGTGACGGTGCTTGGGCACGTGCAGCGCGGCGGCTCGCCCACCGCTTTCGATCGCGTGCTGGGCACGCGATACGGCGTGAAGGCCGTCGATCTGATTCACGAAGGGAAGCCGGGCATGATGGTCTGCTTGAAAGGCAACCGGATCACCTCCGTTCCGCTTGCAGAAGCGATCACCAAGCTCAAGCGCGTCGATCGCGAGCTCATTGACACGGCAGAGATTTTCTACGGCTGAGGCGCATTTGGGGTATCAGGGCACGACTTCAATCGTGCCGCAAAGAGCCCTCAATCCCACGTGTACCGTTCGTCGTAATCGGCCTTTGGCACGCCCTTTCAGGGCTTCGGCTGTACAAAAGCCTTTGACCCAGGCCGACTGGCCTGGGCTGTGATAGAGCGCCGCTTCGCGGCTCAGAATATAGAAACTCGCGCAGGTTTTCGCAACCTCCTTTCCCCCCATATTCCATGGCATCCGGCGCTTTCGAATACTACCGGAAAAGTCAGAAGGCATTTCTCGACGGCCTCATCCGCCTTCTTCAGGTGCCCAGCATCAGCACGCTTCCGGAGCATCAGGCGGATGTGCGGCGCGCCGCCGCAATGCTTGCAGATGAACTTCAGCTCATGGGAATGGAGCGTTCCGGGCTGATCGAGGGGCGGACGGGCCAAAACCCATTGGTTTACGCCGAGTGGCTGAAAGCGCCCGGCAAACCCACGCTACTTCTTTACGCACATTACGACGTTCAGCCACCGGACCCCTTAGACCAATGGACCTCCCCTCCTTTCCACCCCACCCGACGCGGCAAGAACCTCTACGCCCGCGGCGCTTCTGACGACAAGGGGCAGACCTACATCCTGCTGAAGGCTGTCGAAGGTTTTCTTCAAGGAGAAGGCAGGCTGCCGATTAATGTGAAGTTTGTGATCGAAGGGGAAGAGGAAATAGGCGGCGCGCATATTGAGCGCTACGTGGCCCGGCACGCGGAGAAACTTCGTTGCGATGCCGCGGTCATTTGTGATACGGCGATGTTTGCGCCCGGCTTGCCTACGTTAACCACGGCGCTGCGCGGCCTGGTTTATGTTGAGGTCGAGGCGCGAGGTGCCGCGCGCGACTTACATTCCGGGATGTACGGAGGAGCCGCTCCTAATCCGGTGCAGGCTCTGGCCGGAATTATCTCAGGCCTCAAAGGGCGCGATGGGAGGGTTCGCATCCCGGGCTTTTACCACGGAATACAAAGACCGAGCGAAAAAGAGCGCGCCGGCTGGAAGCGGCTGCCGTTCAACGAAAGCAAGTTTCTGAAGCTGGAAGTAGGCTCCGGCGCGCTTGAAGGGGAGCGAGGCTACCCGGTGCTCGAGCGGCTTTGGGCGCGGCCTACGCTTGAAGTCCACGGTATTCGGGGCGGCTTCACGGGCGACGGCGCCAAAACGGTCATTCCGGCGTCAGCGACGGCTAAGATCAGTATGCGTCTGGTTCCGGGCATGAACCCCGGCGATGTAGCGAAGAAATTCGCCAGCCAGGTTAAGAAGCTGACTCCCGAGAGCATTCAAACCACCGTTCGAGTTCTCAGTTCCGCACCCGCATCTCTCGTAAGTGTTGATCATCCCTGCATCAAGGCTGCCAGCGAGGCCATGGAAAGCGTCTTTAGGAAGAAGACGGTTTATGTTCGTTGCGGCGGGTCGATTCCTGTAGCCGGTCTCTTCTCCCAACACCTGAACGTTCCGGTGGTCCTGATGGGCTTCGGCCTTCCCGACGATAACCTGCACGCCCCCGACGAGAAATTCCACCTGCCTAACTTTTACCGTGGCATCGAAGCCGTAGGCCGTTTCATCCAACTCCTCGGCCAGTGACTTCGCTTGGACCGATTTCATTCAAACGAAACCATAGAGCCTTTAAAGTCAAAGGTGACACGGTGAAAGTGGCGCATAAAGTCTGACCCTAAAATACCATCCACGCGCTCGCTGGGTGGAAGCATAGCCTGAAATCTATTGAACACTTCTGTTTGCGTCGGCTCAAACTTCAAGGTGAATTGCTTGCCTGCCAGGCTAACACTCAAACTTTTTTCCGCCCTTATATTCATTGTGGAGATGTTGGACCCGGTATCCAGGACAAAGCGCTTCTTGCCGTCTGAGGTTTTGATTGAGACGATGGGCATTCCAATCACTTCGTCAAAAATGATAATTTTCGTCTTCCGGCCACCAGCATAAAGCGATCCGGACGTCGTCAGTGCGACCATCAGGATTACGGCCTTGTTCACCACTCGCCCCTCCGATCTGAATGACGTACGCTTCAGGCAAGAATCCATATCGGCACAGAACCGCGTCTCATTACATTCAGAGGTGCTATCGTCCTGTTTATTGCAGCAGGATGAGCGAAGAGCCGCAGACCGGAAAAGCAGCGGTCTGCGCTGCCCGCTTCCAGGACGAGTACCGGCGGTTCTTGAAGCGTTACGAGGTCGAGTACGAGCGATACGTGTGGTATTGAGGGCGCTTTTGGGTCGCGCTTTCAGGGCCTCCGGATCTGCAAGTTACGGGCCGCAACCCAAGTCGCCCCCCCATACGAAAGCGCGTTCCACCGCCTCCTAGATGTAGAAACTCCAGGGGCGGGCGTTCATGGACTTCCCGAAATGCGGAAGCAGTCCTAGGTTGCTCCTCTACCCGCGCCGTACCGCCCGGCGCGACCTGTCCCTCCTGTCTGTCGGCGTTGGTATACTGTGAAGTTCGATAGGACGCTATGCGGTTCGAAACTTTGATCGCTCTCCGCTACTTAAGGGCGAAGCGGCGCCAGTCGGCGATTTCCGTTGTTACGGTGATTGCCGTGGTTGGTATCACGGCGGGCGTTGCCGCGCTGGTGATCGCGCTTGCCGTGAACAACGGCTTCCGCGTGGACCTTCAACAGCGCCTGCTGGGCGCCACCGCCAATATCAACCTCATTCATCCTCAAGACGACATGATTCCGCACTACGAGCAGATGGTGGAGCGGTTAGCGCGGGTGCCGCATGTGATGGCGCTCGCGCCCGCCCTCTATGAAGAGGTGCTGATCTCGAGCCAGCAACGGTCGGCAGGGATCGAGCTCAAGGGCGTTGAGCCGCAGAGAGAAGTCCGGGTGGGCGACCTGCTGCGGCATCTCAAGGAAGGATCTCTGGCGGGTCTTTCAGAAAGCTTTTCCGATGCGGACCCGATTGCAGTCGGAAGCGAGCTGGCGACGGATTTAGGTGTGTTCGTCGGCAGCACGGTAACGATCACGAGCCCGCAAGGAGACCTAACTCCGATCGGGATCGTACCGAAGTACCGCAAGTTCCGGGTGGTCGCGGTCTTCGATTCGGGTTTTTACGACTTCGATGCCAGTTGGGCGTTCACCAATCTCGGGGCGGCGCAACGGCTCTTCGATCTGACGAATGTCGTCTCAGTCATCGAGTTCAGAGTTGACAACGTCGACCGCGCTCCCGAGATCGCGGCAGCCATCCAGCGCGCCGCCGGCAAAGGATTTGAGACCACGACGTGGATGGAGGAGAACCATTCAATTTTCAGCGCCCTGCATCTGGAACGCATTGTCACCATCTTAACCATCGGTCTCATCGTCATTGTGGCGGCGCTGAACATCTTCATCACGCTTGCCATGACGGTGATGGAAAAGAACCGCGACATTGCGATTCTGATGTCAATGGGCGCGAAACCTCGGCAAGTCTGGGCGGTATTCACACTTCACGGCCTCCTGATTGCTCTATGTGGAATATTCCTAGGCTTGGCCGCCGGATACGGCGGGTCGTGGGTGGCCAATCATTACCAGCTCATTCACATTCCAGCCGATATCTATGCCCTCTCCTACGTGCCCTTCCGTTCGCGCCCCTGGGATGGGGTCTGGATTGCGACCATGGCGCTCGGAGTGAGCTTCCTGGCGACCCTTTATCCTTCTCTTTCGGCAGCGAAATTACTGCCCACCGAGATTTTGCGGTACGAATGAAGCGGCCAGCTCTGAAGTTTCGGAGGGCGAAACGCGGAGGCATGGTTTGAGGATACGCGCTGTGACCCCTCACCCGGCCCGCGCCGGCTGGAGAAAGCGCCGGCCGCGAGCCACCCTCTCCCGAGGGAGAGGGCAATGGCTTCGCGCTGGTTTGGTTGCGGCCGCAAGGCCACGCTGCAGTGCAAGGTCATGAGATCTTGTTTTTTGACGAGGTTTTCCCATACCCCCTCACCCGCCTGCGGGCAGGAGCCGCTCCGTCGCTGAAGCTCTGGAGCGTAAGCGACCTTCGGTGGGCGCAGGCCCGGCGTTGCGCTCCGCCCTCTCCCCCAAGGGAGCGAGGGCAGAGTGTCCGTCAAATTTGGTTGCGGCCGCAAGGCCGCGCTACGCTACCCGCTGAGAGCTGACTGCTGAAAGCTGATTGCTGACTGCTACTTTTATGTTGTGCGCTGAAAATCTGACAAAAATTTACCGCTCCGGCGAAGAAGAAGTCGCGGTGTTCGAGGACTTGAATTTCGAGATTCGTCAAGGCGAATTTATTGCGATCGTAGGCGAGTCTGGAGCGGGAAAAACCACACTGCTTCATCTGCTGGCTGCGCTAGACACTCCGACGCGCGGTGAGGTATACTTTTTTCGGGAACGGATCAGTGGATTCAGCGCAAGCGAGCGCGCCGCGTACCGGAATGGGAAGATCGGTTTTGTATGGCAAATGCATTATCTTCTCGCGGAGTTTAGCGCGCTGGAAAATGTGATGATGCCCAGCCTTATTGCCGGCGGCGATTTTCACAGCGCTCGCTCCCGGGCAGCCGAACTACTCGCCGAGGCGGGGGTCGCCCACGCGGCGGACCGGCAGGTGGGGGAGCTCTCCGGAGGCGAGCAGCAACGAGTGGCCCTGGCCCGGGCCCTGATCAACCAACCTCTGCTCTTGCTGGCCGACGAACCCACCGGTAACCTTGACGCGCGGTCGGCGGAGCGTGTCTCCGCGCTGGTGGAGAAGTTTCACCGGGAGCACGGATTGACTTCCGTGCTGGCCACCCACAATCTGGAGCTGGCGCGGCGCGCCAACCGCGCGCTCCGGCTCGCGAACGGCAGGCTAACGGACGCTGCCATTCCGGAAGTTCACTGATAAAATGGAAGAGGGAAGAGAGGGGCGCCCGCCCTGGCGATCGGGACGCGAGTCGGAGAGGCGGAGGGCAATGTTCGAGAAATACACGGAAAAAGCCCGCAGAGTTATCTTTTTCGCCCGTTACGAAGCCAGCCAGTTTGGCAGCACTTACATTGAAACGGAGCACATCCTGCTCGGACTCTTGCGCGAAGACAAGGCCCTCACCAACCGCTTTCTTCGTGCCCACGCCTCTGTCGAATCCATCCGCAAACAGATTGAAGGAAGAACAACGCTCCGCGAAAAGGTTTCCACCTCCGTGGATCTCCCCTTGAGCCAGGAGTGCAAGCGCGTATTAGCTTATGCCCAGGAAGAAGCCGAGCGTCTTTCACATAAGCATATCGGTACCGAGCACCTGCTCATGGGTCTGCTGAGGGAGGAGAAGTCATTCGCCGCGGAAATGCTCCACGAGCGCGGGCTGCGCCTTTCTGCCCTGCGCGAAGACCTAAGCCGTGCCCAGAGTGAAAAAATGTCCTCCAATCGTCCTAAGGAAACTTCGCTTCTTTCGGAATTCAGCCGGGATTTGACCCAGGCGGCGCTGGAAGGCCAATTGGATCCGCTGATCGGACGAGATAATGAGCTCGAGCGGGTGATCGAAATTCTTTGCCGGCGCACTAAGAACAATCCCGTGCTCATCGGCGAGCCTGGGGTGGGAAAAACAGCCATTGTGGAGGGCCTCGCCCAGCGCATCTCGGATGGAAACGTTCCCTCGTTTCTTGCCGACAAGCGCATCCTGGCGCTTGATCTTTCGCTCATTGTGGCGGGCACCAAATACCGGGGCCAGTTCGAGGAGCGGCTGAAGACCATCATGAAGGAATTGATGGAGTCTCAAAACGCCATTATTTTTATCGACGAGCTTCACACGCTTGTCGGGGCGGGATCGGCGGAAGGGTCGCTGGACGCAGCCAACATCCTCAAGCCCGCCCTCTCGCGCGGGGAAATCCAGTGCATTGGCGCCACCACGCCTGCCGAATACCGCAAGTCGATTGAAAGGGACCGGTCGCTGGAGCGGCGGTTCCAGGCCGTCAAGGTCCCTCCACCGTCTGAAAAAGATGCCATCCAAGTGCTGTTCGGCATCAAGGAACGGTACGAAAAGTTTCACGCCGTAACCTATACGGATCAGGCGATTCGCTCTTCGGTTTTTCATTCCAGCCGGTATATTCCCGATCGCTTTCTTCCCGACAAAGCTGTGGACCTGATTGACGAAGCGGGCGCACGGGTGAAATTGCAACAGAGCATGCTGCCCGAAGAGATGGTAGACGCCACCAAGCGCATCAAGTTCGTCGTGCACCGCATGGAGGCCGCCATTTCCAACAAGGAATTCGAAAAGGCGCGCTTTTATTCGGACGAGGAGCGGAAAGAGCGCGAAAATCTCCGCCTGCTCCGCGAGAAGTACAACATCGACGAGAATGCCACCGGCGAAGTGAAAGAAGGGGATATTGAAGAGGTGGTGGCCCGGTGGACGGGCGTGCCGGTAACGTCGATTAAAGAAGAGGAAATGTCCAAGCTGCTGCGCATCGAGGAGGAACTCCACAAACGCGTGATCAGCCAAGACAAAGCGATTTCTGCGCTGGCCCGCGCCATCCGCCGGTCACGCGCCGGATTGAAGGCGCCCGGCCGTCCGGTGGGCTCGTTTCTCTTTCTCGGACCGACGGGGGTCGGCAAGACCGAAGTGGCCCGGACGCTGTCATCTTTCCTGTTCGGAAGCGAGCGATCTCTGATCCGGTTTGATATGTCGGAGTTTATGGAGAAGCATTCTGTCTCCAAGCTGATCGGCTCGCCGCCGGGATACGTGGGCTATGAGGAGGGCGGTCAACTCACGGAGCGCGTGCGGCGCGCCCCTTACTCTGTGATCCTGCTCGATGAAATTGAGAAGGCTCACCCCGACGTCTTCAACATCCTTCTTCAGGTGTTTGAAGACGGGCAGTTGACGGATGGGCTGGGCAACATGGTTGATTTCAAGAACACGATTATCGTCATGACTTCGAACATCGGCGCCCGCTATCTTGAGCGGCGCAGCCACCTCGGTTTCCATTCCGCCAGCGAAGAAACGACGGATAAGAAGATCGAGGGAATGGTGATGAGCGAGGTCCGGCGTATTTTCAATCCTGAATTTCTAAACCGGCTCGACGAAGTGATCATCTTTAACGCGCTTACCGATAGCGACCTTCTGCAAATCATCGATCTGCTGGTGACCAACATGAACGCCCACTTGGTGCAGAAGAACATTTCGGTCAGCCTTTCGCCAGAAGCGGCGCGTTGGCTCCTTGAGAAGACCTGCGCGGACCGCTCCTACGGCGCCCGTCCGCTCCGGCGGGCGCTTCAGCGGCATCTTGAAGATCCGCTTTCCGAAGCCTTGATCCAGGGAGAGATCCAGGCGCCGGCAGTCCTGGAAGTGATCTTGGGCGGCGAGGGGCTTTACTACCGGCCCGTCAGTGACAACCTCGTGACAGCCACACCGCTTTCCCATTAGAATTACTCCACGGGAGGCCCATCGATCTGCGCATTGCCTGCTGAGTTCAAACCCTCCCTGCGATTCCCGAAGAAGGCGCGTTCCGCATTGGATTGGTGTGCGGCTTGAGCCGTTTTAGCGGGGCGCTCACATGGAACCGGGCGGCTTGAGTCGCCTGGGCGGATGCGGAAGGGCAGAACCTATGCCTGTGTTGAAAAGGCTGTCTCGACCCCCTCACCCGCCTGCGGGCAGGAGCCGCTCCGTCGCTGAAGCTCTGGAGCGTAAGCGACCTTCGGTGGGCGCAGGCCCGACTCGCGCCGACGGGTGAAAACGCCAGCCGCGAGCCACTCTCTCCCCCAAGGGGGCGAGGGCAGGAGTTCTTGTCGTGCTTCGCGAGTGTCGCGAAGCGACATGACCGCCTGATACCAAGTCTGAGAAGGTTTTTGCACCTGCTTAAGGAAAAAGTGCGCGAAACATTTTGCCGTTTGGCCGCAGGGCTGTTGTGTCTCGCTCTGGCGCGCGCCGCCTTTGCCCAGCAGACTCCGCCTTCTCAGACACCTCAAGAGAAAACAAACCCGAATTCCACAACCGGAAAGGCGCAGCAACAGTCGCCTCCCGCCCAGGGGCAAAAGACTCCTCCCCAGCCTGGCCAGCTTCAGCTTCAAGCCCCCGGGGTATTGCAGGCCCCGCCCAAACCTCAGGCTCCCAAAGTTCCGGGACAGAAAAAGCAGGTTCTGGTTGAGGCGGTCGAATTCCGTGGGAACCGCCGCTATCCGTATAACACGCTGATGGCCCATATATTCACTCACCCGGGCGACGTCTATAACGTGAATGACATCGAGCGTGATCTGATGGCGCTCTGGAACACCGGTTATTTTGACGATATCCGGGTCGTCTACACGAACGGGAAAACCGGCAGGATCATTACTTTCTTTGTCGCAGAAAAAAAGCTGGTCCGAAGCATCGACTACAAAGGGATGAGTTCGGTGAGCGAGTCGGACGTTATGGACCGTTTTCAGCAGGAGCACGTGCCGTTAACCATCATGTCGCTCTATGATCCCGTAGTAGTCAAGCAGGCTTCGGTGGTGGTCCAAGAAATGCTGTCGGAAGTGGGCCGGCCGGACGCCACGGTGAGTCCGCGCACCCATGTTATCCCGCCGGATTCCGTTGCCTTGACTTTCGTCGTGGTCGAGGGCCCGAAAGTGAAAGTGGGAAGCATCCGCTTTACCGGCAACACGGTCTTCTCCACCGACCGCTTGATCCGCGTCATGAAGTACACGAAGCCGTACGGCGTGCCTCCTATCTTCTACATCTTTCATCGCACCTACAACCGGGATAAGCTCGATTACGACCTCGAACAAGTCCGCGAGCTCTATCAATCAAAAGGTTACTTTCTCGCTACCCACGGCGACCCGATCATCCAAACGGTCAATACACAACGCCCCTTTCCATTCGTGTTCCTGGGAAAAGGGAGAGGGAAACGGGTTGATATCACGATCCCCATCGATCAGGGTGAGCAATTCCGGCTGGGCAGGTTCACGATCACCGGCAACACCCTGTTCAAAACACCTCTTCTCAAGCGGATTCTGGGACTGAACACGGGAGAGATCTTCGACTACTCGAAGCTCCGTAAAGCTCTCGACAACTATACCACCCTGTACGGCGACTACGGCTACATTAACTTTACGGCGGTGCCTGACGTGGAGCCGGACCTCAAAAAGCGCGTCGTCAACCTGGCGTTAGACTTCACGGAAGATAAGCAGTTTTTCATTCACCGCATCAACTTCACGGGCAACACCAAGACGCGGGATCGAGTGATTCGCCGGCAGATATTGCTCGACGAGGGGAGCGTGTTTGATACGGCGTTGTGGAGAATGAGCGTTTACCGGATCAACCAGCTCGGCTTCTTCAATCCCATTTCGGATACTAAGGACAAGAAGGACTACACCGTCGTGCAGAACGCGGAAAATTCGACCGTGGATATTACCGTCCCGCTGAAGGAGAAGGGCCGCAACTCCATCGGATTTACCGGGGGTGTGAGCGGCATTCAAGGAGATTTCGTTGGCGGCAATTACGCGACTCATAATTTTCTGGGGCTGGGCGACACTCTGAGTATTGGCGGGAGCGTCGGAACGTTTGTGACCACCGCTTCCCTGGGATTCACGATGCCGTACCTGTTTAACCGGCCCATCACAGGGGGCTTCACGATTTTCCTAAACGACTACCACTTCGATGAGCTCGAGCAATATGGCGCGCTCTACGGCGTGAATCTGTCAGCCCTCGCCAAGACCCCTTTTGGCCAAACGTACTTCGAGAACTACCAGCAGAACTCGAAGGGATTTACGACTTTTATCCAATACCCGCTCAAGCGCTCCTTTGCCCGCCTCGGCCTCAGTTACGGATACACGTATAGCGATTTGGAAGCTTATAGCACCGCCTCGGAGGCCCTCTTTGAGGACCTGGATTACGGCGCCTTTGCTGGCCCGAGCCAGCTCCACGGCATCGTTCAGAGCACCATCACTCCCACGTATGAGTACTACAGCATCGACAACCCCAACCCCTTTGCGGCTCATCGCGGGAAATCGCTCGACGCGTCGCTCGCTTTTTCCGGGAGTGTTCTGGGAGGCAATACCGACTCGATAGAGCCCGTTCTGGACATGAAGTACTACCACCCCATCAATAACAAGCGCAATACGCTGGCGTTCCATTTCAGGTTTTCCACCCTCACCGGCTACGATGGCAAAGTTCCGCCGCCCTATGAGCGGTTCTACATGGGCGGCCAGTACGACATTCGCGGTTTCAATATTTACAGTATCAGTCCGGTGATTTTCTTCCCGACCGTCGGCCAGGTCTGCAATCGCACCAGCCAAGGAAACCCAATCTGGGCGGTGAATTCAAAGGGAGTGCCCGAGACGGGCACGTGCGGGTCCTATACCAGCTTTCCCTACAACACGGTCGAAGTGCCCGGCGGAGATACTGAGTTCCTGAGCAGTTTCGAATACCGCATCCCGATTTACGGACCTGTTACCCTGGCGTACTTCATTGACCTGGGAGACGCCTTCATCCTTTATCCATCAGATCTCAAGCTGCAACCCAACGCGCTCGAGAGCATCACTTCCGAGTTCCCCTACTTCAAGGTTCCGAATGGCGAGCTCCAGCCGGTCAGTTCCCTGAACTTTCGCCCTCGCAGCTCCACCGGCCTGGCTCTCGAGATGATGATTCCCGTTGTCCACGCGCCCATCGAAATCTATTACGGCTACAACTGGCTGCGCCTGGATAACGTTTACGTCACACCTCCGCAGGAGCTTCCTCCGGAATCCCTGTTCCCGAACTCCTACACGTATAACGCGGCGCTGTCCTATTTCGAGCGGCAAGCATTCTCGGAACCCAGCGGAATGGCGGGGTTCACGGTAGGTGGAACGTTCTAGAACCGGGCTATGCAACGGGCGCGCAAACGGTGGTAGAATAAAACCGTTTATTTACAACTTGAGGGAGTATGCATGAAAAGAACTGTACCTATATTCGCGGCTTTGGTGTGCTTGTTGGCGTGGCCAGCTTTATTGCCCGCGCAGAGCTCGGACAGCGCCCCGGAACGGATTGCCGTAATCAACATGTCAGCGGCCGTGGGCGCTAGCCAAGAAGGCAAACAGGCCTCCGCAGCCATTCAAAAAAAATACGAGCCTAAACAACAGGACCTTCAACAGATGGAAAAGCAGGTCGAGCAGCTACAGGACCAGCTCCAAAACCAGAGCTCGATGCTGACGAGCGACCAGCAATATGCGCTTTCCCAGCAGCTTGCCGCACAGCAGAGGCGCCTAAAGGAAACCCAGGAAGACGATACGGACGATTACCAGGCTGACACGCAGGAAGCTATCCGCCAAATTGCTGAGAAGATGCAGAAGGTCATCACCCAGTATGCTCAACAGCATGGATACGCTCTAGTCATTGGAGAACAGTCGATCCCGGTTTATTATGCGTCGAAAGCTGTTGATATTACCCAGGCGATTATCAAGCTGTACGACGCCTCCTATCCTGTAACGGCGGCCGCCAACTCTCAAGACAAAGCGCCCCGGCACGCGGCAAACGGGGACGCGCCCAAGCACTGAGCGGCTCGCTAACGTACCGGGCGCGGGCCGAACAAAGAGGGCCGGCCGTTGGCCTGGGCTTTGTTTGTTCGCCCGTTGGGGCTCAACAGGCTGCGGAAAAAGGCGGCGGGCATGTCATGCTGAGCGCAGCGAAGCATCCCTGTATTTGTGAAATCAAGCAAATACAGAGATCCTTCGTCGCCTTCGGCTCCTCAGGATGACAATTCCGGGAGTTTTTCCGCAGCTGTCAAGCCGTGCATCTCCGGTGTCCAGCCGGAGATGTGGGGGAAGATCAGCTTGCGCGTCATGGGGCTGTTTTGATTCTTCGGGGTCTCGCGAAGCGGCGTGGCAGACTGGAAGGGACGGGTTGAGCGTTCGCGTTTCCATTCTGGGCAGCGGTAGTAAGGGTAACAGCACGTGGATTGCTACCGAAACCACGCGTTTGCTGATCGACGCGGGGTTCAGCCGCCGGGAAACCTTCGCCCGTCTGCTAGCGCTGGGCGAGCAACCGGAGAGCTGCACGGCAATCGTGATCTCTCACGAACACGCCGACCACGTGAACGGCCTGAGCAAACTAGCGTCCGCTCTTCGGTGTCCGGTATATATCACTGCCGCAACGCGCGAGGCAATGGAACGGGAAGCAACGATCGGAGCCTGCGAGCATTTCTCCGCAGGCGAGCGGTTCCGAATCGGCGATATCGAGGTTTCTCCTTTCGCGGTCCCGCACGACGCGGCTGATCCCGTGGCATTCACCTTCCAAGCAGAAGGCATCAAGATCGGCGTGGTGACAGACCTCGGCTATGTGACGGGGCTCGTCCAGCAACGAGTACAGGGATGTCATTGCTTGATTTTCGAGTCCAATCATGACCTCGAAATGCTTAAAGTAGGTCCCTATCCCTGGCACGTGAAGCAGCGGGTCATGGGCCGCCAAGGCCATCTTTCCAACCTTTCGACGGCGGAGTTTCTCACCGAGAACCTCGATCGGAGCGTCCAAGTGCTGGTTCTCGCGCACCTCAGCGAGACCAACAACCACCCGGAGATTGCCCGCCTTACGGCCCTGGAAGCTCTCGGGCGCCGCAACTGCGCAGGGACTCCTGAATTGCACCTTGCGGCGCAGAGATCTCCCACCAGGACCTTCGTTTGGTAGCAGACTAGCCAAGGGCTCGGTTCTTGACATCCCGTAGCGCCGACCTTTAGGTCGGCACGGCATGAACCACCAAGGCACTAAGACACCAAGAGAGCCCATTCCCAAGGAAACTGACAAAATTGCATCGGCGATCGTTGACGCTGCCTTTGCGGTGCATACGACCCTCGGGCCGGGCCTGCTGGAGAGTGTCTACGAGGCCTGCGTGTTGCACGAGCTCCAGAGGCGAGGCTTGAAGGTGGGACGGCAAGTGTCACTGCCGGTGGTCTACGATGGTCTTCGCCTGGATTCCGGACTGCGGCTCGACATTGTCGTGGAGAACCGGGCCGTGGTCGAACTCAAGGCTGTGGACGTGATCCTTCCTGTTCACAAAGCCCAAGTGCTGACTTACGTCAAACTGTCGGGGCACCGGCTGGGCTTGTTGATCAATTTTAACAGCGTACTTATCAAGGAAGGGATCCACCGAATTGTTCTCTAAAACCTCTTGGTGCCTCTGTGCCTTGGTGGTGAAAGGATGATAATAATCAGCACGGCGCTACAAAACGCGAACAAAATTCCCGTTTTGGGGCCGATAACGGTTAATGGCTAATGGCTGGTTTCTTCCTACGCGAAGTGGATGCCGATCAAGAAACGCGTAATAAAGAAATCCACCACGATAATCAGCACGATCGCCATCACCACCGCGCGTGTGGTGGAACGCCCAACGCCTTCCGTCCCGCCCTCCGTCTTCAGACCGTAATAGCAGCCCACCAACGCGATGATGACGCCGAAAAAAACAGGCTTCATCAGACCTTGCGTCAAATCGCGGAAAGAGAGGGACTGGTAAGCTTGGGACCAGTATTCCGAGCTCGAAACTCCCGCAACCGTGATGCTGACCACGTCGCCACCCAACATGCCGAAAAAGTCCGCTAAGACGGTGAGCAGCGGGAGCATGAGGAGCGTCGCGTACAGGCGCGGCGAAACCAGCTTGCGGAGCGGGTCTGCGCCGAGAGCACGCAGCGCGTCCACCTGTTCGCTCACCAGCATGGAGCCGAGCTCCGAGGCGATCCCGGAGCTGTTTCTCCCGGCCACAACCAGAGCCGTAAGCACCGGCCCAAGCTCCAGGATAAAGCCTACCGCGACCGCCTGGCCCAGCAGTGAAACCTCTCCAAAAGTCTGCAGTGTGCGATAGGTCTGTAGCGCTAACACGCCGCCCGTGAAGAGGCCGGTGATGACGACGATCGGAATCGATCCGACCCCGATCACGTCCATCTGGGTGAGCACGTCTTCGTAATATCGAGGGGGGGTGAGAATATTGCGGAAGGCCTGGAAGCCCAAAAGTGTGAAATCCTGGAGGGCCAATACGATGGCTTTGAGATAGCTCTGGATCAAGAAGCCCCGCGCTGTTGGCGTCGATCAGGAGCCGCCATTTAACAGTAACACTCAATTTAACCGGGCGAAGATTTCTTAGTCAAGCGCGCGAAAACGGCTTTGGGCGCAATTGGCACAGTCATGCCTGGTTGCGGAAGTACGCATAAGTTGGCTGTGTATCAGGGCACGACTGAAGTCGTGCCCTGATACCCGTGTTATTGCCAATTTGCGCGACCAAGTCTGACAGGCGTGATAGATTAGCCGGCATGAGTCTACATTCCGCCCTCTTCTGGAGCCTGGTGGTTATCGTCCCCTTCGTTGGCTGGACGGTTGTCTCAGCCGCGCTGTCCGGCCACCTCGGCTCGCTTTACCACCAGCACGTCCAGGAAACCCGGAGAGAGCGCCTCTTCATCGCCTCAGTGAGCTTTTTTGTGGTCTTTGCTGGCGTCAGGAGCCTGACCCACGCCATCCGAGCTCAGCGCGGTCCCTTCCACAACGTTTCGCTCGGCGGCAGGCATATTCATCATCTGGTCTGGGGCATTCTCATGTTGTTGATCGTCGGATATGGCTGGCTTCTGGAAATTGGGACCGGCGAGAGGAGTTCGTCGGTGTGGATGGGAAGGCTGATGTCTTTGCTATATGGGGCGGGCGCGGCTCTTACGCTGGACGAGTTTGCCCTCTGGCTTAATCTCGCGGATGTGTATTGGTTGCCCCAAGGCCGGGCCAGCATTGATGCAGTGATTTTATTCGGCGGGTTATTGTCAATAGGTTTATGGGGCAAGCCTTTCTTCCATGCCCTGACGCGCGAAGCCATTCAGTTGCTGCGCTCTCGCAAGCAGCGATGAAACGTGCGTGCAAGGTTGAAAGTATCGGCAGAGCACTCCGGCCGCATAAGCCGCTGGCCGCCAATTCTGTTACACTGAATCGCGCAAGCATTAACCGTTATAAGGAGAAGAATCGTGCCTGTGGTGGCTGGAGTGGATCTTGGCGCAACGGCCATCAACTATACGTTGGTGGACCAGCAGGAGCAGTTCCTCATTGGGGATCTGTGCGAGCATCCTGCCTTGACGGGCGAGGGACCAGGAGTCTGCCTCCGTCAAATTGCGGAAGGTCTCGAGATTGCAGCGAAAAGGGCGGGCGTCTTCCCTCCAGACATCGTCGCTGTGGGCCTGGATACGCCGGGACCGGCCAGCGCGGCGGGCCAGCTCAGCGCCCAGGGCTCTACGAACTTTCAGCATCCGCAGTGGGCAGGATTCGATATTCGCGAGGGTCTAGCCCGCATGCTTGAGAAGCCCGTATCCTATTTGAACGATGGAAATGCTGCAGCCCTTTGGGGGCACTATACGATCTTTGGCGCGAACAGCCGGGAGACGTCGGTTTCGATCATCATCGGAACGGGTCTCGGCGCCGGCATCATCTTCGACGGCAGCGTTGTGAAGGGCAAAAATGGATTTGGGGGAGAGCTAGGCCACGTCCTGATACCGTACCCTCGTATTGCCGGGACCAGCGGAATGCAGCCGGAATGCAACTGCGGACGCACCGGAGACCTGGAATCGGTTTGCTCGCTCACCGCGATCGAGAAGACCCTCCTGCCGTATTTGCTGCCTCGCTATCCTGGCCATGATTTGGAAAAATTGGACCGCCACCAAGCGGCAAAACTCGTCCGCGATCTTGCCGACAATGGTGATCCTATGTGCAGGGAGATTTTCCGGATTCAGGCTCACGCCTTGGGGCTCTTCTTCGACCAAGTAGTGAACGCATTCGATCCCGATGCGCTCGTCGTCGGCGGGGGAGCTCTGGAGACCAGTCAGAAGTTCCAGAACTGGTTTCTGGAACAAGTCCGCCTGGCTATGCCGCCGCAGCGCCCGGAGCAGGCCGGCATTCCAATTTATGTGATGCCGAATGGCGACACCGCCGGGGCACGCGGCGCGGCCATAGAAGCGCTAAAAGCTGCAAGACAAGGCGGCCTCATCTAGTACGGATTTCACTCAAGTCAGTTGGATTGGGGAAGAACACTGACGTAACGGCCCGAGCGGCCTTTGTCCTCGAACCGAACTATACCGCTCAGCTTGGCGTAGAGCGTATCATCCTTCCCAATTCCGACGTTGAGTCCGGGCTTCAGCCGGCTTCCCCGCTGGCGGACTAGAATGGATCCGCCGGAAACGAGCTGCCCGCCAAACCGCTTAACGCCCAGCCGCTGAGAGTTCGAGTCACGGCCGTTCCGTGAGCTTCCTAATCCTTTTTTGTGTGCCACTTTTGATTTCCCGCTGCTTTCTATATCAGATAAGCTTCTGGCTGACTGGCATAATTACCCGACGATTTCTCGAATCAGCACTTCACTGAAGTCCTGACGGTGGCCCAGGGTGCGCCGGTACTGCTTCTTCCGTTTGTACTTCACGACGCGGATTTTTCTTGCCCTGCCATGCCGGACGATGGCTCCCGTAACGTGAGCATTCTCGACCAACGGATTGCCAAGGCGCAACGTCTCCTTGCGCACCGCAAAGACGTGGTTGAACTCTATCTCGGAGCCCGCCGGCCCCGGCAGCTTCTCCACGCGAATGGTTTGGCCGGGAGACGCCTTATATTGCTTTCCCCCGGTTCGAAAGATCGCATACATAATTAATACCCTTTCAGTCGTATTATTAGCTAGACGCCGCGCTCCACGTGGTCAATGCGGTCATCAAGACGCCTCACCTGCACTTCAATGAGCGTCCGCATGTCGTCAAAGCGATGGTTCATCTCCGCGCGCAGGCCATCGATGCGGTGGTTCATCTCCGCACGCAGGTCATCGATGCGGTGGTTCATTTCCGCGCGCAAGTCATCGATGCGTGCGTCCACGCGTTTGCCCAGTTGGTCTACATCACGGTGCTGAAAGTAGAACCCGAGAGCGTACCCGATGATCACGACAATGATGGCAGTCCAGAATTGCGCAGGAGTCACCCTATCGTCCCATATTGAAGTGTAATAGATTTAACCAACCTCTTCAATGCTCGAAAGCAGGGTCACGTCAAAGTCGACCGGAAGGTAAAAGACCCCTCACCCGCCTTCCTTCGTCGGGCCTGCGCCCACCGAAGGTCGCTTACGCTCCAGAGCTTCAGCAACGGAGCGGCTCCTGCCCGCAGGCGGGTGAGGGGATTTTCCGCGCGTATCGCATAGATAGCAGCGGGACGGCATGCGAACCGGGACTTTGACGGAGCCCTGTGCTCGAAAGAATGCAGTTCGCACTTTTACTCGCGCACCTTGCGCCGGATCATCTCCAGCGCCATCTGCGACGCCCATTGCCGGATGCGCTCCCGGGTTCCCGGAAATTGGAATTGCCGGACGGTTGTCGAGCGCGAGTCACTCAGCCCAATAAAGACCAGCCCAACGGGCTTTTCCACCAAGCCCCCACCCGGTCCCGCAATCCCCGTAACACCAACTCCAAGAGAGGCTCCCGCGCGTTTTCGGATGCCCTCGCTCATCGCTTGCGCCACCACCCCAGAAACTGCTCCATGCTGTTCGATCCAATCCGCGGGCACGCCGGCCAATTTGGTCTTCAGCTTGTTGCTGTAGCAGACGACTCCGCCGAGGAAGAAATCCGAGCTTCCAGGAATGCGCGTGAGCCTTTCGCTTAGCAGCCCACCCGTACAGCTTTCGGCAACCGCCAACGTCTGCTGCTTCATGACCAGATAAATCCCCACCACTTCTTCGAGAGACTCGCCCCGGGCCGAAAAGACATGGTCGCCCAAAGCCATCTCGATCTTGTCGCCCAGATCGTCGAGCAGCGCATCCCCCTCGGACTCGCTTGCGGCTCGCGCCCGGAGGTGAACTTCAATGGCGCCCGGGCAGGCAAGAATTGTGGTGGTTGGATTTTGGTACGGCCGATAAAGCGGCGCGATGCGGTGGTCGACTTCAGACTCGGGAAGCCCCACCACTTTGTAAACGCGGCTGCGAATTCGCTCATTTCCAGCCACGCACGCCAGGCGCGCCATGCCGAGAGAATCGAACATGGCCTCCAGCTCCCATGGGGGCCCGGGAAGCAGGAGGATGATGATGCCGTCATGCTCCATCCAAATTCCCGGCGCCGTACCGTTGTTGTTCTCAAGCCAATCTGCGCCTTCCGGCACCAAGGCTTGCCGCAGGTTGTTCGGCGGCATTTCGCGGTTAAGCCGCTTATAACGTTTTTCAATCCGGGCGCGAATCTCCTCGTTTTCGTGAAGCGGGCGGCCTAACACCTCGGAAACCACTTCTCGCGTCCGGTCGTCTTCGGTGGGACCAAGCCCGCCGGTAAGGATAATGAGACGCGAACGCTTGAGAGCGGTTCCAAAAGCTTCGGCAAGGGGGACCGGGTCATCGCCGACAACGGTCTTGAAACGAACTTCAATGCCGAGGGAATTGAGCTTGCTGGTGAGAAAAAGAGAGTTGGTGTCCAGCCGGAACGGAGTGAGCAGCTCGGAGCCCACCGCGATGATTTCCGCATCCATAAATCAGGACGTTATCCTGCTCCGAATGGCAGGCGCATTCCTTCAATGTTGATGAGGAGTTCGTAGAGCGCGGTGCCACAGGCCAGGATCATGCTGCGGTGCGCCGTGAAGGCGACGCCAACAATCCCTGGGCCGGAAACGATCCATTCCGCGCCGCCACCGGGAGTGAGGCGCACGACTCCCCTTCGTCCCTCGAGCGACGCCGCCACGTACATGTTTCCATCCACATCGAAAGCGAGCCCTTGCGGCCGCCCCAAACCCTGGAAGAAGGAAGAGACTTCTCCCGAGGGAGAGATGCGATAGACGTGATCGAAGCTCGAAGTCGTGGGACCGGTAACGTACAGAATGCCGCCCGGACCGAACGCCAGATGGTAGGCGGCGACGCTAGGCTCGAGCGTCGCAAAAACAAAGATCTTCCGGTCGCGATTGATCTTAAAAATGGTGCCGCTACGGTCTCCGACGTAAAGGTCGCCTTCCTTGTCGAAAGCGATGCCGGTGGCAATCCCCATGCCTTCCGCGTATATAGACCGGCGGCCGTCCGGCGTGATCTGATAGATGGTGCCTTCGCTCCGGCTGGAGATGTAAAGAAGACCGTCGTGGTCGAAAGCCAATCCCGTGGGATTCATCAGATCGGTCAAGAAAGATCGAACGGCGCGGTTCTGCTCGATTTTATAAACGGAGACAGGCGTCTTCTGGCCTCGACTGCCACTGAGCGTCGTAAATATATTTCCGGCGGCGTCCACGGCCGGATTGGCGACGGGGTGAAGATTTTCGGCCAGGGTCAGGCCAACCGTGAAGCGTTCTGGGCTGCTAACGGCAGAGCCGGTATCGACCGTCACATCACCCCCCACGACGCGCTCCGGCACTCTCACCACCAGCCGCGTGGACGAGGTCATAGTCAGACCAGCCGTTTGATCCCCGAAACGGACTTTTGGCCGGATGCGCCCGTTCTCCGTGAGACCCGTTCCTTTGATCCACACCTCGCCTCCGGAAATGCCCGCCCGGGGGCTAACCTCAGCAATGACCGGCTTTCTTTCTGGCGATTGCTGCTTCTCCATGCTGTTTTCCGGTCTACTGGTCTTTTTCCACAAACTCATCGAATCGCGAATCCGAGCAAAAACATTCCTAACGCGCTATAGGCGCCGGCCACCACATCATCCGTCATGACGCCCCACCCGCGGGGAAGGTGCTCAAGGCGGCGGGCGGGAAAGGGTTTTACTACGTCGAAAAATCTGAATAAAAGAAAGCCGGCCAGCAGCCATCCCCATCGTGGCCAGGGTTGGAAGAAAAAGGCAATCATCTGGCCCGCCACCTCGTCAATAACAACGGGAGGCGGATCCTTAGTTTCGAACTGCTTTTCGGCCACGCCGGCCGCCCAAACACCTAGCACATAAATGGCGGCAGCCGCGCCCCCGAGCGCCCAATTGAAGCTGCGCGGGCCGGGAAAAAGGCGGCGAATCAACACTGATGCAGCCACGCCCACTGCCGCACCCAGCGTGCCTGGCGCCACGGGGAAGAATCCTACGGGGCCGAGCGTGGCGATCCGAGCGCCGATGTTTCGTCGCATTAATCCCGCCCTCGGCCCTCACCCCATCCCCTCTCCCGCTTGCGGGAACGCGGGGACCGCGTAGCCGTGGGCGAGGGCAGGCGCCACTCAATCATCACCAACATCCCCGCCGTTTGCGGCTCGGGAGGGATCACTCTCGCCGGGCGCGCTGTCACGAGACGCCGGAACGCGATAGCGATCCGAAAGCCAGTTATCAAGGTCGATCATTTTGCAGCGCTCGCTGCAGAAGGGCCGGAAGGGGTTGCCCGCTACTTCTATTTCGCGATTACAGATGGGGCAGCGCATAGGTTTGGCCTGCAGGCCCGATCTGAAGCAACCCAACGGGTGCGGCGCGTGCGTCTTTCTTCCTGGCGAAGTATTCTGGCGCCAGACGGGCCACGAGGTCATAATCCCCCGAAGCCGTTACGGTAGCCCAGCGGTATTCGCCCGCCCGCGGCTCCGGTCCTTCGAAGTCGTTCACCAACACCTGGCCGTCCACTCCCGGTGCTTGCGATTCGAGGCGCGCTGTAAAGAGCCATGACGTTTCCGGTGATACGCCCTCGTTCAGCACCGGCACGCGCCGGCCTACCCATTTCTTCAACTTGCTCCGCGAAACCTTCCGCTGCAGCGCCAGAATCCTTCTTTGCCGCTGGTAAGCGACCGCGGCCGGCAGGGGGTTGGGCAAGCTAAATGACGCGCTGGACTCCTCGTTCGAATACCGAAAAACGCCCAAATGGTCAAACTGTGCCTCCGCCACAAATTGCACGAGATCCTCGAAGTCTCGCTCCGTCTCACCGGGAAATCCCACGATGAGCGACGTGCGAAGCGTTACTTCCGGAATCGCAGCGCGGATCTTCTCGATCAGTTTTAGAAATTGTCCGCCATTCGACCCGCGCCGCATGGCTTTCAAAACGGCGCCGCTCGCGTGCTGAAGAGGGATGTCAAAATACTTCGCCACCTTCGGCGTTTCCGCCACCGCCGCAATCAGCGTGTCCGTCACGCGATTCGGATAGCAATAGAGAAAGCGCAGCCAAACCAGCTCCGGAATCTTTGCGATCTCGCGCAGCAGCAAAGCCAATCCGTCCCGCAAGCCGAGGTCTTCGCCATAACTGGTGTTATCCTGCCCCACCAGCGTTAGTTCCCGCGCGCCGTTGCGGACCAGGTTCTCCGCTTCGCGGACGACGGATTCGAATCTGCGGGAGCGGAACTGTCCGCGCATTTGGGGTATCACACAGAATGAACACGTATGGTCGCAACCCTCGGCAATTTTGATGTAAGCGGAGTGCGCCGGCGTAGAAAGAACTCGCGGCGTGAATTCGTGGTACAGATACGGAGCGGCAGACCGCCCAGACTCGCGCCCGTGATTGCCCGGATCACACGCTCCCACCACGCGGTCCAACTCGTTCGTGCCAAGCACGTAATCGACTTCGGGCATTTCACGCAGAATCTGGTCCCGGTAACGCTCGACGAGACAGCCCGTGACGATCAGCTTCCGGGCGGCGCTCCTCTTCTTATGCTCAGCCATCTCCAGGATGGTGTCGATTGATTCCTGTTTGGCCGGTCCGATAAAACTGCACGTATTAACGATGATGATTTCGGCCTCGTTCGCCCGGGCGGTCATTTCATGCCCGGCGCGGGCCAGCAGGCCTATCATCACTTCGCTATCCACCGTGTTTTTAGGGCAGCCTAAGCTGACCAATCCCACTTTAGCCATTGGAAATGAGGGCCTTGTTTCACGAACGGTCCCGCAAAAATTTTAGCATAACTCGCGGGCACGGCGCTTCGCGGCAGGCCGGTGCTTGCCGCCTGTTGCAGATTGATTGCACCGAAGAGACTGGTGGGTTGTAATTTGGCGAAGGAAACGCGGGTTACCTCTAACCCGGATTTCTCAGCACATCAAGCTGAAGGGCGGGTTTCAGTTCCGCCGCATGGAGCGACGGCTCATCTTTTCACGATCGAATGGGAACCGGTTTTTTGGTAGTGGGTCAGTTTGATGTAGAGGCGGCTTCATGCCGCCATCTGGCGAGGTAAACTCGCCGCTACAAGTCCAAACTGACCCACTATAGGTTTTTGGGGGTAGGGTTGACACCTGTACCTCCATCTCCGCCACTGAAATTCGTGAGAAGACTAGGCGCGGGGTAATGCCCCGGAAGCTCTGGACGACGAAGCCATACTGAACCCGCGGCGAACCCAAACTTTTCTTGCAAGCCTTTGTGCCAAAAAAGGTTGCGGTTTGAAGCTCTTTTTATCACAATAAGCT
>JASHOS010000295.1 GCA_030040995.1 Terriglobia bacterium | reverse complement strand
GGCTCTGACAACGTCCCGATACGGTGACGTATATTTGCGTACACGGGACTCCAGTTCTTGCCGCTCCGTGTCGGTAAGTTCGACCACATACGGGCTTTGCCTCGGCATTACCAGCACCTCCGCCGAGGTCCAGCCTAACCCGAATGGGCTCGAAATGGAAGCTATAATACGTCATCGTATTTGCGAATAAAAGCACTTAGGCAGTGCCAAGGAGCTACTGCTAGGTCGCTGACGCAACCCTGCCGGAAGCGGCGCGTGGCACATAGCCGCGCGATTCCTATGGTAAACTTGTCGGGAGTGAAGAGGGGCAACCCAGCTTGTAGCGCGATTGTCCCGAACGCGAGAGATACCCGTCTTCCCCATGACACACCAGCTTAGCTTACCGATCGCTCTCTTGGCCGGAATCGTTTCGTTCCTCTCGCCGTGCGTGCTGCCACTTGTTCCCGGTTACATTTCGATGCTTTCAGGGTCATCCATCGAACAATTGCGGATGGGAGATCGAGCCGAGATTGCGGCGCGTGTTCTACGGAACGCGCTGGCGTTTGTGATCGGATTTTCGGTGGTCTTTGTGGCGCTCGGCGCCTCAGCGACCGAGGTTGGCGCCTTTCTCGCCGCGCGCCGGACGGCGTTCAATATCGCGGCGGGCGTGATCATCATTATTTTCGGTTTGCACCTCACCGGATTGGTAAAAATACCGTTCCTCTATCGCGACGCCCGGATTCATACGGGTTCTCCAAAGCGTGGAGCGGCCGGAGCGTTTTTGCTGGGCTTTGCCTTTGCGTTTGGCTGGACGCCCTGCATCGGGCCAATCCTGGCGGGGATTTTAGCCCTCGCGGCCACCCGCAATACGGTACCGCAGGGCATGCTTCTGCTGGCCGTCTATTCTGCCGGTCTGGCAATTCCTTTCCTCCTGACGAGCGCCGGGTTGAGCCAGTTTTTGAAATTCTATGGCCGCTTTAAGCGGCACCTTCAAGCTGTCGAGGTGGGATCCGGAGCGCTGCTGATCTTCATCGGAATTCTTATCGCCCTCAACCGGTTTACAATTTTGTCAGGTTACCTCGGCTTTTTAAACCGCTTTACGCTATAGCACAGCGCGGCCCCAACAGTCATCAGCGGTCAGCGTTCAGCTTTCGGCAAGAAATTCAGGCACTGGGTATCGCAGCGCGGCTTAAAGACCGCAGCCAACGCTGATAGACACTCAGCTCTTACCCCCACCCTCACCTCAGCCCTCTACCGCTCGCGGGAGAGGGAGGACCGCGAAGCGGTGGTGAGGGAGCAGGATTATGCCGCTTTTGGTGAACGCGATACAATAGACAAGATTATGCACCCATTCCTCTTCAGGATCGGTTCTTTTCAGCTTCCGACGTACGGTCTGATCCTGGCCTGCGCTCTTCTGGCGGCTCTCTATGTGGCCCTCCGTCTGGGCCGCCGCGAGGGATTGGATCCCGCCATGCTGTTGGACTTCAGCGTCTGGCTGATCATCTCCGGCCTGATTGGGGCGAAGATCTATATGATCCTGACGGGATGGAGGTTTTATGCCGCTCATCCCGGTCAGATTCTAACCCTGGATACGCTAGAGGCTGGCGGCGGAATCTACGGTGGACTGATCGGAGGCGCCCTGTTCGCCCTGTGGTACGTGAAATCGCGGCGCCTGCCGCTCGCCAAAGTCTTTGACGTATTCGCGCCGGCGATTGCTGTGGGGCAGTGTATCGGGCGGTGGGGGTGTTTTACTGCGGGAGATGATTATGGTAAACCGGCTCATCATTCGTTTTGGGGCGTTGTCTTTACCAATCCTTCCGCGCATGCCATGACAGGCGTGCCCTTGGGAATACCGCTCTATCCGGTGCAGCTTTTTGAATCCGCAGCGACGTTCGCCATTTTCCTGCTTCTGCTCTGGCTTTATTCGCACAAATCGCGCGACGGCCAAATCTTCGTGGCTTACCTGATGATGTATGCTGTGGCGCGCTTCGTTCTGGAATACTATCGCGGCGATCCGGACCGCGGTTTCTTCTTCCATGGGTTACTTTCCACGCCGCAGGTTATCGGGATCGTTGCGGTTGTGATCGGATTCGTTTTGCTCTACGCCTTGCATCACGGCGGCCGGCCTCATAAAAGAGTGGAGCAAATGCTGGGTGAGCCGAAGCGGGCGCGTTCTTAGGGCGAGTGGGCAAATTCGGCCGCCGCGATCAACAAGCTCGCCCTTGTAATGCCGGGCTAAACAGGTTGCGGAAAAACGGCTTTTCGGAGCCAAAATCGGCCGAAAATGACGGTCGCTCGAACGGAGAATCAATAACTTACAAATCTTGACGAGCGCCATTTGGGGCTCTCAGGGGAGTTTTTCCGCAGCCTGTAAAGCCCGGCCAGTGCCGACCTAAAGGTCGGCGCTACGGGATGTGAAGGGCGAAGCCCTCGGTTACGCCACAGGAGATTCGAGTTATGAGCGAGAACAACAACGCCATCGAACCATCACCGACCGGCAGCAACGAGCCTACAACAACGGGCACGGCCCGGAAGACCAAACTTATTATTCTCGCCGCCGTTATCGTCGTCCTGGTGGCCGGCGGATACCTCCTGGATCGCTACTGGATCGCGCCCGTCGCTGCCCATCAGGCCTTGTCGCGAACAGAAGGAAATGATCCCAAAGCTCCGCCTTTCACCCTGACGGATATCTTCGGCCAGAAACTCAGCTTAGAGCAGTACCGGGGAAAAGTGGTTCTGCTCGACTTCTGGGCTACCTGGTGCGGACCCTGCCGGAGCGAAATTCCCGGCTTGGTCCAGTTGCAGAACACGTATGCAGGGCAAGGGCTGCAAATTGTCGGGATTTCCGAAGACCAGAACGGCGTCGGTCCGGTGGTCGACTTTTACAAGCAATTCAAGCTGAACTACCGGGTAGCGCTGGATGACGGCAAGGTGAGTGAGCTCTACGGCTTCAATGACATGCTCCCTACGACATTCTTGATCGGGCGCGACGGCCGCATCTACGAAAAGATGATAGGCGGTGTCGGAGAAGAATATTTTGAGCCGAGCATCAAATCTCTTCTCGCGGGATCGCCCCAATCTGAAGTGAAGAATTTTGAGCCGATGGACGGCGCGGAGCCTGCCCAGGTGGAGACGCCCGCCGAGGCTAATTCGCCGGTGCCCGGAATCGACGTGAGCAAGCTAAGCAAGAGCGATCTTGCCAAATATGAGGGCCGGCTTTCCAAAGCGCAATGCCAGTGCGGTTGCCAGATGAACGTTCTCGAATGCCGCAAGACCGACCCTGGATGTGAAGTAAGCCGCCAGATTGCGCAGGAGGCACGGCAGAAGTCTCTAAAATAATCACGGGTACTTTTCATGCGTTGTGGGCGTCGCGCGAGCGAATGAGCGACTGCATTGCTGGGCCGGAGGAAAAGGCAAATGAATAATACTCAGGCGCCATGGCGCACTGTTCTGCGATGCCAGGCGGCGACGGCGCTTGCGGCGGGAATCGGCGTGTTGTTGATACTTTCTGGCGCGCCGTGGCAAGCGAAAGCGGCCGTTTCCGGGCAGCGGCTGAGCGCCAAAATGGTTCTGGCTACGAATGCCGTTCACCCCGGCGCTGCAGCTCGGGCCGCGGTTGTTGCGGAAATTGCGCCTGGCTATCATATTAACGCCCATGTTCCGAGTCTGGATTATCTGATTCCGACGGAGCTCAAGTTTGCTACCGGGAAACAGTTTGACGTCACCGGGATTTCATATCCGAAAGGGAAGCTTCAAAAGCTTTCGTTCGCGCCGCAAGGGCTTTCCGTCTATGAGGGCCGCCTCGTCATTCCAGCGCTTCTGAAAGTGGCTTCCGGCGTTGGCCCGGGCGATTACACGCTCCAGGGAACGATCAGTTTTCAGGCTTGCAACGAGAATTCGTGCTTCCCTCCTGCCACGGTAGCGTTTGCCATGCCCATCCGCGTGGTTCGTGGCAATGTGCAACTCAGGCCGGTTAACGCCGATGTCTTCGGGAAATAAAAAGGGGCGGCCCGAGTCTGAGTTGCAGGCGCAACCCACCAAGGTCCAAATCGCGATCGTAGCGGCCACCCTGGCTCTGCTTGCGGGTCTCGTGGTCCTGCTGCTTCCGGCTCGGTTGCGTTTTAGGCCGGCGGCTCTCGTCAAGTACCCGGCCGGGTGCATCAAACTCCAACGAAACTTCATTCCAACGAATGTGACGGCTGTTTCGGATCCGGCGATCGGCTCGCTTTCACCGCAGAAAAAAGACCGTTTTCTCCTGCGCGTGAACATGAAGGCTTGCACGTGCGGCTGCGCGGCGAGCATTATCTCCTGCCATCTACGTTATTCTCAGTGCCCAACCGCGAAGAATTTGCTCCGGCAGGCTATTGTACAAGCCGGGCACTAGTGGGCATACTGCTTCTCTTGCATATAAAGGAGTAGGGAGATGAATTGGAAACGTCTATGTGCGCTGGTGTACGTAGTAGCTTTCGTGATCGCCGGCGCGATCAGCCTGTTTGCGCAATCTTCAGCATCGACCGTTTTACTTACCGTGGATGCGACCGAGGCCCCACTAAAGATCATTCGCACTCATATGGTGTTGCCGGTGCGTTCCGGCCCTCTTACGCTCTACTACCCGAAGTGGATTCCCGGCGAGCATGAGCCGGACGGTCCTATTTCAAACGTGACGGGCCTCAAGTTCACTGCCAATGGCGAGACGGTTCCGTGGCAGCGCGACCGTCTGGACGTGTTCACGTTTCATGTCGACGTGCCGCAAGGGGCGAATGAGCTTGCGGTCGACTTTGACTATCTCGAGCCAAGCGGCGGCTCCGCTTACACGGCAGGCGCTTCGGCTACCGACAAGCTCGTGGACATCAGTTGGAACCAGAATCTGCTTTATCCCGCCGGTATGCCCGCCCAGCAGATCACTTACAAGACCACGCTCATCCTGCCCGCCGGGTGGAAATTCGGCACGCCGCTGCCGGTCGAAAGCCAATCCGGCGATTCGACCGTCTTTCAAGCTGTCTCGTTAAACCGCCTGGTAGATTCCCCGGTCATCGCCGGTGAGTATTACCGCTCGTACGATCTCACACCGCCGGGAGAACCTATCCACCACGAAATTGATATCGTTGCCGACAGCCCCGAGGCGGCAGTGATGAAGCCGGAGCTGGTGCAGGAGATGACAAACCTAGTGGCGGAATCGGGCAGGCTTTTTGGCGCCCGCCATTACCGTGATTATCATTTTCTCCTGACGCTGAGCGACCATGTGGCGCACTTCGGACTGGAACATCACGAATGCGATGACAGCCGTCTCGGCGAAGATACTCTGATGGGCGATCGAGCTGGCCACTCCATCGGCGGCATCCTGCCGCACGAATTCGTTCACTCCTGGAATGGGAAATTCCGGCGCCCGCGCGATCTGAGCCCGCCCTACTACGAAGCCCCCATGCAAACAGATTTGCTGTGGGTCTACGAAGGGCTCACGAATTATCTCGGCCACATCCTGGCCGTCCGGAGCGGGCTATGGACGACCCAAGATTATGACCGGTTTATTGCCGGCGATGCCGCCTCTCTTGGCCAGGGACGCCCCGGACGAACCTGGCGTCCGCTCCTGGACACCGCGGTTGCGGTGCCGGGCGTTGAAGGTTTCGGAGGAGGATGGTTCAACTGGAAGCGCGGCATGGATTATTACGGTGAAGGCGACCTCGTTTGGCTTTGGGCAGCCAATATCATTCACCAGCAAAGTCACGGCCAAGAATCCTTCGAAGACTTTTGCCACTTCTTCTATGGCGGTCCGAACGACGGCCCTCAGTTGAAAACCTATACCTTCAGCGATCTCGTCGATGCGCTCAACCAGATCGTTCCGTACGATTGGGCAACCTTCTTCCACGAGCGGCTGGATTCCACCTCGCCCCAATCGCCACAAGGAGGAATAGAGATGAGCGGCTGGAAGCTGGTATTTAATTCAAAGCCGGCGGGAGGGCAGCAAGGAGGCGGTTTTCTCTCGGGTGGCGTGAGCGCTCCCTATTCCATTGGCCTCGAGATCGATGACGATGGCAGAGTGTTTGATTCGATCTGGAACGGTCCCGCCTTTAAGGCAGGAGTCATGCCGGGAATGACTGTGGAGGGCGTGAACGGCCGGGTCTATACTTCGGATCTTTTGGCGAACGCCATCAAGACGAGTGATAAGAGCACCCAGCCCATCACCTTGCTCGTGGTGGACGACGACTATTACCGGACCTGCACGATTGATTACCACGGGGGAGCGCGTTACCCCCACTTAGTGCGCAAATCAGGAACCCCGGATTACCTCGACATCATTCTAAAACCCCTGAAGCAGTGACGGGCGGAACACCCTGGACCGGGCCAGCGGTTCAGGGCACAGAGACCCTTGTCCGCCTCCGCCAGGCATGCTATGCGCCTCAGGTTTGTTCTCAGGTTTGTTTTGCATTAGCGGTTTATCATGCCGTTTGTTTTCATGGGCTTGCTCAGGTTCCACGCCTAAAAACATGCATTTATTTTAGGGTTGTCTCAATTATTTTCAGCAAGGAGGAGCTTGTTTCTGAACCCGGTTTTCACTGGCGGCACGTCGGTTCGCGGAGCGAGCGTAGTATTGCCGACGCCCTGAGCAACCGTTCTCGAATTCGAAAGAGACATCACCGATTCCCTAGTGAATTTTGGATTACCAGGCTCACGGCGGCGTAGGTTAATTTAGTAGTAAACACAGGAGCCAACCTCGTCAAGAGAAATTCGCGATGGGGAAGAAGTCGTAGCGCCGGGCTGCAGCCCGGCACGTGCCGACCTGAGGGCCGGCGCTACGGAAGGTCAAGGGCGAAGCCCTTGGCTAGCGGTTTGGAGCGCGTTTTTGTAGCGCAGGGCTCGCTTTTTAGCCCTGCGGCTTGTCATTTGCACGGAAGAGCCGCGGCGTTACAAGGCGAACGCTGCGCTACAACCACCCCTATCCGGAGTTTGACGTGACCGTGTAGTTGGCGCACGGATTCTTGACAGTCAGCCCCGCCGACGCCAGAATCAAATGATTGTGCCGCGGTAGCTCAGGTGGTAGAGCGCAGCCCTGAAAAGGCTGGCGTCGGCGGTTCAACTCCGTCCCGCGGCACCCTATCTCAATCATTTACAAACCTCAGAAGCCCAATTCTGTAATCGAGAATTTCAAGGATTCGTCCTGTAAGGCTTCGGACGCTCGCGGCTTGAGAGCATTAGAACCAAATGCAGGTCAGCTTGCGTTTAGTGACACTAAATGCAATTATACCTTATGGTGCAGCGGCACTTTTGGATCAACTTGATCGAGCAAGCCTGGCGTGGCCGTAGCGTTGTCTGGCTGTCGGGAGTCCGGCGCATTGGAAAGACGTGCCTGTGCCAGAGCCTCCGTGACGT
>JASHOS010000294.1 GCA_030040995.1 Terriglobia bacterium | reverse complement strand
GATTACTTGGCTTTGGCCGCGGCCCTCTTGTTCAAGTACCGCTCGCGCGCTTCGAGAATCCGCTCCCTCGCCTCCCTGGGGCTTCGCCATCCGTTGATTTCTGTCTTCTTCCCTTCGAGGCTCTTATAGATATCAAAAAAATGCTCGATTTCCCGCCGGACGTGAGGGAAAATCTGGTCCACGGTATGGATTTGTTCATAGCGAGGATTCCGGTCGGGCACCGCCAGAATTTTTTCGTCCGGCCCCTTCTCGTCGGACATATCCAGAAGGCCAACCGGGCGGACTTCAATCATACAGCCGGTGAAAGTAGCCTCGTCAGCAGACAGAAGAACGTCGATGGGATCCCCATCTTCTGCCGTCGTCCCGCAGATGAATCCGTAATCTCCAGGATAATGCATGGGCGAATACAGAGTTCGGTCCAGGCGAAAAACGCCTAGCTTCGTATCGTATTCGTATTTGTTATTGGAATTCTTGGGAATCTCGACGAACATCCGCACAATCTCCGGGCATTTGGGACCCGGATCGAGCTCGTGTAGCATCCTCTTCTCCTCCTGGAAATTTGCCCAGCGCGTTTTCTCATCATACGGCATCGAAGCGAGCACTGCCAAACCAGGGTCACGTCAAAGTCCGGATAGGGGCGGTTGTAGCGCAGCGTTCCCCTTGTAACGCTGCGGCTTTTTCGTGCAAATGACAAGCCGCAGCCTTGAAAATGCTCCCGGTTTGAGCGTGGATCTTCTGAAAACGAAAGACTTATGGCGTCGTCAGTTGGTCCGCCGCCGACAAGGAGCATTTTCATTTGGTTTCGCGGGCCAACGGCCCATCATGACAGGGCTAAAAAGCGAGCGCTGCGCTACAAAAACGCACTCCAAACCGTAATCAGCCCGATTGGCCGGTTGACAGACGGGAAGGCGACGACTTATGATCGGCCTTTTTCTCCGGCTCGGCTTGGCGGCCAGGACGGCTGGTGCACGCCCCGCGCGCGTCCACCACAGCCGGACGGAACACAAGGGGGAATTCAGGCATGCAGCGCCATAATCCTCGAAATGCCCGACCCACTCTGTTGGTTATCGGAATTTTCGTACTATCGACCGCGGCTCGATCTCAGACGGCATTGATCTTCTCAAGCCCGGAATACCGCGCCGATGATTACTATCAAGCGCGCCGCGACCTCAACAACGTGCGCAAGGCGATCTCCATTTTACAATCCGTCGTCTCCAGCAATCCACGAGACTATGAGGCATGGTGGCGCATCTCGGAATACAACTGTTATCTGGCTCGCCATGTGCCTCAGAAGGAAATGAAACCCATCTTAAGGGCGGGAATTGCGGCGGGAAAGAAAGCTGAGGCTCTTCGAGCCCGCCGTCCCGAAGGGCACTTCTGGACCGGAGCCAACGAGGGCCTGTTGGGAGAAAATTCAAATATCATTACCGGCCTGCGGCTGATCGATCCTGTCCGCAATGAAATGGAGACCGTGATGAAGCTTGACCCGGCGTATCAGGAATATGGGGCAGAGCGGATCCTGGGGCGCCTCTACGAGCAAGCGCCGTTTTTTCGAGGCGGGGATAAGCAACTCTCTCTCCGTTTGTTGCAAGACTGCCTCAAGCGGTATCCTAACAACTCGCTGACATTGCTCTACTTGGCCGACACCTATATGGATACCGGCAGACGCGAGGATGCGCGGAAAATGCTCGAACGGATATTAACCCTTTGCCCCGACCCGATCTACGGACCTGAACTCGCGGACAATCAGACGGCGGCGAAGGAAAAACTCGCAAAGTATTTTTACATCCGGAAATAGTTTATGGCTTCCCAGAATTTCCAAACGCTGAACGAGCTGTTCCTCAACACGATTGACCGGCACGGAAGGCCCGACGCATTTCTTTTCAAGCGCGAAGGCAAGTACGAGCCTCTGTCCTCGATCTACGCCCTTCAACAAACTGCCGCCCTGGCTGTGGCCTTTGAACGCCTCGGCATCCAGCAGGGCGACCGCGTGGCAATCCTGTCGGAAAACCGCGTCGAGTGGCCGCTCACGGATTACGCATTGATGGGCATCGGCGCCATCGATGTTCCGGTCTACCCAACGCTGCCGGCCGCCGACGTTGAATACATTGTGAAGGATTCCGGCTGTCGCGGGATTGTGGTTTCGACGCCATCTCAACTGGAGAAAGTCCTCGAAATCCGGGCACAGGTTCCCGAGGTTCTCTTCACGGCGGTGATGGATCCGCTCAAGGCCGACCTTCCCAACGTTCACCTGTGGTCCCATCTGGTACAAGACGCTCTGTCGCAGTCGCTGGACCCGGAAAGGGATTTCCGGACGAAGGCGCTCAAAGCGCAGCCGCAGGATACGGCGACGATCCTCTACACCTCGGGAACCACGGGGAGACCCAAGGGCGTTGTCCTCACCCACGCCAACATCATCTCCAACGTCAAAGCGAGCGCGCCTTTGTTCCCGTTCAGCCGGAACGACCGGGTGATTTCGTTCCTTCCGCTTTGCCACATCTTTGAGCGAATGATCGAATATTTTCTGTTCTCTCAGGGCGTCTCCATCGCCTACGCGGAAAGCGCGGAGAAGCTGGCAGAGAATATGCTCGAGGCGCCGCCAACCTTCATGCCCGTGGTGCCACGGGTGCTCGAAAGGGTCCACTCCCGGGTCATGAACACCGTGCGTCAGGGCTCGCGCTTCCGGCAAAGGCTCTTCAATTGGGCCATTAAGACCGGCGGGGAGTACTCCGCCCGCACTCGGGAAAAGCGAGGCCCCTCGCCTGCCCTCCGGCTGAAACATGCCGTGGCGGATAAACTGGTGACCTCCAAAGTCCGGGCGCGGTTTGGCGGCCGCCTGCGGTTCATGATCTCGGGCTCTGCGCCCCTCGCCAAAGATCTCGCGGAGTTTTTTTATGCCGTAGGTCTGCCGGTATACGAAGGATATGGCTTGACGGAAACCTCGCCCGTAATCAGCGTGAATTATCCGGGCTCGACAAAGCTCGGGACCGTGGGCCGTGTAATTTCAGGGGTTGAGATCAAACTCGGCGACGCGCCGCCGGAAGCCGAAGGCGCCCGAGGAGGAGAAATCCTGGTCCGCGGTCCGAACGTCTCGCCGGGATACTACCGGCAGGAGGAAGAGAACCGCCAGGCATTCATCGACGGATGGTTTCATACGGGAGACCTGGGAGAACTGGATGCGGACGGCTACTTGAAAATTACCGGCCGCAAGAAAAATCTGCTGAAGACATCAGGGGGAAAGTATATTGCGCCGGAGAAGATCGAGGCGCTATTTCAGGGTCATGCGCTTGTGGCCCAGATTTTTGTGCTGGGCGACTCGCGACGTTTTGTAGGCGCGTTGGTGGTCCCTCATTTCGAGCGCCTGGAAGCGTACGCGCGCGAGCGGCAGATCGCTTTCGCGACGTGCGAAGATCTGGTGCGCCTTCCGGAAATCTGCGCGTGGATGCAAAGCGAGATCGACAACGCCTGCGAAGCACTTGCCCCTTTCGAGAAAATCCGGCAGATTGCTTTGCTTCCGCGCGAGTTTTCCATCGAATGCGGCGAAATCTCGCCGACCCAGAAAATCCGGCGCTTCGTCGTCGAGGATCGTTACCGGGAGGTGATCGAGGAAATTTACTCGCGACCGGCGCCGCCGAAAAAGTCAGTGACCAGTGACGAGTGATGAGCCATCAGTGACGAGCAAGGAAATATCAGCGACGAGCGGACGCGCTGTAACCAATGATCCGCCTCTGCTCAGAAGAGGCAGGCAGCTCTGGACTGCTTAAGGCTGAAAGCTGATCGCTGATTGCTTTTTTGCTCATCACTCGTCACTCGTCACTGCCTCTGAGATGAGCACATCGTAGAATGGCGACCGGGTTCTCCGGCAAACTCTTACACGTCGTGCGGTGGCCACTTCAGCCCGAATCGCGCGACAAGCCCGGCCACCTATGGCCACGCTGGGTCTTTCTGCGCGCTCTCGCCCTGATTTTCTTCTCAGCCTTCTATTCCCTCTACTTCCAAATTGACGGACTGATTGGCCCGCGCGGCATCCTGCCCGCGCATCGCTACCTGGAGGCGGCGGCACACGACCTTGGCTGGAAACGGTTCTGGTATATTCCCTCGCTCCTCTGGCTGGGCAGTAACTCGCACGATCTGATGCTGCTCTGCTGGGCAGGCCTGATCGCTTCCGCTCTATTATTCCTCAATTTCTGGCCGCGGCTGTGCATTGGCATTTGCCTGGTCTGCTATCTTTCGTTCGTCTCCGCGGCCCAGGACTTTTCGTCTTACCAGTCCGATGGAATGCTGCTTGCCGCCGGCTTCCTGTGCCTGTTCTTTGCCCCGCCCGGCCTTCTGCCCGGCCTGGGGAAAGATCACCCACCCTCCCGCGCCAGCCTATTTCTGCTGCAATGGCTGTGGTTCCGAATCTATTTCGAATCGGGCGTCGTGAAGATGGCCAGCGGCGACCCGGAGTGGCGGCATCTTACGGCGTTATATCAGTACTACTCGAATGGCCCTTTGCCAGATTGGATTGGCTGGTATGCCCAGCACCTTCCGCATGCTTTTAACGCTGTGCTCGCCTTGCTCACGTTGGTGATCGAGCTGGGTCTTGTGTGGTTATTCTTCCTGCCGCGCCGATTTCGCCTGGTTTGCTTCTTCCTGGTGACACCGTTCCAGATCGGAATCATTCTCACCGCTAATCTCGCGTTCCTGAACTACTTCGTACTTGCCCTCGGGTTCCTGCTGCTCGATGACCGGTTCCTGCGGCATCTCCGCCCCGCTACTGGCGGCGAGAAAGCTGAAGCGAAAGGGCGGTTATGGCAGGCCGTTTCCCGCTGGTGGAGGTCGCCGGAAAGGGCCTCGCGTGGCCCTGGCCAGAGCGGAGAGCCCGTGCAAGCTGCAGCCAGATTCGGTGTGTCCCTGCGATCCTACCTGTCGTCCGCCTACCATTACGTCGCGATGATGATCAGTGGATTTCTTTTGGGCTGGGTCTTTTATGTAGATACTGCCTTATTGCTTCTTTTGTTGTTTCCGAAACTTCCGCTTCCAGTTTCTCCCATCGGCGCCCTTGGGCCTTTCCGTATCGCCAATCAGTATGGCCTTTTCGCAGTGATGACCACGGCCCGATATGAAGTTGAATTCCAGGGGTCGAGGGACGGCAAAACTTGGGTAGCCTATCCTTTTCGTTATAAGCCACAGAACCCGCGCCAGGCACCGCGGATCTACGCACCCTATCAGCCACGGTTTGATTGGAACCTCTGGTTCGCCTCGCTTGGAACGTGGCGCCAATATCCTTTCGTCGCTCGCACTGAAGTCTTGCTGCTTCTGAACGACCCAAGCACGCTCTCTCTTTTCGCCAGCAATCCTTTTGGACCGAGCCCTCCCCGCCTCGTCCGCACCGTCACATGGCAATATTGGTTTACCAGTCTCAAAACGATGCGGACGCAAGGGCTTTGGTGGCGGCGCAACCTTCTGGGTCTCTACGCTCCCGTTATCGAACGTTTTCCCAACGGCAGCCTCGGAATTGTGCAGACGCCGGACGAAGGAAGCCCATAATGGGCGGGGAAGACGGCCGAATTCGAGAGCCTGATAAGCCGGGACTACCGTGATCCTGAAGGCGTGCCCGACACAAGGATGCGGGATTTTACATGGGTATGCTGAAAATTCGAGTTCGCTATGGATATGGTGTACTGCCGGCGATAGAACATGAACAACCGGAGCTTGAATTCTGTCCCAAAGCTCGCTGGGAACCAGACGCCGTCTGGCTGCCGCTGATATTGCACGTTGAATCCCAGTCCAGGCAGGGCCACGAGAAAAGCCCGCACTATCACAGGAAGCTGCCTTGAGAGCCTAGTGTAAACGAAGACCGGTTCGAGCTCCGCTTTGTCGATATCCGCTTCGCCCGCCCAGTCATATTTCTTTTTGTTCTTCGGTTTGAAGCCAATTCGATAAACGCTGCGGCCTTCCACGCGCTGTTCACCCTTAAACCAGAATTGGTAAGTCTTATCCCGGTCAGCGGTGAGGGGGGAACAGGTCCATCTCAATCCCATTTTTGGATTTGCTCTCGCCGTAGCTTCCAAGAAAAGACCCGGCAATGTCGCAATCCACACTGAGGTCCTTGGCGGGCTTCGCGTACAGGTTTATGTACTTGCCATTATGCCAATAGCGGATGGCAATTTGCGTCATTTTTCTTGTGGTGCTGCTGGGGCCTGGAACGATAAGAAACTCACCGTCTTCCTCACACATGAGTTTGCCGCCGGCTTTCCTCGAAGCCACACGAACACTCTCGCGGTACACGTAATCGGCACGCAGTTTATTGCTCCGATCCTGATTGGCGGCGACGCGCGCCATGATGACGGAAGGCGGCAGTGGGGGCTTGGGAACGGCCCTGGCGGCCTCGTGGTGACCAAGAAAAGGAAGTGCTGCGATCATCAGGAGAGCATACACGGTTCGCTCCTACTGGATATTACGCGCCCAGGCAGGCCCGCGGGTGCAAAATCTTGCGGGGATTGCAATTCCTCAGATTGTTTGTATACCTATTTCGCAGACGCTACACTAAAATGAGTTTCAGGAGATGCTATGGAGAACGAGAGCTTTAAGATCGCGGGACGGGAGTTCCAGTCACGTCTGATTGCAGGTACGGGAAAATACCGCAGCTTCCAGGAAATGGCGCGCGCGCACGCGGCGTCTGGCGCGGAAATCGTTACCGTCGCCGTGCGGCGCGTGAACCTGACGGACCGAAGCAAGGAGTCGATGCTCGATTACATCGACCGCCAAAAATTCTTTATTCTTCCCAATACAGCAGGCTGTGCGACGGCGGAGGAGGCGGTCCGAACCGCAAAACTGGCGCGAGAGGTAGGGCTTTCGAACTGGATCAAACTGGAAGTTATTGGCGACTCCAAAACGCTTTTCCCTGACAATTTCGAGCTAGTCAAGGCGACGGAAATTCTGGTTCGCGAGGGATTCGTGGTGCTGCCCTACACCAACGACGACCTCATCACCGCGCGCCGCCTCATCGATGCCGGCGCGGCCGCCGTGATGCCGCTTGGCGCTCCCATTGGCTCCGGCCTTGGCGTTCAGAACCCAGCCAATATCAAAATCCTCCGCGAGATGCTTACGGCAGTGCCTCTTATTCTGGATGCCGGGGTGGGAACAGCTTCCGATGCCGCTCTCGCCATGGAGTTAGGTGCCGACGCTGTCCTGATGAATACCGGAATCGCCGGAGCGGAAGACCCGGTATTAATGGCGGAGGCTATGAAACACGCCGTCATCGCCGGCCGGCAAGCCTACCTGGCAGGACGGATGCCCCGGAAGCTCTATGCGACGGCGTCCAGCCCGCTGGAGGGGGTAGTGCGGTGATTGCGGTCCATCGGTTCCGGGCGCGTAGCGCCGGGCTTTACAGGTTGCGGAAAAACGGCTTTTCGGAGCCAAAATCGGCCGAAAATGGCGGTCGCTCGAACGGAGAATCAATAACTTACAAATCTTGAGGAGCGCCATTTGGGGCTCTCAGGGGAGTTTTTCCGCAGTCTGTTTAGCCCGGCAAGTGCCGACCTGAAGGTCGGCGCTATGGGATCGCCGACGAGGTTTTGTCAGGGCTGTGGAGGTTGATTCGCGGCGGTGGCCGCGGGGGAGTTGGACTTCGCTTGGGGAAGGACGTAGATGATCTCTCCGGGACGAGCCATGTGCAGTTCTTCGCGGGCGTAACGCCCGATGGTTTCCGGATTGGATCGTAGCCCCTGCACCTGCTGCTGCAGAAGCTGATTTTGCTTTTTGATGTGCTCGATTTGCTGAGTGAGGGAGTCGAATTCGCGGCGTTTCTGCCGCAGGGTTAGTAAGCCGTCATTCCCAAAAATCCCTTGGACGACCAGGGTAAGACAAACCAGCACTCCTAAAAGCACAGCGCCGCGCCGGAAGTTCCCGCTATGCCGCTCCGAGCGTTTCATGCCCTTTTTCAAACCCACTCCAAATCCGTTCTCGCTTGAAAGAGTGAAGATAATACAGCCGCGGAGATGAAATACAACTCCGCGCTACTCCCAGAATATACCCGTGCAATTCCGGGTTCAACGCAAAAGATATCGCTGCAGTCATTAATTTTTCCAAATGCGCCGGCGCCAGCAGGTTTGTCCAAGTTAGATCTCAGATCTTTGGAGGGGCGTACGGCTTTGCCGCCTACTGCGGAAGCGCTTTGCCTTTCCCTGGAGTTTCTTCACTATGAGGCGCGAAGCGGCGCTCCATTACAGCCCCGCCCTGCGGGACCAGACGGCCTGGGTTAAAGGCAACTACTTTTTCTTCAACTGAAGCCCTGAAAGGGCGTACCATGGTGAGGGCGCATTAGGGCGCCCTTTCAGGGCTCGTTTTCGCAAGGCGGACTCGATTCCTGACCATGCGGCCTGCCGACCTAAAGGTCGGCGCTACAGGCGTCCAAGTCTGGGAGTTCCTGGGCGCAAACCAAGCCGCTCCCCACACGAAGCGCGTCCTACCGGCTCCGAAACATAGAAATGGTTTGCTCCTTCGGGGCAAGAGGCTGGCGTTTACCACTGGGAGAAATTCGTGACCGACAAGATTGTCGTCCTTGTAACGGTGGGTAGCGTCCGTGAAGGCAAAAAGATTGCGCGGGCATTGCTTGAATCACGGTTAGCAGCGTGCGTGAATATGACGGCGCCGATCCAATCTCTCTTTCGCTGGGAAGGCAAGGTAGCGAGCGCTCGCGAACACCTTCTTGTGATCAAGACGACGCGTGGCAGGTTCAAGCACGTTAGGTCCATGGTTTGCGAAATCCATAGCTACAAGACTCCGGAAATCGTTAGCCTGCCTATTACCGACGGCTCAGCAGAGTATTTGCAGTGGATTGAAGATTCGGTAACCCACCCCGGGCGCGCGTAGACGGTTCAACCCGAAGCAGGTTCACAAATCGCCTTCATATCGAGGACACGCACTACGGGTTGACCCCCGGTGTCCAGCAGAAAATGTGGGACACACTCAGCCCCAAGGGAGAGGGCTGTTTCCCGAATGGGATAGACAGGGCAATCGAGCCCTCAGACGTCAGTTTAGGGGTCCGGCGGCGGGATGAGCGAACTCGACTTCGCGCGCCGGCTCGACCGGCGGCATGGGCACAGGCTCCTTTTCAAGCGCGAGATGGAGCACTTCCCTGATCGTGCTCACGTACCGCAATCTCAACTCGCCGAGCAACTCGGGATTGAGGTCCTCCATGGCGTTGGGCTCATTCTCGGCCGGCAGGAGCACGTCCAGGACGCCGGCGCGCTTCGCTGCCAGGACTTTCTCCTTAATGCCACCTACGGGCAGCACTTGGCCGCTGAGCGTGATTTCGCCCGTCATGGCCAAGCGCTCGCGCAATGGGCGGCGCGTTAGAGCCGAGACCAACGCAGTCACCATGGTGACACCGGCAGACGGTCCATCCTTCGGGATAGCGCCCGCGGGCACATGGATATGGATATCAGAATTCTGAAAGAAATCGGGGTCGATTCCGTATTCCTGCGCGTGTCCTCGCACCCATACCAGGGCAGCTTGCATGGACTCCTGCATCACTTGGCCTACGTGCCCGGTCATGTTGAAGTTCTTGCCGCCTTTCATGGCCGTAGCCTCCACAAAGAGCACGTCGCCGCCTGAGGGCGTCCAAGCCAAGCCGATGGCGACGCCCGGTTTGCGCGTGCGCTCGACGATCTCCATTTCCGGACGGAAGCGTGGCACACCCAGAAATTCTTGGGCGTTTTCCGGCCCCACGATCAGTTTCTCGTTGTGTCCTTCGGCGATCCGGCGCGCTTGCTTGCGGCATAGCGTGGCGATTTCCCTCTCCAGATTTCTCACCCCTGCCTCGCGAGTGTAACGACGGATCACAAAAGCCAGAGCTTCGCGAGTGAATTCAATCTGCTCCCCGTTGCGAACGCCATTCTCCTCCGTCTGCTTCGGAATCAGGTGGCGGAAAGCGATCTCGGTCTTTTCCTCTTCCGTGTAACCCTGCAGCTCCAGCACTTCCATACGATCGAGGAGCGCCGGGGGAATGGTATCGAGAACGTTCGCCGTGCAGATGAACAGTACCTTCGAGAGGTCGAACTGGACGTCCAGATAGTTATCGCGGAACGTTGCATTCTGCTCCGGGTCAAGCACTTCAAGGAGGGCGGAGGAGGGATCGCCGCGGAAGTCGCGCCCGATCTTGTCAACCTCGTCCAGCACAAATACAGGGTCGCGTGTTTCAGCGCGCCGGATGCCTTGGATCACCTGGCCGGGCAGCGCGCCGATATAAGTCCGCCGGTGACCGCGAATTTCAGCTTCGTCGTGAATGCCGCCGAGCGACATCCGCACGAACTTCCGGTCCAAGGATTTGGCAATCGATTTCGCGAGCGACGTTTTGCCAACTCCAGGCGCGCCCACAAAGCACAGGATCGGCCCCTTGAGCTGCGGCTTCAATTGCAGGACGGCCAGATAGTCAAGGATGCGCTCCTTCACTTTTTCAAGATCGTAGTGGTCGGCATCCAGGACGGTTTTGGATTTTTGAATATCCACCTTCAGCTCGCTGACCTTGTTCCAGGGCAAGGCCACAAGCCAGTCCAGATAAGTTCGCGTGACGTGATAGTCCGCGGCGGCGGGAGACATCTTGGAAAGCCGGTTCAGCTCACGGAGTCCCTCTTTTTTAGCTTCTTCGGTCATCCCGGCGGCCTCTATTTTTTGCCGCAACTCCTCAATCTCGTGCTGCTCGTCGGCTTCGCCGAGCTCTTTCTGGATGGCCTTCATTTGCTCGCGGAGATAAAACTCACGCTGGCTGGCGGTAACCTGGTCCTGAACGTCGGACTGGATTTTGGAGCGAAGCTGCTGCACTTCCATCTCGCGCGCCAGATGCCGGTTCAGTCGGTCGAGGCGGGAAGGAAGGTCGAGGGTTTCCAGGAGCTCCTGTTTCTCGCTATTCGAGATAGAAGGCAGATTAGCGGCAATGAAATCCGCCAGACGCGAAGGATCTTCGATATTCATCACAACGGTCTGGAGATCATCCGAGAGGCTGGGCGAGAGTTGCACAACCTGCTGGAAAAGCGAGGTGACGCTCCGCACGAGCGCATCAAACCCCGGCGTGTTCTCCGGAGGAGGCACGTCGTCGAGCTGCTTCACGCGCGCGCGGAGGTAGGGTTCAGTGCTAATCACTTCTTCCAACGCCACGCGCTTCAGCCCCTCAACGAAAATGAAGAGGTTTTGGTTGGGCAATTTGATGATCTTATGGATATAAACCGCCGTCCCGATCTGGAACAGATCAACCGGCTGAGGGTTGTCCACGCGAGGATCTCGCTGCGCAACCACGCCGATGAATTTATCCTCTTCCTTCAGGTCGCTGATAAGCTTGAGCGAGCTTTCACGACCAACGGTCAAAGGCAGAATGGCGTTCGGAAAGAGCACCGTCTCCCGTACCGGGAGGATAGGCAGCTCGGTAAATTCTGTTGTTTTCTCGATTTTGGTGGCCATCAACGATGGACCTCCATCCTGTGTGGCGCGACGACGTTGACGTACTTAAAGCTTCGAATTGCGCAGCGGGGTTCCGGTCGCGGATCCAATTTGTTCTATCAACAAAACCACCCGCGAAGCGAAAGAGCCGCACTGCGATACGCTACTATAAGTGGTCTCCTGTAAGCAACATCGGGTACCGCGGCGTTCGCCTGAACTCACGAAATTCGAAAAAGGCTCCCTCACCCGCCGCTTCGCGGTGCCCTCTGCCGCAAGCGGAAGAGGGCTGGCTTCTTATTGCTCTCTGGTAGAGTCCTGACCGAAATTTTCGGAACAGAAGATCGGCCGAGGCACCGCCGCCTAAGTTCTTAGATGCAGGCCACGAGGGCTGCGATACCTCGATCAGTCTGTGGCGCCGTCTGGATCGCGGAGCTACGGGGTAAGGCAAGCCCCAGGCTTGTCCAATTAGCTATCAGATCTTTCGAGGTGCCGTGCGGCTTCGCCGCTCTCGGTTTGGCTAATTTGGACACCATTATACCCCTACCGTGCTCACCTCCAAGGTGGGTACCGTGGGACGGCGGCAGGTTTACCCCACCACACAGAATGGCGGCATAAAGCCGCCGCTACGATGCCGAGCCTGAGGCATTACCGGGCGTGGTTCTTCTTCCACTCTCGAATCGCTCCAAGCTTCTCCTTCAGCTTTCGCTCGAGCCCCTCGTCCGTAGGATGGTAATACTGGCGGTCTTTCAGGTTGCCGGGCAGGCACTCCATGTTAGTCAAGCGGACGGGCGCATCATGAGCGTACTGATACCCCTTCCCGTATCCGAAATCCGCCATCATTCCCGTTACAGCGTTCCGTAAGTGAAGCGGTACAGGTTCGGCCAAAGTGGTGTGAGCGTCTGCCGTGACCTCCTGATAAGCGGTATAGAGAGCGTTCGATTTGGGGGCTAAGGCGAGATAGACCGCTGCTTCAGCCAGCGCCAGATTGCCTTCCGGCAGGCCGGTAAAATGCACGGCCTGCATTGCTGCAAGGGCCAGGGGAAGCGCTCCTGGGTCCGCGAGGCCAATGTCTTCGGATGCCATGCGGATGAGCCGCCGCGCGATATAGAGAGGGTCTTCGCCGGCCTCGATCATCCGGCCCAACCAATAGAGCGAGGCATCGGGATCGGAATTGCGGACGGATTTGTGCAAAGCGGAAATCAGGTTGTAGTGCTCTTCACCCGATTTGTCGTAGAGCAGGATTTTTCGCTGGATCGCATCTTGCAAGATTGCGGTCGTGATCACCCGGCGCCCGGTCTGGTCCAAGGGAGATGCGGTGGCAGCAGCCTCCAGCGTGTTGTAGGCTGCGCGCGCATCGCCGTTCGCAAAAACGGCGATCTGCCTCACCTGGTCATCGGAAATCTCAATGTGCTCCGCGCCCAACCCTCGCACGCTATCGCCCAGGGCGCGCCGGAGCAACGCCTCGACGTCTTCGGCCGCGAGCGGCGCGAGCACGTAAACCTTCACCCGTGAAAGAAGGGCGGCGTTTACTTCGAAAGAAGGATTCTCCGTTGTGGCGCCGATCAGAGTGATGTCACCTCGTTCGACATAGGGCAAAAAGGCGTCCTGCTGGGCCTTATTGAAGCGGTGAATCTCATCGATGAAGAGTACCGTCCGGCGGCCAAGCTGCCTCGACCTCTCTGCCCCGGCCATCACGTCGCGAATCTCGCGAATGCCCGCCAGGACCGCGCTGAATTTCACAAACTTGCTCTGGGTCTTCCGGGCAATAATGGAAGCCAGAGTCGTTTTTCCCGAGCCGGGCGGACCCCAGAGAACGATGGAACTTAGATGGTCTTCCTCGATTTGCTTGCGAAGAGGCTTACCCGGCCCGAGGATTTGAGGCTGTCCCACATATTCGTCGAGCGTCTCAGGACGCATGCGGTCTGCGAGCGGTCGCGGGCCTCCGGTTGTTTCGGGTTGAGGTTGAAGATCGAATAGACCCATGTTTGAAGAAGTCAGAAGTCAGAAGTCAGCAATCAGCCACCTCCTGACTGCTGATCGCTGATCGCTTATTTCAAGCCGCGCTGCCGCGCCGCTTCATAGAGGAAGATGGCCGCGGCAGTTGCGGCGTTTATGGAGTTTATCCCAGGCTGCATGGGAATGCGAAGCCGCGATTCCGCGCGGCGGCTCAATTCCGGCTCCAGCCCTCCGGCCTCATTGCCGGTCAGAATCGCCAGCGGGCCTCGCAGGTCGCAGGCGGTGATTGCGGCGGGCGCGTAAGGATCCGCCGCAATGGTGCGAACGCCCGCGTGATCGAGCTCGGTGAAGAGCGGACCCTCCTCGAATCCCGCATACATCGGAAGGCGGAAAGCCGCTCCTGCGGAGGCGCGCACGGCCTTTGGGTTTAAAGGGCTCACGGTGGACTTCAAAGTTGCCAACGCGCTCGCGCCGAACGCTTCGGCGCTGCGCATCATCGTTCCGAGGTTTCCCGGATCCTGAACGCCGCACCCGATCAGCAATAACGGTTCTCTCTGGCGAAGTATGGAAACGAATTCAGGCGGCTGGACCTCTACGAGCGCAGCAATGCCCTGTGGGTTTACGGTTGCAGCGACGCTTCGGAATACGGCGTCCGGCGCCTGCGCGAGCTCAGCGTCCTCGGGAAGCTGCTCCAGCAGGTCCCGGAATTGCTCCGTTGCGCTGCTGGCGACGAGTACGCTCCGAATCCGGCTGGCGGAGCGGGCGTACCCAGCGTTGCCCGCGGCCAAGTCCTCCCGCAGCGCCTCTGCGACAATAACGGGCCCCTCGATGGCCATCCAGCCCTCGCGTGTCGCGCCCTCCCGCAAAGCGCTGCGGTAAAGTTTGAGCAGGGAGTTGGTAGGGCTGACGACAGTGTGAAAAGCGCGCCGAATGCGTATTGGATTTTCATCCGCCATCGTACTGCGCAAAAGAGCTCCACCCCTTCGGGGTTGACCCTGATCCGTCGATAACACCGACCGAACACGTCATGGCCGGCCAGCCATGCGCTCGTGGCCGTGTTCCGGATGCACCCACATGGGTAGACCGTGTAGGGGTAGGGCTTGACCTACCTTGGCTGACTTTCGGGGCGGCAATCAAGGGGACGGAGAGCCGTCTCCCCCTACATCACCTTCAGTCGTCGTAGTCAACGCGTACTAGACAGAGGCCTCGCGCGGGCGCGGTCGGACCGGCGAGCCGGCGGTCTCTTGCTTCCAGGATGCGGGAGATTTCGCCCGGCGCGAGCTTGCCGCGCCCGGTTTCAATGAGAGTTCCGACAATATTACGCACCATATGGTGCAAGAATCCGTTGCCTCGTATCTCGAAGATCAAAAGAGAAAGCCTGGAGCGCCATAACATGCGGGCTGAGAAAATCCGCCGCACCGCCGGTTTCGGCGCGCTGGCGAGCAGCTCTCCGGCCTGGTTTGACGCTCGGGCTCGCACCGGAACCGCTGCAAAGGATGTGAAATCGTGCTCGCCTTCCAAGTAACGTACCGCCCGAGCCATCCGCGGGCGGTCAAGCGTAAAAGGATAATGGAGAACGAAGCGACTAAGGAAGGGAGAGCAGACGGGCGCCTGAAGAATGCGATAGCGATACGTTTTCGCGCGAGCACTGTGGCGCGCGTGAAATTCCGGACCGGCCGGCGCGGTTCTTGTAATCCTTATGGCGGGAGGCAGAAGATTATTTAGAGCGATTTGGAGCTTTTCGAGAGGAGGCAGTGTGCCTGGCGCTCTGAAATTCGCCACCTGGCTTAAGGCGTGGACCCCTGCGTCAGTCCGCCCCGAACCCACCACCGGGACCGCAGCTCCCAAGATGGTTTTGAGCGCCAATTCCAGGCTGCCCTGGATGGTTGGCCTTTCCCCCTGCCGCTGCCATCCGCAAAAGTCCGTTCCGTCATACGCTATATGGAGCCGGACGTTGCGCATCTCCCTCAGGCACGGCGCCAGGAAACCAGGGGTCTAGCGACAAGCAAAATGAGAGCCCCCTCTTCAGACAGTGAAGGAACTCCCACAGCCACAGGTGGACTTTACGTTAGGGTTCTCGAATTTGAATCCGGAGCCCGCAAGGCTTTCTATATAGTCGACTTTAGTCCCCCTGAGATACATCAGAGAGGCTTGATCAACGAATACCTTTAAACCATCGAAATCGAAAGTCTTGTCGATCGGGTTCGTCTCATTCTCAAAGTTCATTTGATAGGAGAACCCTGAGCACCCACCACCCACGACTGCTAGCCGTAATCCCAGCGGCTGCGGTTCCTGCTGAGCCAGAATTTCCTTGACTTTCTCCACAGCAACCGGAGTTAAATTCAATGAAGTCGCCATCTTCACTCCTTCGTGTGCACTTCTTTACGTTCCAACTTCAGGTTAGCAAACCGCCTGAAAAAAAGCAATTTTCCGGCTGATGATGCTGCAATAGGCCCGAGACGGCTGCAAGAGGCGTCAGAGAATCAGCTAGCCTGACTTTCGCAGTTGAGGCCCTAGAGCCGACCTAAGCCTTGTCTTTTCAGCAAGGCGATCGCCAAGGTCGGCACTACATTAGGAGCCTTTGCGGGGCGGCCTGCGAAGTCTCTGCGGCCTTGATCCGGGGCGGCGGTTGGGCGGGGAGCTTAAGCCCCAATCGGTGCAGGATCAGTTGCTGCTC
>JASHOS010000040.1 GCA_030040995.1 Terriglobia bacterium | reverse complement strand
CCGGATCACCTGTGGGCGCTGGACGCGCGGACGGGGAAGGCCCTGTGGCAATTCGACTGGGTTGACCATGGAGGGCACCTGGTCGGCCAAAGAGGGGTCGGCATCTGGAAGACCCACGTGTATTTTCAGACTCCGGATGACTGGCTGATCGCGCTCAACGCCACCACGGGAAAGGTGCTGTGGAAGAAGCATTACGCGGATGCGCGGATGCAGTACTTTTCTACCTCAGCGCCGTTAGTGGTCGGCGATCATGTGCTGGTGGGGGTCGGCGGCGACGCTATGGATATGCCGGGATTCCTCGACTCCTTCGATCCGGTGACGGGAGCCTTGCAGTGGACCTGGTGGGCGACTCCCCGCAAGGGCGATCCGGCGCTGAAGACCTGGCCGACAGAACAGATTGCCGAACACGGCGGCGGGATGACCTGGATGCCCGGCACTTATGATCCCGATCTCCATCTTTTGTACTGGCCCACGGGCAACACCAATCCCGTCTTTGCAGGCCAGAGCCGTCCGGGCGCGAATCTCTGGACCGAGTCGATTGTCGCGCTCGACGTAAACACAGGAAAGCTGAAGTGGTATTTCCAGGCCTCTCCTCACGATACGCATGATTTCGACAATACGACTGCCCCGATCCTTTTCAACGCCGTCGTCAACGGCAAGCCGCGGAAGCTCGTGGCTCAGGCGGCGAGGAACGGGTTCTTTATCACCCTCGACCGCGTCACCGGAAAATATCTGGTGGTCAAACCCTACGTCCCGCTGGATTGGTACTCCGGCCTGTCTCCTGAAGGCGAGCCGATCCCCATTCCGGACAAAGATCCCTCGGTTGGGGGTTCCATCAACATCGTGAACGCCAGCAACTGGGAAGCTCCAGCCTACAATCCCGACACCGGATTGTTCTATGTCAACAGCGTCGAAGGAAACGCCCTCTATTACCTCACCGACGACAGCAAGCATCCTTCGGGATATGCCGGTATTTTCGCGGGGATTGGCCACTCCAAACGCGTGCTGCAGGCGATTGATCCGCTCACGGGAAGCGACGTGTGGACGCACGTCTATCCCAACCTGAACAACGCTCCTATCACTGTCGGTCCCAGCCTGCTCACGACGGCTGCCAATCTCCTGATTACCGGAGACGACCAGCAGGACCTGATCGTCTACCGCGCTGACAAGGGGCAGGTGCTCTGGCATTACACCCTGGCGGCTACCGAGTCGGGCGGCATCATCACCTACATGCTCGACGGCAAGCAGTGGATTCTCTTCGGCGCCGGTGATCGCGTCTATGCTTTCAGTCTCGATCAGGCTGGGCAAAAACAGAGCAGTTCGATGAATCGTCGCGACGGTTCGGATGGAGAAGAAGGGAGCGGGATCTGAGACGCGCAACATGGATGGATTAACGATGGGAGTGTGTCGCCTACGCGTTGTTCGCGCAACAGCCGGATGTGCCGGCCGTGGGGTTTTTGCATTCCGAGCCACGAGGCATTCGAAGCGCCGAAGGCGCGTTCTATCCCAGCCCAGGCCACCGGCCTGGGCTTAAGGCTGCTTCAAGATCTCAAGCCCTGAAGGGGCGGACGATCAGAGGTGCTACCTTTGGGCCAGTTGCTCTCTGAGCTCTATGTTCATCTGATCTTCAGTACGAGAGATCGGATACAGGTAACCTCTCGGCGATGCCGCCGGCAGGGATCCTGTACTAGCGATAGGAGAATTGAGAAATGAATGTCGATCTGACAGGGCGGACAGCAGTGATTACGGGTGCGAGCCGCGGTCTGGGCGAAGCGATGGCCAGGTCATTAGCTCTGTCTGGTGCGCGGATCGCTCTAGTGGCGCGAAATACCCAACGCCTGGAAGAAGTGCGCCGCGCAATCGTCGACAGCGGCGGTACTGCAGCCGTTTTCCGCGCCGACGTCACCCGTGAAGAAGATGTGCGCGATCTGGCGGCTGCCGTCAGAGGCCAGGTCGGAGACCCGCAGATTCTCGTCAATAATGCCGGAGCCAATCTTCGCAGGAATCTCGTTGAATTTTCCCTGGAGGAGTTTCGCAGTATTCTGGATGCAAACCTGACCTCCACATTCCTGATGTGCCGCGCCTTTGTCCCGGGCATGCAGGGAACCGGCTATGGGCGAATTCTCAATATGACCTCCATCATGAGCCACGTCTCGCTCCCCGGACGCGCCGCCTACTCTTCGGCCAAGGCTGGTCTGCTCGGCCTTACACGTGCGCTGGCCCTGGAACTCGCAGGCGCAGGAATTACCGTGAACGGAATCAGCCCCGGGCCCTTTGGAACCGACATGAATGCAGCAGTGATGAACAATCCGGAGGCCAATGCGCAGTTTCTTGCCAGTCTGCCGGTAGGACGCTGGGGCAAGGTCGAAGAGATTGGAGCGTTGGCCTGCTATCTGTGTTCGGAGGCCGCCGGCTTCATTACTGGCACGGATATTGTCATCGATGGCGGATGGACGGCTCGCTAGAACAAGTAGGCCAGTTGCAGCCGCTGACCGATAACCCAAGAAGAAAGCCGGGACTTGAATGGCCGGTGTTTCATATTACGGTTGATTAAGCGCGAAGGGGTAACCGGCTTATCGACTGCGCGGAGATGAATTCGCGCCCTGAGCGGTTGGAGAAGAGAAGGGAAAACCATTTATCGAGCGCTTCGGAGGTACGTAGTCCACCAGCGAATCCACCGGTTGCTTCCCCGCCCAGGCGATTCCGCGCAGCAGCATCTGCTGAATCTGATAGTTCGCGAAGTTGGCGTAGGTATGGCCCTGCATCCACACAAACGCGCGCGCCGGTTTTCCGCCGGGAAGCGTGTGTTCGTAGGTCCAGATCTGGGGCACCACTTCCCCCGCATGGCCGCCGGCAAACCGGGTTGCGGGGATCACGGCGGTGGCCAGCACATGGATTTTCGGTTCTGTCGCCCAGGTCATTTTGAAGAACGCTTCGTCCCAGATCGTAATATCCGACATGCCCTTCATGATCGGGTTCGATGGATCTACGATGTGGTACGCGATCGGCGCGTCCCAGGTGTAATTGACTTGTCCGTGCTTCTTGGCGCCTCCCACGAGGGTTGCAAAGTAGGCCGGGTCCGGCCCACAGAGAGAATCGTGGAAGCTCACGAGGCCGCCGCCCCGCCTCACGAACGCTTCCAGAATACCCTTCTCCTCGTTGCTCAGGTATGCCGCATCGCCCTTGTAGATAACGACCACGTCCGTATGATCGAGGTCCGCCGCGCTCGGTGCGTGCAGCGCCCCGTCTACCACCGCGCCGTGTGCGGTCAGGATCTTGCTCCAATCTGCTAGGAACTGCGGATAATCATGCTGCCCCGAGAAGTGTGACTTCAAACCCGCCCATATATAGATGTGCATTCCGTTGGGATTCTGACCCCACGCCGGCGGTGGAGTAGTGTCCGATGCTGCGCGCGATTGAGCGCATACAGGGCGCACGCCCCAAGCCGATAGCAGCATGCCGGCCACGAGAAGGGCTGCCATCCCAGCCAGCGGTCGGGTTCGGACCGTGGTCTTTCTGAGAAGCAGGTGGAAGAAGGCTGCGGGAACAGGACGCAGTTTGACGGCGGCGCATGCAGAAGTCGATTTCATTCGGACCATCTCCTCTCCTCTAGAGGGGTAGCACAGTGCCGTGCGCAGAAGCGGTTCGCAAAGCACGCGCCTATCTGTATACTAAAGACGATGTGAGGCCGTCAATCGCAATATCTTAGTCATCACCGCTGGCGCGACTGCGTGAAGCACTGGAGGGTTTCGAGATTCTTCAGCGCGAACCGGCCGCCGCGACTCCGTCATTTCGGTACCGTAGAATCTGCATGCATAAGAGTAAAGGAGCACCATGAATCGTCGTCAGTTCGTTTACACGGGTGCCGCAGGCTTGGCTTGGCTGGCAAGCGCCCAGAGGGAGCAAGCCGCGGACCAGAAAAAACTAAGGGTGGGTATGATCGGCTGCGGCTGGTATGGCAAGACGGATCTCTTCCGCCTGATCCAAGTATCGCCGGTGGAGGTGGTCTCGCTGTGCGACACCGATTCGCGCATGCTGGCCGACGCGGCAAAGTTGACGTCGCAACGGCAGGCATCGCACAAGAAGCCGCGCACTTACAGCGACTACCGCAAGATGCTAGCCGAAAAAGATCTGGACATCGTGCTGGTAGACACCCCGGACCACTGGCACGCGCTTGCGATGGTTGAAGCCATAAAGGCCGGGGCCGATGTCTGGTGCCAGAAGCCGATCAGCAGGGACGTGATTGAAGGTCAGGCCATGGTTGCGGCCGCGCGCAAGTATAACCGCGTGGTGCAGGTGGGCTTGCAGCGTCGCAGCACGCCGCACCTGGTGGATGCGCGGGAAAAGGTGGTGCAGGCCGGAAAGCTGGGCAAGGTGGGTTTGGTAGAGATTTACTGCTATTACC
>JASHOS010000293.1 GCA_030040995.1 Terriglobia bacterium | reverse complement strand
AGTTTCGGATATTTGGAGGTTGTGGCCATCCTGGCTCTTGACCAAACTACCACCAAACCTATAGAAATGTAAATGTTTTGATGAATCTAAATACTAGATAGTTGGAAAACGGCGGAAGTCTACGTCCGCACTCCAGAATCTCGGCAACGTAATTGTTGTCCCAACTCTTCTGAACCCACTGGCGCGCCCCTGGCCAGTGGATGATCAAGCGATCACGAAGCCCGTCAAATCTCTGATCTCGTTTGAGCTCATAGAAGAATCCGGGCGGTCGTTTCCAGCGACGCGCCCACTCACATCCGGCAGGAGCCGGCCCCTCGCTGTTTGGCCGGTGATGCCCAACTTTGTAGACACCGTAAAAGCCCGCTCGGCTTCCAGACAATCCGTAGAAAGAAACGATCTGCTCCGCATCGTGGAATACCGGCCTTCGCTGATACGCCTGATAGAGTTCAAACCAATCGTGGCGACGCAGTTCTTTGACAGGATAGCTTTTGCTCTGGTGGCGGACCAGCCTGGTTGCTCTGGTTCCGTCAAAGCCAAAAGACTCCAGGATGTGGAGCAACGAAATGTCCATTGTGTTTCGGGGCGCTCTTCCCATGCCTCCAGTACGACGATGTCACTCGGACCTAGTGATTATCTTCACTGATTATTATCGACACCCACCGCCCTCGGCTTTATGAGCGCTTAAGCCACTTCCGAACGGGATACGCAGGAGCGACTTGTTTGGCGAGCACCTCCCCTTGTTACTAAAGTTCATGTAGCGTTTAGAATTTCCCGTAATACCTCCCTCAACTGCGTTCTGCCCACTGCGGGCTGCGCTTCCGATTTGTTTTCGGGTCTGTCTTCTGGTTTGACGCGCTCGGTCACGTCTCCTTTTCGCGCCTGTTCTCGCGGGCATCGCAGGCGAGTGAATACCCCTCCGCCCTGCCGACGCAAGCTCTGCCCCCGCTTCGCCACCCTCCGGGTGACGGTCCCCCCGAAAAAATCAAGCGGTCATTTCCCGCATGGCGAGATTTTTTGCGGCTCCCCCGTCAGGGCAGCGGCGGGAGGAGGCACTCCCTGCCTTTTATGCCCCGCGAGAAGCAGGGCAGAAAAGGAGAAAAACTCTATGACCGAGCAAAACCAAATTCGACAGACCGAAAACCAAAGCGCAGGTCCCCAGGGGCACACAGCGGTTGCATCCGTCAGTGGACGGACTGAGAGAGAAGAGAGAACCGACAAGAAACCGATGGTTTCATGGGCAGCTTTGTTGGATGAGGCCGTGTCTAAGCCCGGCTTCATTCATCAGGCGTACTCACGTTTTCACAACTATAGCTTGGGCAACCAACTTCTGGCGTTGTTTCAGTGCGCGGAGAGGGCAATCACTCCGGGTCCTTTGGCCTCATTCATGAAGTGGAAGCAACTGGGAAGGCGCGTCAAGAAGGGCGCGCGCGCGCTAACGCTCTGCCTTCCTCTCGCCTGCAAGCGGACAAGGACAGTGAAAAAAGACGACGGGACGGAGCAGGAAGAAGAATTTATTTACACCCACTTCACTTATAAGCCCCACTGGTTCGTCTTGTCGCAGACCGAAGGCGCGGAATATCAAGCGCCGGCCATCCCGGAATGGAACGAGCAGAAGGCGCGTGCGGCCCTGAATATCGAGCGAGTCCCATTCGAGGATCTGGACGGTAACACCCAAGGCTATGCCAAGCGCGGCGGCAAGATCGCCGTCAATCCGCTGGCAGCCCTGCCCTTCAAAACCCTCATGCATGAGCTTGCCCACTCCATTCTTCATTGCAATGAGCAAGATATGGCCGATACCGAGCAGACGCCACGCAGTGTTGCGGAGGTTGAAGCCGAGGCTGTGGCCCTGCTTTGCTGCGAATCGCTCGGATTGCCCGGCGCGGAGTACAGCAGGGGTTACATCCAGTCTTGGGCGAAGGGTGAGCCGATCAGCGAACGCTCAGCCCAACGCATCTTCCACGCCGCCGACCGGATTCTGAAAGCCGGTTACGCGGATAAGCCGACAACAACCGAGGCCCCGTAAGGGCCTCGGTTCCTTCCTGATTGCCAGATTTAACCAACTCAACTGAAAGGAGATTAACCGGTTATGGGGCAGTACCACATCGTAGTGAATTTAGATCGGAAGCAATTGATTCATCCGAACCACCTTGGCGATGGATTGAAGCTGATGGAGTTCGGAGACGGCGGAGCCACGCTTACCGCGCTTGCCATCCTGCTTGCCCAGGACAGCGGGCGAGGCTTGGGCGATCTTCACGTTGCCATGCCCGACACGCCGCTGCCCTGGGAAGAAACAGGCACAGCGGGCTTCTGCAGTGAGAGGAAAAGAAAAGTAGTACCCAGGCACAGCCGCGATAGAATTCGGAAAGCTCTTGAGGAGGCGATACAAGAGCAGCCGCCTCCGAGCCTGTTTGAGGTTGCCCGCAGGCTTGGATATATGCACACCTGTGCGCTTCACCATGCCGATCACGGGCACTGCGTTCAGATTCGCAAACGCTACCGCCAGTCCAATCGCTGGGCCTCGTGGTCCCAGCAAGGAGCAAAACCCATCTGCGAACTGCCAAGACTGAAGCAGGTGCTGGAAGATTATCTGAGAGCCGAAGATCGCATCCCTTCGATGGAACGCATCGCGGCCTCTCTGGGTTACGCAGGCGCTACGCACATTCGTAAGAAGTTCCCGGAGCTGTGGAGGGCAATAGGCGAGAAAATCACTCGACAAAGGGCGGAAAGGATCGAGACTATCAAGCCAGCTTTGAAACAGGCACTTCAAGAGAATCCTCCGCCGACCCTTGGCGAACTGGGTCGAAGGGCTGGCGTATCACATTCGGGACTTCTAAGGGCACTCGCTCCTACCTTGCGTCAGAAAATTAAAGAGCGTCGGCGGCAGTACATTGAAGCGAAGCTCGCCGGCCTGCACTGCAAACTGAAAGCTTCATTGAACGAAACGCCACCACCTCGACGTCAGGAGGTTTACGCGCGATTAGGGATAGTTGCGGACTTCGCGCGTGGTCACTTTCCAGAACTACATCTCGCCCTCGGCGCTCGATATTCGGAATATCAGAGAAAACAACGTAGGGCACAGGAAAAAGCGACGCGCCAGGCGATCCCGGCAATTGTGCAACGCCTTCATGAGCAAGGCCTCTGCCCTTCGGTCGATCGCGTCAGAGATTCACTAAAAAGCAGATGTGCCCTTCAGTGGAAGGCCTTTGGTGAGACGGTGTATGAGGCGCGGAGGTCTCTACGGACCGGCTGAAGCTCACCCACGCTTCCGATAGGCTCTACTCCTAAACTGGGCCGTGATATCACTTGGAGAACGGCGCCTACTCCCAGCTCCAAGCTACGGTGGGCCCGATGATACGTTTCTTTTCATCATGACTTTTCGGTAAGGCGTTCTCGCGAGCTGCAGCATGCACGGCACGCATTTACGCGCTCTGCCCGCGGGCGAACACTTAACCGGCGACGTCGCCGAAGCAATTGAAACAGCGGGATCCAACAGGAAATTGAACGCCCCAGTGCGGGATCGAGCGGAAATCACATCGATGAACTCGATTGAATTGCGGTAGAATCGGAGCATAGGTGACATATGAGCCAGATCACTTTTACCATACCGGACGAGATCCGCCTCGCCCTCAAGGCGACGCCGGATGACCTTACCTCCAGGATTCGGTTTGCCGCCTCCGTGAAGTTGTATGAAATGCGCCAGCTTTCGTCTGGGGCTGCCGCGCAACTGGCCGGCGTGCCGAAGCCATTCTTCCTCAGCCACTTATCCGATTACGGAGTGACCACGTTCGACCTCACCGAAGAGGAGCTGAGCCACGATCTCAAGAGGGCGTGAGGCTGTCTGCGATACTTCGCCAATTCAGTACTTGCATCAAACCGGCTATCTGCATTTATTGGACGAGTTTTACACTCGCACGCTCATTCCGCCCGCCGTCGTGCGTGAATTGGAGTTAGGCGGGGCGATCGGTATCGACTTGCCGGAAATCGGCATGCTTCCCTGGATGAAGATTCAAGCTCCGGAAGGACTCGGCAAGGTACCCACTGCAACCGATTTGGGGGCAGGGGAGAAAGAAGTGCTCGCCTTAGGACTGCAGGTTCCAAACTCAGTGGTGATCCTCGATGAACGACTAGCGCGCTTACACGCTGAGGCATTGAAGCTGACCTTCACGGGCACGCTTGGAATCCTCCTGCGCGCGAAAGTGGAAGGCCGGATCGCCCGACTTGAGCCTGTCCTTGCATTTCTTGATAGCCTAGGCTTTCGTTTATCTGCAAAGACACAGGCGGCCGTCCTCAAGCTGGCCGGAGAAAGCACTGCTTGAGGACTCACCGACCACCGTGGTACCAATCCTGACAACATAACTGGGACGCGTAAGAACCGACCACCGCAACAACACGCTT
>JASHOS010000292.1 GCA_030040995.1 Terriglobia bacterium | reverse complement strand
CAGACATTCCGTGATGTCCCCCTGAACCAATTCATCGAGATCAAGGAATTCGCCAAGTCCTTCACTGTGCAAGGCCGCCATTCCTTTCCCCTGCCAAGGCATTGATTATAGGGAGATTGACTTCCGTTCGCGGCAACTTCCGAGCCATCTAACCGCCTAAAACGACCATTCGGCAAAAAAAACTTAACGGCATTAGGGCCGCCTACTAACATGAGCCTTGGGAGCGGCAGATTGCACCTATTCGGATGCCTACAAGTCCGGAGGGAGTGCAAAGTGGGACTGCGACGGGAGTCTTAGAATTTTATAAGCTTTAGTCTGGCAGCAGGCTAGATTCGGTGATATATTCAACCACTAACAAGCAGGGGGAGCGCAATTCTGCGCCGTCCGCGAGTGAACAGGACGATTCAACTTAACCGACAGGAGGTCCAACGCTAATGCCAAGAGTAAGAGGTCAGCGGCTGATGAAATATTTTGATGGTGCCCTATGCTCTTTCGCAGGGGTGGCGTTCGATTCGATCCAGTTTTTTAACAAATATCGCCCCAATCCAAGTTTCACACCCAAATGGTCGGATAAGCCCATTTTGAAATCTTGGCAGAAGACAAGGCCTCAACTAGGGTGGCCGCGCGAGACGGACTCGTTGTGCCCCGGTTGCGTGAAGGAAGCGCGCGAAAAGATTCTCAACGGCGATAAGGACGTTGAAGTACTGCTGAAGGAAAAAGTTGGGGAAATCAAGGCGCGCATTATCGAACGGGACGGGCAGGTTTGGATGGTCAAGGATTGCCCGGTGCACGGCCATTATGAGGATATGATGGCTGTCGATGTCAACTTTCTGCGGTGGATTGAGAGCAACTTCCCGGGACGTGACATCCGGGCCCACAACGACGAGAAGCTTCACAATCACGGGTCGAGCACCATCCGGCACGGTCGCGGCTCCGTCCTGACGGTGGACCTCACGAACCGCTGCAACATGATGTGCGATCCCTGCTTTATGGACGCCAACCAGGTGGGCTTTGTTCACGAGCTGTGCTGGGAGGATATTACCGAGATCCTGGACAACGCGCTCAAGATCAAACCGCGGCGCCAGATGTCCGTGCAGTTTTCCGGCGGCGAGCCGACCGTATCGCCTTATTTCATCGATGCCGTGCGCTACGCGCGCAAGATTGGCTACAACAGCGTGCAGGCGGCGACGAACGGCATTGAATTCGCCAAGAGCAAGGAATTCAGCCGCCGCGCTTTCGATGCGGGCCTTCGCTACGCTTACCTTCAATTCGACGGCATCGGCAACGACGCCAACAGCCACCGCAAGGTGGGCAACCTGTTTGACGTGAAGCTTAAGGCCATCGACAACATGCACGACGCTGGCATCGAGATCATTCTCGTCACCACGCTGGTGAATGGAATTAACAACGACCAGGTGGGGCCCATCATCAAGTTTGCGCGCGAGAACCCGAAGAAAATCGCGTTTGTCTCCTTCCAGCCGGTTTCTTTTACCGGACGCGATGAGGATATCACGCCGGAGCGGCGCCTGCGGCAGCGCTATACGCTTTCCCACATGGCCCGAGATGTCAAAAGCCAGCTAGGGATCACCGAGCCCACGCGCGACTGGTTTCCCCTTTCCTTGTTCAGCACTTTTGCAGATTTCGCTGACGTCGTTCATGGCCCCGAGTCCCAGTGGGGCATGGTGAGCTGCGGTTGCCATCCCAATTGCGGAATTGGCACGGCTTTGATGATCAACAAGGAAAATAAAGAATGGGCTCCTGTCCCAGAGTTCCTGAACGTTCCGGGATTTATTCGTGATTTACAGATGATCTCGGACGCCGCCCGTGGCCGGGGGTTTTCAAACTTCATGATGGCGCTGGCGTTGCTCAAGAACTACCGGCCCTTCAAGGCGCCCAGCAGCCTGGCGCTGGTCGACCTCCTCAAGAAGTTTGATAAGTCGTTCGCGCTGCGCGGCGAAGCCGTGACCAAGAAGACTTATGGCGATTCCGGTCCCAATCGTACCTACGAAGATGCGATGAAGCGACGCTCCGATCCCTGGAACTTTCTTTTCATCGCCGGCATGTGGTTCCAGGATTTATTCAACTATGATTTTCGCCGCACCGAGATGTGCATTATCCCTTACGCCACGCAGCAGGGCGAGATTTCCTTCTGCGCCTACAACACGGGAATCGGGTGGCGAAAGATCATTGAAAATATGCATAAAAACGCCACCGTTGCTGAGTGGTACAAGAGTCACGGCAAACATGAAATTTATGCGCGCGGCAAGTCCGTGGGCCTTGAAAATTACGAGCACTCCCTTAAAGTTGACGCGGCCGACGCGGCGCGGGTTCGTGAGCGGGAGCATGATATTCCCATGACTGCGGCGGAAGAGGAGAAGCTTCGTAGAAAAGCCGCTTGGGAAGCTCAGCAGGCTCGCCAGCTTTACGAGGAACTGGTTCTCAAGAAGCCTGCCCCCGAGTTGGTGCAGATTGGCAGCCTCGCCGCCAAGCCTGCGCGGGAGCCAGAGCCGGAAAAAGTTGGCGTATAATCGGAGGATTTCATCCAGGTTTCTTCAGGGATTCCCTTGAGCAGGAGGGTGGCGCAGGGAAGCAGCGCTTGCCGACACGCCGGATGGCGGGGGGCATCCGAAGCCACGATTGTCAAGAAAGGTTTCGGCCGCCACAATAGTTGGGCAAGCACTTCATAGGGTCGTAACAAGGCCGGATTCCGTTGGTTGCGAATCCGGCCTTTTCTTTTTGCAACGCTGAGGGGTGATTCTGAGTGCCTATCGACCAGAAACTGGGAATATCCATTCTGCGTCACGTCTCCCGCACAGACTTTCATCGTCTGGCTTCACCGAAAAACCTCCTACAGGCATCACTCGCCGCCGTTTCGATTCTTGTCTTCTTAGCACCGCTAGAGAACCTGATCGCGCTGTGCAGGAGTAGCGCCGAGTACTCTTATATTGGTCTGATACCGCTGGTTTCCTTGAGTCTCTTTTACATCGAAAGAAGAAAGATCTTCCGGGAGGTTCATTACTCGCCGGGTCTTGGAATATTCCTCATCCTGGCCGGAATCACGGTGGCGAGCGCAGGCGCCATCTATTCGAGCCGGCTGGGCTCGGGCAGCGAACTGTTCCTCAAAATCCTGGGTTTTGTTGTTATTGGGATCGGCGGCTTCGCCTTGTGCTATGGCCGTCGCGCTTCGCGCGCCGGGCTGTTTGCCTTGCTTTTCACCCTTCTCCTCGTGCCGCTCCCCCACGTTGTGATGGCCAAGCCCCTTGCCGCCATCCAGCACGGATCTGCCGACGTCGCTTCCTTCCTCTACTCGCTCAGCGGCATACCTGTTTTGAGAAACGGGCTGACCTTTTTTCTGCCGCGGCTGACCCTTGTGGTCGCCAAGGAATGCAGCGGGATTCATTCCGCAACGGCCCTGTTTATCACCACGATCCTGGTAGGCCATTTCGCCCTTAAACCCGCATGGCAAAAAGGCCTGTTGGTTCTGATGGTCTTCCCCATTATTTCTTTCACTAACGGCCTGCGAGTATTCATTCTCTCCATGCTGGGAAATTATGTGGACATGGGTTTCATGCACGGGAATCTTCACCGGAAAGGGGGAATAATCTTTTTTTCGCTGGCGCTGGCAATTTTGGCGCTGGCCACCAGGCTGCTTCGCGGCTGGTCGCACGGCAAGAAGGACTCGCTTAGCATTGAAGCTCCGCGCGGCTGAGTTTCACGCCGTCCATAGGTCCGAGAACCGTAAGCCCGATTCGTCCGGGGTCAAAGAGTTCTTGAGCAACTTGGAGGACGCCCTCCGCTGTCACGGCATCCACTTGCTGAGCGATCTCGTCCATGCTCATGTGGCGGCCAAAATACATCTCCTGGCGGGCCAGATTGGACATGCGGCTCATGGTGGATTCCAGACCCAGTAGGGTGCTGCCTTTAAGATAGTCCTTGGCGCGCTGAAGCTCGTCATCAGTGAGGGGCTTGGTTTTCATCTGATGAAGCTCTTCGACAATCAGTTTGACGACTTCCGGGACTTGCTCGGCAGCCGTTCCCGCGTAAACGCTCAGATACCCCGTGTCCCGGAACGCACTGAGACCGGAAAAGACGGCGTACACCAAACCCCGCTGTTCGCGGATGTTCTGAAACAGGTGGGAGCTCATTCCTCCGCCCATCACGGTATTCATGATGTAACAAGCATACCGTTTTTCGTCCGCGTGAGAATAAGCCGGAGTACCGAGGCAGATGTGCGCCTGCTCAAGATTCTTCTTGTGCCGGTGGCGGATAACCGGATGGGGTATCGGGGCGGGGTCGGGAACCGCCGGCTGGCCGGGCGGAACATCAGCAAATTCCCTTGCCACCAGATCGACGATCGCGGCGTGCGACAGATGTCCCGCCGCCGTGATGATCATGTTGTGGGGCGTATAATGCCACTGGAAATAGTCCGTGAGTCGGGGACGGTCGAAGCTCCGGACGGTCTGGCGTGTTCCCAGGATCGGACGGCCCAGCGAATGACCGCGCCAGTAATTTTCAGTGAAGATTTCGTGAACCAGATCGTCAGGCGTATCTTCCACCATCTTGATTTCTTCTTGCACCACCTGGCTCTCTTTGCTGATATGCTCGGGCATAAGCACTGGGTTCTTCACCAGATCAGCGAGTACTTCGAACCCTCTCTCCACATGCTCGTCGAGGACCTTAATAGAAAAGCTGGTGCATTCCTTGGCGGTAAACGCATCGAGGTGGCCGCCGATGGAGTCCGCTGACCGGGCGATTTCCTCCGCTGTCCGGTTCTTGGTACCTTTGAAAACCATGTGCTCCAGGAAATGGGTAATGCCATTTTCCAACTCGCCCTCCTGACGAGATCCCGTGCGCACCCAGATTCCGATTGAAACGGATCGTACGGCGGGCATGCTCTCCGTAATGACGGTCAGCCCATTAGAAAGAACCTGCTTCTCAACGTCAGGCATACCGCTCCTCCTGGGATAATTTTCGAGCTTGAGTTTGGCCGTTGGATGGTCGTCTCCCCCTCGGGTGAAATAGCCCTGGAGGATCCCGCAAGGCAGCCCCTCGCCGTTCGTAAGTCCAAGGCCTTCTGAGGGATAGCTTCGGGAAGCGCCCGCTGCGGAAGAATGTCCACAGACCACCCCATGTTAGGGTGTCCAGCACCCGCCCTTCGCATGCAAAATGCTTATGGTCAGACTTCTATTCTGGCACAAAAAATAGTGGGGAGCTATGCGGGTGAGAGGCCTGTTACTTTATGTGTAATATATCATATAATAGGAAGGATGCCCGAAAACGCTCTCCATTCCGTGGCCGACCGCGTTCCCGTGGCTGCACCCGTTCCAGTTCACCCACAGGAAACTGGAGTCCGGCTTGAAATTCTGATCGTCTCGGATGATTCGCAACTTGGAAAGCGGTGCATCGCTATGCTCAACACTGCCGGTCTGAATTTCTCGACCGACTTGGTCAGCTCGTGGGCGGAGTTTGAGGCGGCGCTGAAGTTGAAGAAATACGCACTGATCATTGGCGAGCCTGATCTGCCATCGAGTCCGGGCAACCAAACCGCCGAGGCGATAAACAGGAGCGCCGCAGGCACACCGTTCATTCAACTGAGCGATTATTTCAATTATGGCCCTGCGGGGATCGTACGTCCGGAATTGGCGGATTGGGTGAGTCCGAGGGAGCTTGTGAGGCTGCCTCTGATTGTGGCGCGAATTCTTGAACTAAAACGGCATCAGGATGAAACCGCATGGGCCAACCGGGCGCGGCGGTTGGCGCAAGAGAGATACCAGTCGCTCTTCGATCAAGACATGGCCGGCGTTTACCGGGCGTCTCTGGAAGGCCAGATTGTCGATTTGAATGAAGCGGGCGCTCGCATCCTTGGATACCCCCGGTGCGAGGACGCCCGCATGCACCGGCTGCAGGAAATCGCGTCCAGACAGGAGGATATCGAGTATCTGTTGAGGAGGGTGAGGGAGAGGAAATCAATCGATCACTTCGAGATTGATCTCCGGCGGCTGGACGGACAGCCGGTCTGGGCTCTGGCGAGCGCCAGTCTGGTCGATTATGGGCCGGAGTCCCCGCCGGTCATAGAAGGAATCTTACTCGACATCACGCAGTGGAAGCGGGCAGAGGAGGCGGTGCGGCGTGACGAGCGTCGGTTCCGCACTCTGCTTGAAAAAAGTTCCGACGCCATTTCCCTGATTGATTCCACCGGGCGCGTTATCTATTCCAGCCATGCGGTCAGCCCCATTTTGGGCTATGACATCGACGAGCGGATGGGGAAGAATATCTTTGAGTTGGTGCACCCTGACGACGCACCACAGATACTTTCGGTATTCCAAACCATCGTGCGGCGCCCTTTTAGTTCTCAGGTCACACAGCTTCGCTATCGGCACAAAAATGGCTCGTGGCGATGGATCGAGGCGCTCGGGACGAATTTACTTGATGAGCCGAGCGTCAGCGCGATCGTGATCAACTATCGTGACATAACCGAGCAAAGGGGCCTTCAGGAGCAACTCTTCCAAGCGCAGAAGATGGAAGCCGTCGGGCGGCTGGCGGGCGGTGTCGCGCACGACTTCAATAATCTGCTTACTGCCATTTTGGGTTACAGCGACATGGTGCTGGAAAAGCTGCCGCCCGATAGCTCTCTGCGCCGCTACACGGACCAGATTAAGAAAGCGGGCGAAAGGGCGGCTTCGCTGACCCGGCAATTGCTGGCCTTCAGCAGGCTCCAGGTGATGGCTCCCCAGGTCCTCGATTTGAACGCTGTTGTCTCTGAGATGAGCGGCATGCTGCGAAGGGTGATTGGCGAGGACGTCAAGCTGAAGGTCATCTCGGGTCCTGGGCTGGGCCGGGTGAAAGCGGACCCGGCACAAATCGAACAGGTGATTCTGAATCTAGCTGTCAACGCTCGCGACGCCATGCCCGTGGGTGGAGAGCTCATCATTCAGACGTCCAATTCCCTCGTCGAGGAGGGGTTCGTGCGGGACCATGTCCGCGTTCAACCGGGGAAGTACGTTCTGATGGAAGTATCCGACACCGGATGCGGCATGGATGGCGAGACTCGATCGCGCGCGTTTGAGCCTTTTTTTACGACCAAGGAAAAAGACAAGGGTACCGGGCTGGGCCTTTCTACGGTTTACGGCATCGTCAAGCAGAGCAGCGGTTATATTTGGCTTTCAAGCGAGCCGGGTAAGGGAACACAGTTCAAAATTTACCTTCCCGCTGTCGATGAGGACCCTTCGGGGCTAAGAACGGCAGGCTTTCCCGTTCAGGAAGTTAGGGGATCAGAGACCGTTCTTCTCGTAGAGGATGAAGATTCCGTCCGGGAGCTCCTTCGAAGAGTGCTGGCCTCCAGGGGCTATCACGTGCTCGAGGCAAGAACGGGAGAGGAATCGCTGGCTCTCTGCCGCAGTCACCGGGCGCCGATTCACATCATATTGACCGATGTGGTCATGCCGCAATTGAGCGGGCTGGAACTCGCTCGCGCCGCTGGTGAATTGCACCCCGAATCCAAGGTTCTCTTCATGACCGGCTATGCCGGCAACAAAATCGGAGGCGCAGAAGTGCTGGGGAGTGATGCGCTCTTTATTCAAAAACCGTTCTCTGCCGAGGCTCTAGCTCAGAAAGTACGTTCCATCTTAGACACCAACGGCCACCCGGCTCGCGATCCTTGAATTTCGGGCGCGTAGCCCCGCCGTCCCGGCGGCAAATGCCGGCAAGATGCCGGCGCTACACCGTTTGTGGAGTCCGAATCTGACGCATTACACAAGCTCGCTGATACTCTCCTTCGGTATCCCTTTTTCTGCTAGAATCAGCTTAAGATCTGCATTGTGAGGTCGCCCATGAAGCGCGTCATCCTGTTGGCGGCAGCCATCCTGTTTTCCAATCTAGCGGTATGCCGTCAGAGCAATTCGCAACAACAGCGTCCCACCCTGGGGCCACAGCCCGCGCCCAATGCTCCTAGTCTGGAAGGGCCGTCGGTGGTAGGTCCCCTCAACGCAAAAATCCTCGATCCTAACCGGCTCCGCACGGTGCACAACATTTACGTCGGATTGATGGACAATAACCTCAATCTGAAGCTCATGCAGGATCTTGCCAATGGTCCCTTCCATATTGTAAGCAGCAAGCGAGACGCTGACGCCATTTTGCAGGGGAGCTGTTTCGATTCCCCGCACTTGAAGGACGTGCACTCGGAAGTTTATCTGAGCGGGCGGAACGGGAAGCCGGTCTGGCAGGACGTTATCCACAAATCCTATAATCCTCCGCCGCTTTCGAAGGCGGTCACAGCGACGGCCGCGGAGATTGTGAGCGATTTGCGGGCAAGCATCGAAGCGGCGCAACGGAGGTAAAGCACGGACAGGGCTCAATCCTGGACCGTTCGAACTTGCTTACTTTTCATAAAATCTTTGCAGGCTGCACGGAGGGCAACAGGGAAGCGTGGCAGACGTTGCTGGCGGAATACAGTCCCGCCATGATTCATCTGGGTCAGATTTATCTTGACAGCCAATCCAGTGCGATAACGTTGTGGCAGGAAGTTCTCGGCGCGGTTTGTGCGGAAAACTTCAGCCAGCTTCAAAGCCTCGAACATCAGTCCGAACCGGAGTTCCTGGCCGGTTTGCGGTCTTTCCTTTTGGAACAGGCTCTTACCCGGACCCACTCAGTGGAGGGTCGAGGCGAACCCGATCTCACCCTTGGCCATCTCAGGGATTTATTGAAAGACCTACCGCTACTGCACCAAGAGATTCTCTTCCTGAAATTGGCTGGCTATTCCGACGCCACCCTCGAAGCGATTTTCCGCATTAGTCCCGCGGTGGCAGAACGAAGCGCTGACCGTCTGCGCGCGGAATTCGGACCCGCTTTCGCGCACAAGGTGGATGCGTGTCCATTTCCCGCCGCGTGGCTGCAGCTTCAGAAGCAAGCACGCGAGGCGCGTACAGAGGCTTGCCCGGCGCTTCGGCAATTTGTGCGAATTCAGGATGGCCAGGCAGGATGGTACGACAAAGAGCCTGCTGAAACGCACCTCGCGGCATGCCTCCGCTGCCTCGAAGCCGCGACCGGTCTGAGGGAGATTAAGTATTGGAGAGGGGCGGCGCCGCGTATCCCGGCAAACGAAATAGAGAATTTGCTTTCCCGCCTGCCGGTCCAGCAAGGGACCAAAGAGGCAAAGCCTCTTCATAAGCGTATATTCGGCTAGCGCCGCCCGTGGCCGGGAGTGAGAAGGTAGTCCTGGCCCGCAGGGGCCTATTGTCCCTATGCAGCTTCGCTCCTTCAAGGCCGCCGACCTTCCGACACTCTACGAAATCGACCAGTCGTGCTTTCCCCCCGGCGTCTCTTATTCGCAGGAAGAACTCTCGGCTTTTGTAAAGCACCGGACCTCGGAAACGTGGGTCGCGGAAGAGGCGAAAGAAATTGTAGGATTTGTTGTGGCTTGCCGGGCGCGCAACAGCCAAATGCACGTTATCACGCTTGACGTAAGGGAGGATTGGCGGCGGCGCGGCGTGGGAGCGGCGCTGATGGATGCCGCGGAGGGATGGGCGCGCGCGGGGGGCCTGGAAGTGGTTTCACTCGAAACGGCCGAGGAGAATCTTGCCGCGCAAGCCTTTTATAGCAAGCGAGGATACGCCAAACTGGGTGAGGTGAAAAATTACTATGCGGACGGCTCAACCGCGTGGGTGATGGGCAAGCCCCTGAGGTGACGATTCAATGCCAATCAAGCTTACGTCGAGAGAATACCGAAACATCGGGATTGCGGTAGCGGTTGCGGCCGTCTCGTTGATCATCGGATTGAAATATTTTTCCCACGCCTTTCCCGAAGCTGCCATCCGGTTCCGCGTAAACCGCAACCAGTCCGGACTGATTGCGCAACGCTTTCTTGCGGAGCGCGGCTTCAATCTGGCGGGTTATCGTCACGCCGCCATGTTTGATTATGACGACATGGCCAAGCTCTACCTGGAGCGCACGCAGGGACTCGAGCGAATGGACCGACTCACGCGCGGGCCGGTCCGCTTGTGGCGATGGTCGCACCGCTGGTTCAAGCCACAGCAGAAGGAGCAATTCAGCGTCGATGTCACTCCCACGGGCGAGGTCGTGAGCTTCGAACACGAAATCCCCGAAGACAGGCCCGGCGCCAACCTTGCCCAGGAGCAGGCCCGGAATCTAGCAGAAACATTTCTGACGCAGAGCATGGGACGAACGCTGAGCGATCTGGCATTCATTGAGGCTGAACGCCGAAAGCGCCCTGCGCGCACGGACTACAGCTTCACCTGGAAGCAGAAGAACGTGAATCTTGGCAGCGGCAGCCTGCGGTTGGAAGTTGATGTGGATGGAAATCAGATCGCCGGGTACGACGAATATGTCAAAGTCCCCGAAGCCTGGATTCGCGGCTATCAGCAAATCCGCTCGCATAACGATGCAGCGCAGTTAGTGGACCAGGTCTTTTGGGTCCTTCTCTCCATCGCCATGCTGGTCATCCTGGTAAGGCGGTTGCGAGATCGTGACGTGCCGCTCAGGCTCTCGCTGGGCTTTGGAGCCGCAGCCGCGATCCTTTACTTCCTCAGCCAGCTCAATGGATTTTCACTGGCCGAATTTTCGTTCACAACCACAACTTCTTTTTCGAGCTTTGTCGCGGGATATTTTTTCGAAACGGTGATGAGCGCGTTTGGGATTGGCGCGCTCATTTTTCTGGTTGTCGCCAGTTCGGAACCTGTCTATCGCGAGAGCTTTCCACGGCTAATTTCCTTCCGGCGCTACTTCACTTGGCGGGGACTTCGTTCGCGGCCGTTTTTAATGGCCAATGTCGTGGGCATTTGTCTTGCCGTGTTCTTCTTCGCCTACCAGACGGTTTTCTATCTGGTCGCCAACCGCTTGGGAGCTTGGGCGCCGTCGGACATCCCGTTCTCGAATATGCTCAATACAAGCATGCCGTGGGCCGCGGTTCTACTTACGGGATTTTCTGCCGCCGTTTCCGAGGAGATGCAGTTTCGAGCTTTCGCCATCCCGTTTCTGAAAAAGTTGACTGGGTCATGGCCGCTCGCTCTGGCGCTTGCGGCGTTCAACTGGGGATTTCTCCACTCCGCCTACCCCAACCAACCGTTCTTCATCCGCGGCGTTGAAGTGGGCGTAGGCGGCATCATCATCGGCATTATCATGCTCCGGTTCGGAATTCTGGCTACGCTGATGTGGCACTATTCCGTTGATGCGCTCTACACCGCGTTCCTGCTTTTGCGTTCTCCGAACGCCTATTTCAAAATCTCGGGCGGTCTTTCGGCAGGAATCATGCTCATTCCGCTCCTGGTTGCGGTGGGCGCCTATCTTGCCTCGGGAACCTTCGTCGAGGAAACTGAGCTTAGCAACTCCTGCGAAGGAGTATCCAGAGCTCCGCGCCTCGAGGCCGGCACCGCGCTGGAGCAGGAACCCGCTTACCACCCGCTTCCCAAAGCTTGGGTGAAAGCGGCTAGTGGAGTGGTTCTGTTTTTTATCGCCTTATCGTTCGTGAAGGTTTACCGTATTGGCCAGGGAATTCGGATTCATACGGGCAGCACCCAGGCGGTCCGGGCGGCCAAAGTCTTCCTGACTGCCCGGCATGTAGCTGTGGCTGCGTATCGTTCTGCCGCATGGCTTGACGAAAATGTGGATGCTGCGGCGTTGCGATACCTCTCGCAAAGGCTGCCGGTCCAAAAGGTTAATCAGATCTTTGGGCAAGCCACCCAGCCTTTGCTGTGGGAAGTTCGATTTTTCCGTCCATTGCATAAGGAGGAGCATCTCGTCTTCGTGAGCGTCACAGACGGAGGAGTTTTCGCTTACCGCCATCTGTTGAATGAGACTGCTCCGGGCGCAAGCCTCTCTCCCGGGCAGGCTGTGACGCTGGGGAGCCAAGCGGTCGCCCGTCACGGCTACAACCTTTCGGATTTCGCCCTCCAGGATACTCAAGCCATCAAGCGCAAAGCTCGCGAGGATTACTCACTCGTCTGGCAGGCCAAACCAGGTGATCCGCGCAATGTGGGAGATGCGCATTACCGGCTGCAAGTGAACATCGTGGGCAACCAGGTAACTGGATTTTCGCGTTATTTCAAGCTTCCCGAGCAATGGGTAAGGCAGCAGGAGACTACGCGGCTGCCGAATTCGGCGCTCGTGGCGCTCAGCATCATTCTGGGCGCCGGCCTCGTGGCAGGGGCAGTATGGCTTTTTGTCGAACGCGTTCGAAGCGGCGCCATCCGGTGGACCGCATCATTGAAGGTCGCGGTAGTCTTGACCGTTCTCTTCGTGCTGACCGCTCTCAACCGGGTTTCCCTGCTGGAGCGGGAATACAACACTTCGATTTCGCTGCCGAATTTTGAACTCCAGGTCGCCACGAGCTTCATTTTCCTGGCGCTGGCGGCAGGGGTCGCGTTCTGGTTTATCATTGCTCTGGCCGCAAGTCTCTATCCTGAGGCATGGCAGATTTTTCAGGCCTCATCCCGGCGCGTGTGGCGGCGCGATGCCACAATCGCTCTAGTAGTGAGCGTTGCTTCAGCCGCCGGGCTCGCAAAGCTTCTTGGGCGGTTTGCGGACCACTTTCACGCCTATGTTTCTCCGGGAATCGTGGGCGCGCCCCAGGCTTTCGACGTCGTCTCTCCTGCGCTAGGCCCGATTTTCAGGGCTCTCATTTACGGCGTCGTGGGAACGGCGATTCTAGCTATCGCCATTTACGGGGTGCGCTTGGGTTGGAAGCGGTGCGCCTGGTGGTTCTGGGCAGGAGGGATCTTGTTCCTAGCGGCGCTAGGGCCAGCGGGGGCTCACTCAGTGGCCGAATATGCAGCAGGCTGGCTAATGCGCTTCATTCCATTTGTCGGGGCCGTGCTGATTATCGTTTTCTTTTTCCGGAATAATGTCCTGGCCTACGTCACGGCGGCTTTTTGCTCCGCTGCCATCCCGCCGCTCGTCGACCTCTTGGCTCAGCCGGCGCCGTTCTATCGCTGGAATGGCGTGCTTCTGGCCGTGCTCATCGCCTTGGCACTCGCGTGGCTGCTGGCGCCTCTTGGGGAGACGCGCTCGCATCAAGCCCGGGTCACGTCCAAGTCAGGATAGCAGTGGTTGTAGCGCAGCGTTCGCCTTGTAACGCTGCGGCTTTTTCGTGCAATCACAGGCCGCAGGGCTAAAAAGCGAGCTCTGCATTGCAATACCGTAAAATCTTGTTTTTTTGGCAAGATTCTTCGGCGAGCGACCCCTCACCCGGCCCGCGTCGGCTGGAGAAAGCGCCGGCCGCGAGCCACCCTCTCCCTCGGGAGAGGGCAGAGTATCTATAACTTTGGTTGCGGCCAGAGGCCGCGCTGCGCTACAAAAAACACCCTCCGTACCGTAATAAACCCTGACGGAGCCTTGCGCATCGAGCTCCCGGCGGGTAGCTCGGCGCTTCTGTTGGGTTATGGATCCAGTGCAGCCGGGGTGATCCAGCTCTCCGTCTGGGCGCTTTCCAGCACTGCCTCTGTCACCGCCTGGGTTTCCAGGGCGTCCCGAAAATCAGGCCGGGCGCGTTCCCCTTTTTCCAGGCAGTTCAAGAAATCCGCAAGCGCATTAACGAAGGTATGCTCGTAGCCGGTCACGCATCCCGGCACCCACCAATTGGCCATATAGGGATGCTCGACGCCAGTCACCAAGATCGTGCGCCAGCCTTGAAGGTGAGGGAGATCTTCATGGCTGAAGTATTGAAGCTGGTGCATATTCTCGAGATCGAAGTAGATCGACCCTTTTTCTCCATTGATCTCAAAGCTGTTCTTGTTTTTGCGTCCTCGCGCGTAGCGTGTGGCCTCAAACGTTCCGTTTGATCCGTTCTCGAACCGGGCAAGAAAGCTGCAAACGTCTTCAATCTCGACACGCGCCGGGCTCCCATCGCGCCGGAAGCGCTCGCGGATGAAAATCTCGGTCATGGCGTTCACCCGCGCGACCGGCCCATTCAGCCAGATTGCCGTATCGATGTTATGAGCGGCGAGGTCGCCGGAAACACCCGCGCCCGCGACCGCCTTCTCAAGTCGCCAAGTTGCCGGGCCGCCTACGGGAACGCCGGGAGAAATGGTCCAGTCCTGAAGATAGGTAGCCCGGTAATGGAAGACCCTGCCCAGACGTCCTTCCTCGATAATTTGCTTTGCCAGGCTGATGGCCGGCACGCGACGGTAGTTGAACCAGACCATGTTGGCTTTTCCTGACCGCTCGACTGCGGCGGTCATTTGACAGCCTTCGTCGAGGTTGATCGCCAGCGGCTTTTCACAAAGAATCATCTTGCCCGCCGCGGCGGCCGCGAGGACGATTTCGCAGTGAGTATTATTGGGCGAGCAAACATCAACAATATCGACCTCAGGGGCTTCGACGATCCTCCGCCAGTCAGTCTCCGCGCGCTCCCAGCTCCAGCGGCGCGCAAACGCCTCCGTGGTGTCCTTAACACGGCCCGCCACAGACTTCAGCACAGGCTGGAAGGGAACGTTGAAAAACTGGTTGACGCGATGATAGGCGTTCGAGTGGGCCCGGCCCATAAAGCCGTGGCCGATCATGCCGACGTTCAGAGTCCTGATCATGTGATTTCCCGCGAGTTTGCCTTTCAGCGATCAGCTTTCAGCCATCAGCGGTCAGCAGAAACTCGCCACGTTTGTAGCACAGGGTCCGTGTTTTGACCCTGCGACTTTTGGGACGGCAACCAAGCAAAAGCCGCAATGTTACAAAGCGAACACTGTGCTACAAGGTCGTGAAATCTTGTTTTTTGGCAAGTCTCTGGAGAACCCCTCACCCGTCCCGCGCCGGCTGGAGAAAGCGCCGACCGCGGTCCGCCCTCTCCCGAGGGAGAGGGCAGGGTATCTATAACTTTGGTTGCGGCCGTGAGGCCGCGCTGCGCTACAACCTTTCCGAAGGCTCGCTGGCATACTTCCGGGCCATTGCTAATAGATATTCCCGGGCTTGAGCGGTTACTTGCCAGGCATCCGGCCAAAAGCAAAGATCGATCGTCCACCAGTTTGATGGACAGCCAGACTGGAGCATTGCCGGAATCAGCGCGTCAAAGTTCAGTACGCCCTGGCCAAAGGGCGCGTGAGTGCTAGTCTCGTTGTTGTGGAGGGTTCCGTCCGAGTCGATCAGGTGCCAGTGGCCGACTTTGCCGCGCAGCCGGGCAAGCAGTTCCATCGCGCCGCCCGGCAGCGTTTCCCGCTCACCCGGCTGCCGGGCTCCGAGAGCCGCGCACATGTGGGCGTGGGAGGTGTCGAACAGGACACGAAAGTTCGGGTGATCGACGTGCCCCGGCAGACGCGCAATCTCTGAAGGCTTGTTGAATACGAAGCCGGGTTCAAACTCCCAAACCAGACGGATACTACAATCGGCCGCTTTCTCCGCAGCTATCCTGAACGTCTTAACCAGCCTCTCCCATCCGCGCTTGGGGTCCAGTCTTTCTTTTTCAAATACGTCGGGCGGGCTTACCGAGTCCACGCGAATGCAATCGATGCCGAGATCTGCGGCAAAATCGAGGTTTTGCAGGAAGGCATCCATCCAGGCGGAATTATCGTCGGTGGTCACTATGGGATAAGACCACAAATCTGCGGCGAGACCAGAAAATTTCAGGCCTCGATCCGCCACCTCTCTCTTCAACTCGGTGCGCTTAGCCTTCGTCTCCAGTTGTTTTGGGCCGGGGTGGGGGGGGAAACTGCCTAACTCCACGCCATCAAAACCGAGGTCTCCCAGTTTTTCGATCACCGTACCAAACGGGACCGGATTCTCCTTATACGGACCGAAGCAATAGGCCCAACTGCCAATGGAAATTTTCGCTCTGCTCATATGCCTCGCAAGATCCAGCCTAAGTGAACTGTCTTGAAAATCTCGGTAGAACCCCCTCACCCGGCTCGCGTCGGCTGGTGAAGACGCCGACCGCGAGCCACCCTCTCCCCCAAGGGGGCGAGGGTAGGAATTCTTTTCATGCTTCAGTGAATAGCGTTGGCGCTAGCCTTCGTGCGCCCACTTCTCCGGGATAGTACCGTTCTTGAACATGCGGGTCACAACTCAACCCGCCGCCGCTACTTCAATATTTATGAGCGCGAGGGGAACGTAAATTTGAGTTCGCGTCCCATCTGAAACGCGGGCTTTTTGCGCCGCCGGATCAGGCTGGGAAATTCCGAGAGTGCTGTCACGAGCATCGGCATGGCAATCGTGGAGTCGCAATGCACGGTAACCATTTTAGCGTTATGGGCGATTTTTCCCCAGCTCTGCGATTCCTCAAACGTGCATCCGGAAAGTCCGCCCCAATGCGCCGCGTCGGTGATCACCTGCAAGGCATACTTGTGTCCGTTATGGGAATTGCGAATGAACGTGGCGGTGACTTCCGTCTGATTAACAAAGTTCTTGGGCGTGCCGCCGCCGAAGTAGATCACGGCGCTGGCAGGGGAGTCAGCCGCGAGGCGCGCCGTTTCGAGGACGTCTCCAACCACGTCGAAAGTGAAACGGTTTTTTCCCAAATGGCGGTTTTCCGCAATGCCAATACCGATTGAGGAGTCGCCGATGGCCGGGCAATAGAGCGGGATTTCGGCTTTCGCGGCGGCAGTGACGATGCCATCTTCTTTGGACCGCTTTCCCAGGTCTTTGCCGAGGAGATAGAGGAATTCGCGCGTGGTATAGGGGCGAGACTGATCGAGGCTGGCGGCAAACCGGCCGATGAGCGCGTCGTGCTTGCGGAACCGCTCTTCGTCCGCCAGGACGTCGTACATCCGGTCCACCAGGGCCTTCTGCAGCATCACGTCGTCAATATTCGGCGAGCATTGGTAATGTTTGTCACCGATGGTTTCATGGAGGTCGTGGAAGAAGTTGGCGCCGGTCGAAACCAGGCAGTCGATCAGGCGATTCTGGATCATGTAGACGACGAGCCGCCGCATTCCCGCGGGAACCATCGCGCCGGACATGCCCATCATGATCATGACGCGGTCGCCAAGCATATCCTTCCAAATGCGGTAGGAGGTCGCCAGGCTCCGGCCTTGAAAGGAGATGCCGCCCATCTTTTCGAGCAATGCGGCGACGTTCTTGTGCTCATCGATGGCGAGGGGCCTGGTGGGAACGCTCAAAAGCTGGTGTTTGCGCATGTCGTTCAGGTCTCAGGTGTCAGGGAGAGCGATCAGCCATTAGCGATCAGCAATCAGCGACAAACCTCGACCCCGGCGATGGTCTACGCGATGAGGGACTTCAGGATTCGTCTTTAAGCTGAATGCTGATCGCTGAGTGCTGATGGCTGATTGCTGCATTCTCGCTTACTCTTCGACACCTAGCAAGATGGAGGCGGCCAGGACGGTGGTCCACAGGCCACGCTTATCACCGACGGCGGACTGGGTGACGTGCAGGGTGCGTACGATTTTATTCGAGATCCGGTAGATTTCCTTTTTTTCGTCCCAGCTTCGGTCCGGATCAAATTCCACCCCGAGGGTTGTCGCGAGCATCTCCGCGGCTAATTCCTCCGCGTAATCGCCAGCCACCTCTTCAGTTTCGCCAAAGGAGTGATGCTCCGAAAGATAACCGAAAGCGCTCCGATCAGCCGGAATTGCTACGCCCACGGAGGCGGCAATCAGGCGGTGTGGTTCGCGAGTGGAATTCTCGCTCATCACAACAAACATCACCTGGCCTGGTTTAAGCTCTTTAATGCCCTCGCTGCGGGGGACCAGCTTGCAGCGCGGCGGGAAAATGCTGGAAACGCGTACTAAATTGCACGCGGCGATGCCCGCCGAGCGCAACGCGAGCTCGAAGCTTGTCAGCTTTTCGCGGTGTTTTCCCACCCCTTTGGTCAGGAACATCCGTTTCGGTACAAACATGTTTTTAGCTCACCCGCCTCCATTGACCGTCAACCACACATCACAAGGCTCGCCACCGCCCTTAGCGCCCGTCCGGATCCTGGCATCGTGGGCGGGGAAGTCTCAAAATATCCCAATCTCACGCCACGGCTACAGTTTTTCAGGTCGAAATGTAAAAGTACAGGAGTCCCTTGGAAGGTGTCAACGGAAATAAGTGCCAAACTGGCAATGCCTCGATTTTGCGCGCCATTGTAGCGGCGGGTTTGTCCCGCCACACAGAGTGGCGGCATAAAGCCGCCTCTACGTGACCGAGACTGGCGATAGCCCGCGAGGTATGAAAGAATTTTGGATGGATCGCCACGGAGAGATAAACGCTGGGCGGCTGCCTCCTGGGAAAAGCCTTCTGACCGGTCTTATCGTGCCATTTCCCATACAAGAAGAGATGCACGAACAAGCGATTGTCGAGTGCGTCCCGAACTTCAGTGAAGGGCGGGACAGCGCTGTCGTGGATGCTATCATGGCGGCAATTGCGGACGGCCCGCACGTCTGGATGCTGCACAATACAATGGATGTGGATCATCACCGCTCCGTTCTCACCTTCGCCGGAACGGCCCAGGGTGTGGGCGAGGCGGCATTACGCGGCATCTGTCGGGCGGCCGCGTTGATCGATCTGAACCAGCACCGCGGCGCCCATCCTCGGATTGGGGCTACGGATGTAGTTCCGTTCATTCCGCTCTGCGGGTCCCAAATGGAAGATTGCGTCCGTATCACCCGATGGGTGGCCGAAGAAACTGCACGCCGGTTTGTGATTCCCACTTACGTCTATGGGGCGGCCGCATATCGTACGGAGCGGCGCAACCTGGAAGTAATCCGACGCGGCCAGTTCGAGAGTCTAAGGGAAAGCATTCGGGCTGATCCGGGTCGCCTTCCAGACTTTGGCGCTCCGGAATTGCATGCTACGGCAGGCGCCACGTCGGTCGGAGCGCGGGGACTGCTGATCGCGTTCAACATTAATCTGAATACTTCGGATGTTTCTATCGCAAAATCCATTGCCCGCAAGATTCGCGCCTCCGGTGGCGGGCTTCCACACGTCAAGGCGCTCGGCCTTTACCTGCCTTCCCGAGGCCTTGCACAGGTATCGATGAACCTGACGGACTTTGCGGCTATGTCGCTGGATACCGTCTTTTATGCCGTCCGTAACGAGGCCCAGGAGTTCGGAGCTGCGATCCTCGAAAGCGAAATTGTCGGCTTGATTCCTCGCGCCGCTCTCGACGCTGTGGACGTGAAAGAGCTCAAGATCCGCAATTTCAGCCCCGGCCTTATCTTGGAGAACAGGCTCGCCGAGGTCCTCGGGAAAGGGTGGTGTGGCGTGAGCCCTGCTCAATGAGGGCCGTGCCGCCCGCTTGTCGGGCCGTGCTAATCGCCGGATAATGTCTGTTGGCCCGAGCCGCATTCCAGAACGGGCTGCGGTCCACAGGGTCGAGAACCTGGAACTGAGAGGAGAGAGCATGGCGGATTTGGAAACTGGCCGCGAAACCAAAGAGTTTTATGTGGATCTTCCTGCGAAAAGCGAGGCTTTTTTTCTCAAAGGCTCGAATGCTTTGGGATGGGGAATGCAGGATCGTCTGGCAAGAATATTCCAGCCGGCTTCGGGCCGCACCTTGATGCTGGCCATCGATCACGGCTACTTCCAGGGACCGACTTCAGGGCTCGAGCGTGTTGACGTCAACATTGTTCCACTTGTTCCTTATGCGGATGCGCTCATGCTGACGCGGGGTATATTGAGGTCGAGCATCCCGGCTTCCTGCGGAAAAGCCGTCGTCCTCCGCGCGAGCGGCGGTCCAAGCATCCTTAAGGAGTTATCGAACGAGCAAATTGCCGTCGATGTTGAGGACGCGATCCGGTTGAATGCGTCCGCGATGGCCGTTCAGGTCTATATTGGCGGCGAATTCGAAACTCAATCGGTACACAACCTGACGCGGTTGGTGGATGCCGGGAACCGGTACGGAATTCCGGTTTTGGGCGTAACCGCGGTCGGCAGAAACCTGACGCGAGACGCCAAGTATCTGCGGCTGGCGTGCCGCATTGCGGCCGAGTTGGGCGCGCATTTTGTGAAAACCTATTTCGTGCCGGAAGGCTTCGAGACGGTTACAGCATCCTGCCCGGTTCCCGTAGTGATGGCAGGAGGAAAAAAGATTCCGGAAGCTGACGCGCTGAAGCTCGCCCATGACGCCGTAAGCCAAGGCGCATTAGGTGTTGATATGGGGCGGAACATCTTCCAATCGGAGGCGCCTTCAGCGATGATCGAGGCGGTGCGAAGGGTTGTGCATGAAATGATGAAGCCGGAGCACGCTTTCGATTTTTACCAGACCCTGAAGCACGAGCGCCGGGGAGCCCTTGTGCACAGTGAGGCCGGGTGATGCCTACCCATGCAGCATTCCTTCGGAGTGATTCCCCTATCTTGAGCGTTGGTATTCTGACGGCCAACTTGGCTGACTTGGGCTCTGAAGTGCGCTTGCTGGAGCGCTCCGGTGTCCGGCTGGTTCACTTCGACGTGATGGACGGATGTTTCTGCCCCATGATGACGCTGGGTCCGCCGGTCATCAAGGCGGTCCGAACTTCGATGTGGAAGGACGTCCACCTGATGATTGCCGATCCGCTGGATAAGGTGCGCGACTACGTTGCGGCGGGAGCGGACATTGTCACCGTCCATGTGGAATCCTGCCTGCACATTCACCGCGTGCTCCAGATGCTGGGAAGCATGAAGAACGCCAACGATCCCGAGCGCGGATTGATTCGCGGAATTGCGTTGAACCCAGGAACACCGCTCGATACCGTTGAGCCGCTGCTCGACGAAGTGGAACTGATTCTGCTCCTTGCGGTCAATCCGGGGTGGTCCGGACAACCGTTTCTTCCCTCCGCACCTGTGCGGGTTCGCAAGCTGCGGCAAATGATCGCGGCGTCCGGCAAGGATATCCTGGTTGGCGTAGATGGGAGCATCACTCGGGCCAACGTGGCAGAGGCTGCCGCGGCTGGCGCCGATTTGATTGTGACCGGAAGCGCAGTTTTTGATGGGAAATCTCCGCAGGAGAACGTGAGTTTCATGCTGGAACAAGTACGCCGCCAGGCAGCCACGTGAGCTGAGTAGCGCAGGTCACATTCCATGTTCGCGCACGGCACAAACCAAATTAGGGCGATTAGCCGAGTTCCGACAAGCTACAGAAAAAAATAGAGATACCCCCTCTCCCGCGGGCGAGAGAGGGGCAGCGCGGCCCGCCGTGTTTGCGGTCCGCGGCTTGTCCGTCAGGTAAGCGAAAAACCGCAGACCGCGAACACGGCGGTCTGCATTGCAAGGTCGTGAAATCTTGTTTTTTTAACGAGATTTTCTAGTGACCCCCTCACCCGGCCCGCGCCGGCTGGAGAAAGCGCCGGCCGCGAGCCACCCTCTCCCGAGGGAGAGGGGAAGGGCTTCGCGCTGGTTTGCTTGCGGCTGTAAGGCCGCGCTGCTCTACTCTTGCGCCGAAGGGGAATTAGGATCATCCATGCAGAACCGGTGGTCAGAAAGTGAAGCCCGCGAGTTCGTGGAGAAGTATGGGGCGGAATACGGCGCCGATCTGGCTTTGCGGACCTATTCTTCCCGCCTGCTTGGAGCTGACGAGGCTTTGGTGCTGCACGGCGGCGGCAACACCTCGGTGAAGACGCCCTCGACCAACATTCTCGGTGAGAGCTTTCCGGCAATATTCATAAAAGCATCAGGGTACGACTTGGCCTCCATCGAGCCGGCAGGGCATTCAGGGTTGCAGCTTGAATACCTGCTCAAGCTGCGCGCGCTCGACAGCTTATCTGATGATGCGATGCTCAGCGAGCTGCGCACGCATCTGCTTGCGCCGCAAGCTGCCACCCCTTCTCTCGAGAGCCTCGTTCACGCATTCATTTCCGAAAAGTTTATCGACCATACGCATGCCGGACCGATTCTTGCTCTCACAAACCAGCGTGACGGAAAGGCCCGGAGCCATGAAGCCCTGGGACCGGACGTGTTTGTGCTTGATTACGTCTTTCCGGGGTTCCCGCTCGCCAAGGCGGCAGCCGCGGCTTACGACGCGTGTCCCCGGATCAAGGGCATGGTGTGGATGCGGCACGGCCTCATTACGTGGGGAACTACGGCGCTCCAGTCCTATGAAACAACCATCGAATTGGCTTCCAAAGCGGAACGCTACCTGGCGCAGTGCGCTTCCCGCCCGCTTACCGTCCAAATTCATACGCCGCTCGAAACTGCCGAACAGAGATGGCGGCGCACGGCGCCTGTTTTGCGCGACCTTTTGACCAGACCGCTGGATGGCGCGGACCAGACTTACCGCCGTGTCATCCTTCAACGTCTGGGCACAGGAGAAGTTCTGGATTTTGTGAATTCTGATCGCGGCAAAGAGATTGCCCTCACGCCGCCTCTGACTTCCGATCACCTGATTCGCACCAAGGCATTGCCCCTTTGGATAGACTCGCCGGACTATGGCGACGATGAGAAACTCCGGGACCAGATAGGCCGGGCCGTTAGGGATTACACGGAGCAGTATCAGAAATATGTTGAGCGCAACCTGGGCCGCGCGCCCGAAAGCGAGTCGACCTTTGATCCCATGCCTCGCGTGCTGTTAATGCCCGGCCTCGGAGCCGTGTGCACGGGCAAGGATCTGGCGGAGGCCCGGATCGCGAGGGATATCACGGCGCACACGCTGGCGGTGAAGGCGCAGGTGGCCGCGGCGGGCACGTACGAAGGCTTGTCCGAAGCCGAGCTTTTCGAGATGGAATATCGCGGATTTCAGCAAGCCAAGCTGAACTTCCATCCCGAGCTGCCTCTGGCTTCCCACGTGGCCCTGGTGACCGGAGCAGCAGGGGCAATCGGTTCGGCGATCGCGGAAGCGCTTCTCGAGCAGGGCTGCCAGGTGGCGGTGACAGACCTTCCAGGGGAAAATCTCGATCGCTTGGCCGATGAGCTGAAATCCGTAGCGCGCGACCGCGCGATCCGAGTTCCGCTGGATGTGACGGAGCCGACTTCAGTGAAAGAGGGTTATGAAAGGGTGATCGGCGAATGGGGCGGGATCGACCTGGTGATCGTGAACGCGGGTGCTGCGCTGGTTTCGCCGCTTGCGGAGATGCCGCTCGAAGCCTTTCGCAGGCTGGAGCGCATCAACGTGGAGGGCTCGCTACTCGTGCTTGGGGAGAGCGCCCGCTGGTTCCGCGCGCAAGGAACGGGAGGCGATATCGTTTTGATCTCCACCAAAAACGTGTTCGCTCCGGGAGCACGTTTCGGCGCTTACAGCGCTACGAAAGCGGCGGCTCATCAGTTGGCGCGGATCGCAAGCCTGGAGTTGGCGGAAATTGGCGTGCGGGTTAACATGGTTGCACCCGACGCGGTGTTCTCGCACGGCGAACGCCGCTCCGGACTATGGAAGGAAGTGGGCCCGGACCGAATGCGGGCGCGCGGGTTGAGCGACGCCGGACTGGAGGAATACTACCGGAATCGTACTCTTCTCAAGGTCAAAGTTACGGCGCGCCACGTGGCGCAGGCGGTACTTTTTTTCGCCACCCGGCAGACACCCACGACAGGCGCCACGATTCCGGTCGACGGAGGGCTGCCGGACGCTACGCCGCGATGAAGGATATTTTCCCGGAATGGAAGCGTTGGACGGGTTCCAAAGGGGGTGAGAAGGGCAGGGGCAACATGTTGGCCTGTCCCTGCCCGGTTGAGCAGTTCAGTTTCTGGTCAGAATTTCCTGGCAATTTACACAGAACCTGGCCCAAGGGATAGCCCGGAGCCGGGCGGGAGAAATCTCCTCCCCGCAGCTCTCGCAGACACCATACTTGCCTCGGGCCACCCGGTCGAGCGCTCGATCGATTTCCTTGAGTGTAGTGCTACGGAGGTCGGCCGTTCTGGCGGTCAGATCTTGCTCTGCCGCCTTGATAGCAAACTCGACGGCATCCGGGCTCTGAATGCTCGTGGCTAGCGCTTCGGGACCTCGCCGGACTTCTGTCAGGAGTTCGCTCCGCTTCTTCAGCAAGAGCGTCCTAAATGGGTCTTTTCTGGTTTTGAGAATCGTAGGCATTGCACTTGTCCTTTTGTCAGTTGCTTCTTAAAATCTCTTCTTACGAATTGATCTGATGATCTCAGGCCACGTTAGGTTGCGCCATTCTAGCAATAATTTCGTAAATGTGCAACAAGCGTTTATTCCTCTACAGCTTAAATCGTAGGGCGTGTCGCGATTGCCCGGAGCAGCGGCCTGGCGGCCGTCTGAGCGAAGCCTCTTGGCGCCGGGGGCGAGGAGCAACCGCGTGAGCACACGGAGCGAGATGCTGGCGCGCGTCCGCGCTGCGCTCGGGCGCCCCGCGATTCCTTCGCCTACTAACCCACCTGGAACTCAAAGTGACTTCCCCCCATTGGGGAAAGTCATGCCGCCCATTCCCGCCGGAGAACTTATCGGCAAGTTTGAAGAAGAACTGAAGAAGGTTGGGGGCATCGCTTACCACGCTGGGTCCTCCGTCCAACTGGAGGAAGTACTTCGCGGTATTTTAGCGTCGGCTGGAGAAGGGCAAGTAGTGTTATCCCGGAATCCACTTCTCGGCCGCCTCGAACTGCGGGCGAAACTCGAAGCATGGGGGCGCCAAGTGATCTCTTGGCCCGAGGGGAAGGCGGTACCATCTGCCGAAATCGAGCAGTTTCGTGAAGCATGCTTTTCGGCGGCCGCAGGCATCACCGGCGCCGATTTTGGCTTGGCTGAATCTGGAAGCCTCGTGCTTACGAGCCAGACAGAAGGCGCCCAGCTCGCTTCTCTAGCTCCTCCTGTTCATATCGCGCTGTGCCAGCACCACCAAGTGTTCGAATCGCTGGAGGAGGTGCTGGAACGCCTTTCGGCCTTGCCTGCGAGTACGGCGGCCGCGCGCGGCCGGTCAATCGTATTCATCACCGGCCAGAGCCGCACGGCTGATATCGAACAGATTACGATTCGCGGCGTCCATGGACCGCTCAGCCTCCATGTTGTTTTAATAGATGACGATTTGGCGGAGGAGCCGCGGCCCCCGGTAATTCAGGCATGAGCCAACGGGTTGACCCGTCCAGTGCGGAAGAAAAATATGCGGGCTAAAGCCACTGCGCTGCAAGGTCGCAAGGCCTTGTTTCCGGCAAGGTTTTTTGACTGCCCCTCACCCGCCTGCGGGCAGAAGCCCTTCGGTGGGCGCAGGCCCGGCCCGCGCCGGCCTCGGTCCGCCCGAGGGAGAGGGCACTGCTTCCCTGAGGTTTGGTTGTGGCCAAAGGCCGCGTGGCGCCGCTACAAATATCGTGGGGCCGCTGGTTCAGGAGGCTGGCTTTCTCCGCTTCTCACCAAGCCCACAACCTCGCGTACGCGTTTTTCCTGACCTTCAGACAAGAAATCAAGCTTCACTTGCAGAATGTCAGATTCGGTTGTCGCCGGCTGGATATATTGAAAGTACTGAGCAAGCCGCTCTTGAAAGATGTTAGGCTCCGCTGGATTCATGTTCATTGATTAGCCCACAACCTCGTTGATCGAGTCCGTCCCCCATCTATCTCCGTAGAGACCTGACATCAGAAACGTTTGCTCCGAACGTCCGTTCGTAGACGACCGGTTCACGATCTGCTGTGAGAGGACTCTCTCAAAAAATAGATGAGGGACGTGCCCTGGTCATCGTCATCGTGCTACGACTCTCTCCTCGTGCAATTGGCCATCCAATAGTTCAGCGTAGAAAACCCAGCGGAAAGGGCGGGAAATGGCATTGGACGACGCGAGAAATGTTCTCGCCCCTGGAAAATTGTGCTCAGATGCTTGTGGGGAGGGACGGCTTCTGATAAAGCGGCTAAGACAACTAGCGGGCGGATTCAGGGCAAGGAATGCTTCGTTACACTAACTGCATGAAAACATTGGCGTATGTTAAATCTCAGGGCTCTGGTACCGAGACAGTATTATTCACTTATCTAACCGATGACAGATCGTCTCTCGCTTCTTTTCGGGGAGAGGACTTTGGTGAACAGTTAGTAAGGCTAGTGTAGCGTCCCGTCTCATTCTTGCCTGTTGTAGGCCGCGGTTGACCCCTCACCCGGCTCGCTAGGCTCGCCACTGCTCCGCCAAACGGGCAAGGGAGATTATCAAAGGCTATGCGGGACATGACACTAGCGCGTGCTATTTCCCCGCATAAACAACGCGCCAAATGGAACCCGACCCATCATCGGTAACCAGCAATGACCCGTCATGGGCAACTGTAACGCCCACGGGCCGTCCCCAGACGTTTCCGTCAGGAAGCACAAAGCCGGTAAGGAAGTCTTCATACTCGCCACTCGCATGGCCAGTGTGGTGCAGCGGCACGCGAATCACTTCATAGCCGGCACGAATCGACCTGTTCCAGGAGCCGTGTTCGGAAGCGAAGATGTCGCCATAATATTCGTGTGGAAATTGCTTTCCTTCGTAAAAGGTCATTTCAAGCGAGGCATTGTGCGGCTGGAGAATCACGTCCGGGGTGATGACCTTATCTCTTAGCTCTGGATGCTTACCCGCAAGCCGCGGATCCTGGTGGCCGCCCATGTACCACCAAGGCCATCCGTAAAAGCCCCCCGCCTGCACGTGCGTAATGTAGTCTGGGACAAGATTATCTCCCAACATGTCGCGCTCATTGACTGAGCACCACAATTGGCCAGTCTGCGGATTAATGGCAAGCCCCACCGGATTTCGAATCCCGTACGCGTAGATGCGCATCTCGGAGCCGTCGGGGTTGAACTCAAGAATGTTGGCCCGATCCTTTTCAGCGGGATGAGTGTCAGGGTCGTCCACATTGGAGCCTGACCCGACTGCAACAAACATTTTCTTGCCATTCGGGGAAAATCGGACGTCGCGAGTCCAATGTCCTCGACCGCTCGGCAGATCCGCCAGGTGTTGCGCGGGTCCGCGCGCCCTCAAATCTCCGTTCCGGTAGGGAAAACGCAGGACCGCGTTCGTATCACCCACGTAAACCCACCGCGGATGGGGTCCCTGGGGATAAAAGGCAATGCCAAAGGGCCGGTCGAGGCCACTGGCGAAAATGCTGGTGATCTCCGGCTTGTCGTCTGAGGTAATGCCGCGGAAAATCATGATCCGGCCCGGTCTGCTTTCGGCGACAAAAAAATCGCCATTGGGAGCCGTGCGAATGAGGCGGGGATTATCCAGTCCAGTCGTGTAGAGCTCGACTTTGAAACCTTCAGGGGCCTGCGGCCAGACATTCTCGGGACGTGGCACGATCCGGGGACCATTGCCTACCGGCTTCGTCGCGAAAGGAGCGGGAAGGTCTTGCAAGGTGATCTTGCGAAAAGTTCCCGGCTTTTCGAAGCGGAAATCGGTGAACGGCGGTGTGGGAGCCGGAGCGTCCAGCTTTCCGTCGCCAGTCGTTTCCATCCCGCTGCTGGCCACCAAGGGCGACCCATTCGGATTCTGCGAAGACTTCAGATAGGCTACGATTTGCCACCGCTGCTGCTCAGGAAGGCTTGCCCATGAGGGCATTCCATTTGTCACGTCGCCGCGAGTGATGAACCAGAAAATCTCGCCCGGCTTCGCCGCTTGGGTCGGTCCGCTCGCAAGTGAGGGAACGTTGCCCGCGCCTTGGGCATCTTGGCCGTGACAGCCGGCACACCTTCGCTCGTACAGTTCGTGGCCGGTTTCAGCGTTGCGCTGTCCCGTGTAGGGGTTTTCTTGCCTGGCCACCGACTGCGGGGCGTTATGGAAACTCTCAGCTCGAGCCGGTAATGTGATGCCGATGACAAGTACGATGACGGCAGGAATGAAAGACAGGCGGGCTAAGATGCATTTCTCGGATTTCAAGGGTTCACTCCTAACTTAGGATTCTTCTCCGCACGAAGCTATCATGCTCTGCCGGCACCCCGGGGCGGGAAGCTGACATGGCCTTCCGGCCAGACGTTTTTCTGCTGGTGCGTCGGTATACGATTATGGTATTGAACAGTAGCCTTTAGTTTGTTAAACCGCAGTATATCATCTGAAAACCGTTGTGGGGCGAAGCCGCAAGGATTCACGGAGACGTATTCAAGTTGCTGTCTGCTCAGATTCGGGAGTTTACCGCCACCTATCCGGTGGGCATCGGTGAGTTGCGGTGAAAATACCGTTTGTAGGCGCTGATCCAATCGGCGGCGATATCGCGCTGTGCTGACGGAAGGTCGAGCTTCCCACCGCAAACCAGTTGGCGAAGCCGGTTCTCAAGGGCGTCTTTGGCGCGGGCATTCCAGACGGTCTCTGAGTAGGGCTCGGGCCAGAGGTTGCGAATATCGCTGGTGCCTCCCAATGCCGGCGGAATCAAATAGTCGAGTTGGTATTCCCGGGCTTGAGAGGGCGCGACTCCGTATTCCCGTAAAGCCTGCTGCTGTACGGAGGAAGGAACCATCCAGGATGGGTCGTTGTCTTCTGCCTCGCAGACGTCTTGTCTTTGAATGGCAAGCGCGGCGCCCGGCGTAAAGGCCCGGTTGGGAAGGAGTCTAAGTTGAGCGGATGCCAGCCTGACGGCCTGACGCCGGAGGCGAAGGCCCAACCACGCGCCCAGGGCGGCAAGGAGCAAAGCGGCGCAAACGTATGCCCACTGCCGCTTGGAACGCATAGGCTCGAAGATCCCGTGCCAGGGGCTGTGGCGCAGGGTCATGGCTTGGCTGGCGAGCCGCGCCTTGAGCAGGGCCCGAGGTCCGGCGGCAGACGGCAACTGAGGGTCAAGGCTGGCGCGATGAACGTGGATGAAATCGGCGATAGCCCCCTCCAGGTCGGCCATACGGGTGCGGCACTCCCAGCACGCCGTCAGATGTTCGCGGGCTTGAACGGCGAGCCGTGAGGCTAGTTCACCGTCGGCCAAAAGCAGCAGCTCTTCGTCTGACAAATGACTATTCCGGTTCTGCACGTTTCACCTCTTATCTACACGCGCCAGACGTCCCAGAGAGCGCGTCAGCGAAATCGAAACGGCGCCGAGAGAAACACCGAGGACCTCAGCGATTTCGCGGTATCTTAGGCCTTCCGCGCGCAATCGAAGACAGCGTTGATCCGCTTCGGGAAGAGCGCGAAGCACAGCCAACAAGCGTTCCTGTCTCTGGCTGCATACCATTTGCTCTTCAGGATTCATGCCAGGATCGAGATGTCGATCGAGGAGGCTGCCGTCAGACTGGACCGCATCGTGAAGCTTATGGTATGCGGCACGTTGTTTCAAAGCCAGATTGTGGGCAACGCGAAAAATCCATCCGCGCAGATTATTGCGGGATCGTCCAAGCTGCAGGTGCCTGAAAAGCGATAGAAAAACCTCCTGAACAACCTCCTCGCCATCGTGGGTTGATAGACCTAGCGACAGCGCGTACCTGAGAAGACGGTTGTGAAATTGGTCAAAGAGGCTGAGGACCACCTCCTCAGCTTCGCCGGATGCGGCTGAGGGTGCAGTACCCGCGGTGGCTGAAAGACGCAGTTCAATGGCCGGATTGGGCGAAGAAACCGACATCGTCGTCGTGAGATATGCTGCCTCTACAGAATATTCCATTCTCGGCCTCTTTGTTCAGACTTTCAGGTTCCATCGAACGTCTCCCCGTAATGCGTCACTTTGAGGTACGTAGCGCCGGACTTTACAGGTTGCGGGAAAACGGCTTTTCGGAGCCAAAATCGGCCGAAAATGGCGGTCGCTCGAACGGAGAATCAATAACTTAACAAATCTTGATGAGCGCCATTTAGGACTCTCAGGGGAGTTTTTCCGCAGCCTGTTCAGCCCGGCACCTCGCCGAATGCCGGCCTGAAGGCCTGCGCTACGTCAGATGCTCCCTCACCCGCCGCTACGCGGTCCCCCTCCCGCAAGCGGAAGAGTGTTGAGGTCGGGGTAGCGCGAGGGCAGGGTTCGTTTCATAGTTCCGCGATTGTCGCAAAAGGACAATGACCAACTGATAGAACCCACGATGTGCAGCAAAAGATGGGAGACACGCTCAGCGGGCTATCCAGGCATGGTCGTGTCCTGCTGGCCACTAATCCAGAGCCTGAAAAAAAGACTGAACAAAATGGCCAGGAAAAGAATTTTCAAAGCTGAGGGCGAAAAACTGCCTTTCACCCCTTCGAGGGTAGCTCGGCGGAAGGGAAACGCGTATTTTTCGCAACTCTAAAGCCAAACCGTAGTGGGTCAGTTTGATTGGAGGCGGCTTGGTGCTGCCATCTGGCGAGGTAAACTCGCCGCGACTACCAGCCAATCCGATTGATTGACCATACAAATCTTTCAAGGGACGAAGGTGATTACATTTCAAACATGAAAAAGGCGCTAAGAATAGCCGTACTTCTTTGGACTCTTCCCTTGCTTGCGCAAAGCAACACCGGGGAATTGCGTTTGACCGTCACCGATCCCTCTGGATTGGGCCTGAAGAGCACGGTTGAGCTCGTCAGTGAGGCCAATCAGTATCGCTATGCATTCACTACCGACGCTCAGGGCAAGCTGGATGTGAGGCGACTGCCTTATGGAATCTATCAGGTCCAGATCCAGGCACCGCACTTTGCTCCACTTTCCGAGTCGCTGGAAATACGTTCCGCTCTCCCCTTGGCTCGCTCGATTCGACTGACGGTGGCTCCAGTTTCCCAAAAGGTGAATGTGAGCGCGTCGGGCACGCTGATCGATCCCTATATCGCAGGTTCTGTCAATGTGATGGGCTCGCAGACGGTTCAGAACCGTTTGACCGCGCTGCCCGGCCGCTCCATGCAGGACCTGGTGAACACTGAACCGGGCTGGCTCTACGAAGGGAATGCGGTACTCCACCCACGCGGATCGGAATATCAAACTCAGTTTGTGATCGACGGCATACCGCTCATCGACGATCGTTCACCCGGCTTCGGCCCGGAGCTCGAAGCCGATAACGTCCAATCCCTCGCGATTTACACCGCCGGTATTCCCGCGGAATATGGGAGGAAGATGGGAGGAGTGGTTGAGGTCAACACTCTCCAGAACGCAAACCCGGGATTTCACAGCGAACTCACCGTTTTGGGCGGCAGCTTTGATACGGCTGGGGTCAATTACCAGGGCGAATACACGTGGAATGGAAATACGCTTGGCCTAAGCGCCTCCGGCAATATGACGAGCCACTACCTCAACCCGGTGGTCCCTGAGAATTACACGAATACCGGGACTACCGGCAGCGTTTCGGGGAGCTATGAGCGGGACCTGACGCCTAAAGACCATCTCACTCTGATTCTCACCCATGAACTCGCGCGCTATGAAATCCCCAACGAATTTGTGCAAGAAAACGGAGCCTGGGTGCCGAGCCCGGTCAACACCGTTGGCTGTCCGTCCGTTGCACCCAGCCAGGAGCCAAGCGATTGCGTTTATGTTCCTGGAGGGCAGCTCCAGAACAGCGGCAACTTTGAAACCATGGGAATCGCCACTTACCAGCACGTTTTTTCCTCCAACACCGTAGGCTGGCTACGCGGCATGGCACGTGATAACTCCAGTGATTTTTATTCCAACCCCTTGTCGTGGCCTATAAACGTAACGCAGCACAACGACTTCAAGGAGATCTACTTCAACGGCAGCCTCGCCATTGATCACGGCAGGCAGGAATGGAAGACCGGCATCGAATCCGACAACCTCTTCCTGCACGAAAACTTCAGCGACTATCTTCCCGATTGCTCTGGTCCGCTCGGCACACTAGCCGCTCAGTGCCCCATCACACTCGGCTTGTTCGACCCCGGCAGCGCGACCAAGTTTGCCTTTGCCGACAGCCATCCGGACCTTGAACAGGCGGCGTATGCTGAGGATTTAATCCGTTTCGGTAATTGGACGTTCGATGCCGGCCTCCGTTGGGACCACTACCAGTTGCTGGTCAACCAGAATGCTGTGAGTCCGCGCGCTTCCGGGTCATATTATTTTCCGTCCGCCGGTCTGAAACTGCACTTCTCCTATGACCGCATCTTCCAGACGCCGTCCTTCGAGAACATTCTTCTATCCAGTTCTACAGCCGTGCTGGATTTCGATCCCATTTCGTTGCGGCAAAACGTTCTGCCTTCGCACGGAGATTATTATGAAGCGGGATTTACCAAGGCGTTCTCTGGGAAACTGCGCTTAGATGGAAACTGGTTCCTCCGGGACGTGAACAATTACGCCGACGACGATTCCATTTTGAACACCGCGATCAGCTTCCCTATCGCCTTCAAAAACGCCATCCTTTACGGCGCCGAGGGCAAGCTCGATCTTCTACAATGGAAGAAATTCTCTGGCTTTGCCAGTTACTCCTACATCGTGGGGAATTGCTGGCTCCCCGTAGTAGGCGGTCTTCTCTTGGGATCGGAGAGCGGCGTGGCCGTCGGGCCGGACGGCGAACTCATCAATACGCAGCTAACCGGACACTTACCCGATTCGCAAGACCAGCGGAACACCGTGCGCGTCCGCTTCCGCTATCAAATCGCCCCGCGCTTATGGGTCGCTGCGGGAAGCGATTTCAACAGCGGGCTGCCATTCGAACCCGATGAATCCCCGCAACTCTACGCCACGGAATACGGTCAACAGGTGATAAATCGCCTCGATTTCAAGCTCAGCCGCATCGATCCGTACCTGACAGAAAATGCTTCGGTGGGCTTCGATCTCTACCAGCACGAAAAACGCTCGGTGCGCTTGCAGGCCGACGTCCAGAACCTGAGCAATACTCTGGAAGTAATCGATTTTGGGGGACTCTTCTCCGGTAACGCCATCGGCCCTTCGCGCAGCGTCATGGTGCGCCTCACCACCAACTTTTAGCTGACCTGCAGAAATGCAGTGCATTCCATTCCCCGATCCGAGGTAAAATTTAAACGGAGGGAAGCACCATCGGGCGCTCAGCTCCTTGCCAGACCGGCAACCGTGCAGGAATGACATCGAGCAAGCCCGACCCCCCGTCCGGAGCTTTTCACGTACCTGTTCCATCTGCAGTTTCTCGAATGGGGAGGGAGAACCTGGTGGAGTCCCATGGCAGCGAGAAGGAATTCAATGGTTTTAGTTCGGCAAAAATGACCCGCCGGCGGCTGTTAGGGAGTGCTGCCAAGCTTGCCGCGGCAGCGTTCGCCTCATCGCTGTTGCCGCCCAACGTCCGGCGCGCACTGGCGGAGGCGCCGCAGTCTGGCTCCCTGCGTGAAATCAAGCACGTGGTTCTGCTGATGCAGGAAAACCGTTCTTTTGACCACTACTTCGGCACGATGGCTGGCGTGCGTGGCTTCAATGACGCAAATGCCATGTTGCTGTCCAGCGGAAAGTCCGTCTTTCACCAACCTGATTCCGCGAACCCCGATGGCTACGTGCTTCCGTTTCATCTGGACACACGGAAAACCCGTGCTCAGAAAATTCCGTCCACCAGCCACGCGTGGTCGGTGCAGCACGAGGCCTGGAACAACGGGAAAATGGATCAGTGGCTGCCAGCGCATCGCAAGGCCGACGGCGTAAACGGACCCTACGTGATGGGCTATTACACGCGGGCTGATATTCCCTTTCAATTCGCGTTGGCTGAAGCCTTCACGATCTGCGACGCCTATCATTGCTCGGTTCTTGGTCCCACCTGGCCAAACCGGATGTATTGGATGACCGGCACGATTGATCCCGCCGGGGAGCACGGTGGTCCCACCATCGGTAATGAAGATCCCGGGAGAGTTTTGACTTTCTGGGGTGAACAGTCGGGCCGCAGCGCTATCGGAAGGATGGCCATGGGTATTTGGGAGCGCCTCAGGCGCGGCTACACCTGGACTACCTATGCCGAGCGGCTCGAGCAAGCGGGAATCAGTTGGAAGGTCTATCAGGAGAGGGATAATTATGGCTGTAACGTGCTCGAGTATTTCAAGGCTTTCCAAAAGGCGCACCACCACTCGCCCTTGTATACCAAGGGAATGATGTGCGGCCCGGCACACCAGTTTGAACACGACGCGATCAATGACAGACTCCCGGCCGTTTCCTGGATCATTCCCACCAGTTATCAGTCAGAACACCCAGACTATATGCCTGCCGACGGCGCGGCGTTTGTCGCGGGCAAGATTGACGCCATCGCGGCCAATCCCGAAGTCTGGGCCAAGACCGTTTTCATTCTGAACTACGATGAGAACGATGGCATCTTCGATCACGTCGCTCCTCCTTCGCCGCCGCCCGGCACGTCTCGGGAGTTCGTTGAGGGAGTGCCCATCGGGGCCGGGTTCCGTGTTCCGTGCATCATCGTCTCGCCCTGGACAGCCGGAGGCTGGGTTTGCAGCGAGCCCTTTGACCACACTTCACCATTACAGTTCCTGGAAAAGTTTACCGGAGTTCGAGAGCCCAACATCAGTGACTGGCGACGCAAGACGTTTGGCGATCTTACCTCTGCTTTTCGTTTTGGAGACGTCAAGGCACAACCTCCGGTCTTACCCGATACCCGCGGCCCACTCATCTTGGCCCGGGGCGAAGCTACACACTTGCCCGAACCAGCGCTGCCGGGCGCGAGTCAGGCGCTACCTGTCCAGGAAAGAGGCCATCGCAAGCACGTCCCGCAAGAAGGAACCTCATGACGGCTCAGTCGCCGGCCTAAGAGAGGAAATCCGGCCGCGCCTTCTGTCCGGAAGCATGGAGCTGGATTCCGAAACCCGACTCCCGGACTCCTCCCTAATGCGTCGATAACACCGGCCGAATACGGCCCACCAGCCGTGTGATCGCACTCTCCGCGGTATCCACCTTGGAGGTGAGCAGCGTAGGGGTAGGGCTCGCCCCACCCTCGTTGACTTTCGGAGTGGTAATCAAGGGGACGGCAAGCCGTGCCCCTACACACCTTCGATTATCGACGGATTGGGGACTCCTAGATTGCTGTTGACAATCAAAAGGGCCGGGTATAGCGTAGACCTGTTGATAATCAAAATGAGTCTCCACGAGGAACTCGGGAAACCACCTGCTCCAGGATAATGACTCATGAACCAGCCGCAACGGGCCGTTTTGCACGGCACCCTAGACCTGATGGTACTTAAAACTCTCGAAGCCATGGGGCCGATGCATGGATTCGGCATCGCCCGCCGCATCGAGCAGGTTTCCGAAAATCTCCTTTATCTGAATCAGGGCACGCTTTACCCAGCGCTTTTGCGTCTGGAGCAGAAAGGGCATATCAGCTCCAAATACGGGCCTTCGGAGAATAACCGGCGCGCACGGTATTATTCCCTCACTAAAGCCGGCTGCAAGCAGCTTGCTCGGGAAAAGGAAAGCTGGCAGCAAATGGTCGCCATGATGGGACGGATGCTGGAAGCGTAGACAGGTGCCAGGACTAAGGTTATGACGTTGCTGCGTGTTGTTATCTCGCGGCTTGTGGCGCTGTTCCGCAAGCGGCGGCTCGAAGGCGAGCTGAACGAAGACTTGCACACGCATCTCGAGATGCTCGTTGAGGAGAACGTGCGCAAAGGCATGAGTCCGGAAGAAGCCAACTACGCCGCACGGCAAAGCTTCGGGGGAATCGAGCGAGCAAAGGAAATCTACCGCGACCAGCGGAGCTTCCGGGTGGCGGAAAATGTTCTTCAGGATCTCGGTTGCGCCATCCGGATGCTGGCGAAACGGCCCGGCTTTGCAGCCGTAGTGGTGCTCGTGATGGCACTCGGAATCGGCGCCAATACAGCCATGTTCAGCGTAGTCAATGCCGTCCTGCTGCGTCCGCTGCCTTTCAAAGACCCCGGACGGCTGGTCTCCGTCAATGGTGTCTATCCCCTGCGAATGATTCTTGCAAAGCACGCTCGGTTCGAGTGGAAAGCCTGGGCCAAAGGAACAAAAACGCTCGAGGATATCTCTGTTTACGTGACCGGTGAAGTCAATTGGGCGGGCCGGGGAGAGCCTGCGCGCATTCCGGCTGCGGAGGTTTCGCAGAGCTTCTTTCCGATGCTGGGTGTTTACCCTCTTCGCGGCCGCGCTTTCCTTGCAAGTGAAGAGGCAGCGACGCGCCCGGATGCTGTGATTCTGGGCTACGAACTCTGGAAGTCGCGCTGCGGATCAGATGCTCGCATACTTGGAAAGAACATCCAACTCAACGGCAGACCATTCACGGTAATCGGGATCATGCCCAAGGGCTTCGGTTTCCCCGAAAAGAGCCAACTCTGGATGCCATTCCCACTGGACTTTTCAGCCCAGATGTTCGGGGGCATCACTTTCGGTGACATGGCCGTCGCTCGGCTCCGACCTGAGGCTACAATCCGCCAGTCGGCCTCTGAGCTCGAGGTTATCGCCAAGAGTGAGGCCGAGCCCCGGTTCTCGCCGGAGGCTCAGGTGATTCCGCTGCACCAGGAATTAGTAGGCAACATTCGCCCAGCCTTGCTGCTCCTTTTCGGAGCGGTGGCGCTTGTGCTGCTGATTGCGTGTGCAGACGTGGCGAACTTGTTGCTCTCTTACAATGTTGCCCGATCCCGTGAAATTGCGCTTCGGGCCGCGCTGGGGGCCAGCCGGCGAAGACTCGTCCGCCAACTGCTCACGGAAAGCATCCTGCTCTCGTTCGCAGGAGCTGGAGCTGGTGTTTTACTGGGTTGGTGGGCGATGGATCTTGCACGTATTTTGATTCCCGCATCCACCCCTCTCATTGCAAGAATCAACATAGACGGCCGGGTACTCCTGTTCACATGCGGTGTTGCTGTGCTTACGGGAGTCATTGCGGGACTTATTCCCGCCCTGCGGTCGACCACCGTCGATCTGACTGAAGCCCTTAAGGAAGGAGGAGTGGGCAGCCGCTCGAGCGCCGGTCTGGGGTTGCTTCGCCTCCGCGGCGCTTTCGGTATCTCTGAAATTGCACTGGCGTTCATTCTTCTCACAGGCGCCGCGCTGCTGATTGAGAGCTTTGCGCGGCTCACCACGGTGAGTCCAGGCTTCGAGACCGGCCATCTCCTCACGACTCAAGTCACTCTTCTCGGGCCGCGATATCGGTCTCGGTCGTCCAGACAGGAGTTTTACGATGGCGTCCTGCAGCGAGCCCGGATCTTGTCCGGTGTCCGCGGCGTGGCATTCGCCAATACCATTCCGTTCGCGCACCCCTGGGTCGCGCTTCTCCTGCAAGCTGAAGGCCGCCCAGCGCCTACGACACTCGATATGGAACACGGGCCAATAGCCATCTACACGGTCGTGACACCTGATTATTTCCGCCTCATCGGCATCCCTCTTCTCCGGGGAAGGTTATTCACACCGCACGATACCAGGAGCTCTACCGCGGTGGCGGTCATCAGCCAGGCGATGGCACGCCGGCTTTGGCCCTCTGAGGATCCGATTGGCAAGCGGTTTAGATTCGTGGGCGCCGAAAATGGGTGGATTCAGGTTGTGGGTGTGGTGGCTGATATAAGGTTAAGGTTGGATGTGGCCCCACGCCCCCAAATGTATTTCCCGATGGCACAGCAGTCTCAGGATGCCGCTTTTCTTGTGGTCCGAACTACCGGAGATCCGTCAACACTAAGCGGCGCTCTGCGCAAGATTATTCATTCTGTAGATCAGGACGAGCCAGTTGCTGCTTTCCGCACGATGGGCCAGGTTATGTCCCAGTCCGTTGCTTCGCCGCGGTTTCGAACTGTTTTGCTCGGCGTCTTTGCAGGTCTCGCCTTGGTGCTGGCAATCACCGGAGTTTACGGCATCATGTCCTATTCCGTCAGCCAGCGTTCCCACGAGATCGGCATTCGCATGGCGCTCGGCGCACAGAAGAGGGATGTGCTGACGCTGGTCGTAAGGCAGGGAATGGTGTTGACACTTGTTGGTATAGGCATCGGCATTGCCGGCGCGCTGGGCTTGACGCGATTTCTGAGCGGGATGCTTTATGGCATCCGGCCCACGGACCCGACGACGTTTGCGCTGGTGTCGCTGATATTGTCCGGCGTGGCGCTGCTGGCGAGTTATATTCCGGCACGCCGAGCGACCAAGGTGGACCCGATGGTGGCACTACGGTACGAGTAGATAATTCGGTTGAACTTAAGTGCGAAGTAGAATCAGTCCGTTATCGGCCCCAAAACGAGCATTTTGTTCGCGTTTTGTAGCGCCGGGCTTTAGCGCGGCAGGTGCCGACCCCGCTTGGCGAGGTCGGCGCTACGGGCTATCAAGGGCGAAGCCCCTGGGTCTGCTGCGAAAGCGGTGCGGCGGCCGTCCGCAGCGAAGGCTTTGGGGTTCCGAGTTGTGCTTCCAGGGACGTGATGAAGTCGGGTTCCACATAGCCGCGCTTTGCCTGGGCCTGCAATTCCTCTAGAATTTTTAGGGCTTCATCCCGCCTTCCAGTCTTGGCGTAAGCGATACCCAAAGCGTGCAAATACTTCGGCGTCCGGCCGGAACTCTCCACAGATTTTTCAAGCAGCGTTACAGCCTCCGGCCATTGATTGTGACGTTCTTTGACGAGAGCCATGAAGTAGAGACCCGGTGGGTAATCCGGCACAATGTCGAGCGCCTTCTGAAACTCGCTGGAGGCTTCCGTGTCACGACCTGCGTCAAGCATTACCCAACCAGCCAGCATGTGCTCTCTCGGAGATAAAGGATTCAGTCTCAGCGCCTCGTGCATCTGGCGCAAGGCGTCGTTGAAGCGCCCGCCGTCACGGAGAAACAGCCCATACTGCTCGTGAGCTTCGGCATCGCTTGGATTTAAGGCGAGGGCGCGCCGGTACGCATCCTCGATTCCAGGCTGCTTGGGGTCGCTTCGAGATAAAACAGCCGCCCGTAGCACGTAGGACTCCGGAATCGAAGGATCGAGTGCAATGGCCTTCTCCGCCGCTTGCCCGGCCCGTTGGTCACCGTCGCCGGGGGCAATGAAATGGTAGTCCACCAGTGAGAGATCTGTGCGGGCGACGCCGTCATAGGCCAGCGCGTAATTCGGATCAAGCTGAATAGCTTGCTCAAAGGCGCCCAGGGCGCGACGGAATCCATCAAGCGTGCCTTGGTCCCAGGCAAAACGCCCCTTGAGGTACGCCTCGTAAGCTTCCGTATTCACCGTCTCGGCTCGCGCCAGCGCGCTTTCTGTTTCAGGCAGAAGCTTCAGCGCCATTGACTCCGCGACCCGGCGCGCCACATCACGCTGGATCGCGAAGATATCCCTAAAGGGCCTTTCGTATGTTTCAGACCACAAATCCATCCGGTTTCGCACCTGGATGAGTTGCGCGGTTATGAAGACCTCTTTTGGGTCTTCTCGCACGCTTCCTTCAAGAACGAAGTCCACGTTCAATTCCCCGCCGATCTCCCGGGTATCCTCGTCCGTATTTTTGTATTTCATCACAGAAGTCCGGGCAATCACGCCAAGTCCTTGGGGATCCATGCGTCCAAGCTGGGTGATCATCTCCTCGGTCATTCCGTCGCTCACATAATCTTCAGCAGAGTTCCCGCTGAGGTTCCGGAAAGGAAGGACTGCCAACATCGGACGGGCAACAGTCATCGTGGGTGCAGGTCGGAGGTGCTTCACGAGTGCCCAGACTCCAATACCGAGCGCGGCAACAAGGATCCAGGCAATAACAAGCACCTGAATTCTGCGATAGAACGGCAATCTTTCCTGAGAAAGCGCAGGCTGGATATCCTGCGATTCCGGAGCCGCCACTTCAACGCCATTCGGCTTTGTCACCGGAACAATGAAGCGGTAGCCACGTTTCGGAAGGGTTTCAATATAGCGCGGCCGCTCGGCGGAATCACCCAGCGCCTCTCTCAGCCGCTTGATGGCCGTATTGAGGTTTGCATCGAATTCAACGAAGGTATCAGCCGGCCAGAGGTGCTCGCGCAACTCTTCACGGCTCACTACATCCCCGGCTCTCTGAATCAGAAGCGCCAAAGTCTGAAAAGGCTTCTCTTGCAACCTTACTTTTCGGCCTCGTTCGCGCAGTTCTCCTGTGTGCAGGTCAGCTTCGAACACGCCGAAACAGACTGCCCGGCTTGAGTTATTTCCGTTTTCCATTTGCTGTTGCGGAGTATAGCACGGCAGGTATTCCGAGCGAACGAATGTGTTGTGTCAGACGCTCCCGTAACAATCTGTGAATACTTGGCTTAGCTGGTCATAAGGGTTTCATGCGGCGTTAAGCAGCTATCCATTGACCCGGTACGTCCGCCATAGCAAATATGACCATGCTGGCTGGAATTCTCTGGAGGAGACTTGCAGTGGCTCTTTTTACCTTGATTGTAAATGGCAAGCGGCGGGCCGTCGATGTCGAGCCTGGCACTCCGCTGCTGTGGGTCCTGCGGGACGCGTTGGGCCTTACAGGTACGAAGTTCGGCTGCGGCATGGGGCTGTGCGGCGCCTGCACGGTACACCTGAATGGCGAGGCCGTCCGGTCGTGCCAAACGCCTGTTCAGACCGTAGGCGCGAAAACAGTAACCACAATTGAAGGTTTATCGCCTGACCACAGCCATCCAGTGCAGCGCGCCTGGATTGCAGAACAAGTTCCTCAGTGCGGGTACTGCCAGTCGGGGCAGATCATGCAAGCGGCGTCCCTGCTGGCCAAGAATCCACATCCTACGCGGGGAGAAATCAACCTGGCAATGATGGGCGACATCTGCCGTTGCGCTACCTATCAGCGGATTCGGCGCGCGATCCAGAGGGCAGCACAGGAGACACCATGAAGGGAACACAAACAGCGATCAAACGGCGTGATTTTCTAAAGGCGGGCGTGACAGGCGGCGCAGCCCTGGTCGTTGGATTTTATCTGCCGGTACAAGCGCAGGCCCGCGTGGCGCCTCCCGTTGGAGGCGAAGTCTTCAAGCCCAACGCGTGGATTCGCATTACAACTGACAACCAAATCACCGTGCTGGTTGAAGTACCGGAGATGGGTCAGGGACCGAGAACAGCGGACACCATGATGCTGGCTGAAGAACTCGAAGCAGACTGGTCCATGATCCGGGTGGAGCAGGCGCCGGTCATACCCGCCGTTTATCAGCACTTAGCGACGGGGGGTAGCGGCGGCGTGGGTACAGCCTGGGGCTACATGCGCCAGGCGGGCGCCCAGGC
>JASHOS010000291.1 GCA_030040995.1 Terriglobia bacterium | reverse complement strand
TGGCCCATCACGAAACGGGCTAAGCGCCTTGCACTCAGGCACTTCGACAGAGAATCCCGATCAAATCAAAAAGGAAGATGCGTCTGAAGGTATCGTCTCTATGTCTTGGCCTTGGCACATTCGGCGGAGGAACTGAGTTTTTTAGGGCGTGGGGCTCGACCGGCGTCGAAGAGGGGAAAAGACTTCTTGGCCTTTGTCTTGACGCCGGCATCAATGTCTTCGACACCGCGGATGTCTACTCCAACGGCTTGTCGGAGGAGATCTTCGGACAAGCCATTCAGGGAAGACGCCACGAACTATTGATCTCGACCAAGGCCGCCTTCCCCTTCGACAGAGGTCCGAATAACGCCGGGTCGTCCCGCTATCACCTGATACAGGCATGCGAGGGCAGCTTGAAGCGGCTGGGAACCGATTACATCGACAGTTACCATATGCACACCTTCGATGCGCTGACGCCTGTCGAGGAAGTGCTGTACACCCTCAATGATTTGGTGCACCGCGGCAAGGTCCGCTACATCGCCTGCTCGAACTTCTCTGGCTGGCATTTAATGAAGTCGCTTTCCATATCGGAGAAGTATGGCTGGGCGAAATATGTCGGGCATCAGGTTTATTACTCTCTGGTGGGCCGTGACTACGAGTATGAGCTCATGCCGCTCGCGCTCGACCAGAACGTGGGAGCACTGGTCTGGAGTCCGTTGGGATGGGCACGATTGACCGGCAAAATCCGGCGTGGGCAGCCGTTGCCGCAGGTGAGCCGTCTGCCTAAAACCGCGGATGGCGGGCCTCTGGTTCCCGACGATTATCTCCACCGAGTTGTCGACGCCATCGATGCCGTCGCACAGGAAACGGGCGAGACCGTGGCGCAAATTGCGCTCAACTGGCTGCTGCGCAAGCCTACGGTTTCAACCCTAGTCATTGGGGCGCGCAATGAAGAACAACTCATCGGAGCGGAGGGATGGCGGTTAACGCCGGAGCAAGTAGCGAAACTGGATGGGGCCAGCAAATCGGTTGTCCCTTATCCTTATTGGCACCAACGTCAGTCTCAGGATCGAAACCCGATGCCGCCATCTGTCGGCCAATAAACCCTCGTTCTTGCGGCCGGTCACACGCCCGCAGCTTTTCCAGCAATGCTGCGCTGAGGCACTTGCAGGAACTTGGTTGTACTTGCACATCGGAGGATTACAACACCTGTCTCGTCGAAAAGTCGGCCAAAGAACGCAGCAGTCGGGAGCGCTAGTTTCTTATCGTATGCCGAGCCATCCGGAAGTCGGACAGGGATAGCCAAGTTGACGAGAAACGTATGCGCGGAAGTGCCTCATGGCGTGCACGGTCCCAGTGGCGAAACTTGTGAGGTTACCCGCGAGTAGCGCCGCAGGGTTTACTTGTCACCGAGCGATTCGAGGGTAAGTCGCAGCCCACCGATCTGGGCTGGGCTGTCGTGCCCCAGCCAGTAACCGGCACTTGGAAAACAATCCACCACTTTAGGTCGCTCCGAAACCGCTGGTTCCTGCCCGGCGAACTCCTTCTGCGATCGATATGGCCGCCCCGACGGGACCTCTGAATTGCCGCGAGTCAGTATGGCTCTTTGATGTTGCCAGTCGACCTTGCTAGTTTCGCTGACGGGATTTTTAGCACAGTTTCGGCACAGTAGAAGACCGAAGCGAAATCCGCTAAGAATAACCTCCTTACCACCAAACACTTGCCGCGACTACGCCGCGGATTCGAAATCAGGTCTCATGCTTTTCTGGCATGTGCTCTGAATCGCAAATAAGTCTTTTGTTTGCAATGTCAGCGGCTCTGGAGCTAGAATTGAGTTCGTGTCGAGCGGGTATAGGCGGATCCAATTAAGTTGTTTTATTACAGTAACTTGAGAGCGCTGGCGGGGACGACGGGGCTCGAACCCGCGACCTCATGCGTGACAGCAGAATGACCAACTTCCACGCCTTCTATTCATTTCTTTGTCTCCCATAGACTTACTCCCACTCGGGGCGGTCTGCTTTCGCTCAAAGGATAGCCCCTTTCCCACCAGTCTGATACATTTTTGGCACATTTTTCGCACAGCAGAAATAAATGGGGTCTCGCGTCGGATGCGCCAGCCGCAGCCGGACCGGTTCCCGTCGGCTCGGTTGCCAAGTCCTTTCTCCCGTCTATTGGGATAACGAAGCGACGGATGAAGCAGGTCGAATCCATCCTGCTCATCCGCCAGCAGCGGGAGAAGGGAGCTCAGGAGTTGGCATTTCAAGCGCGACCATTCGTTCTCTGTGGCCTTCCGCTCCGGCGCCCTCCGTCGGATCAGTTGACTCATACGCGGCGCAACGGGAAATTTTTTCTGCAGGTTATAGGGCATCCGCAGTACGGCCTGCCTTACGGCCAGGACAGGCTCATCCCAATTTGGGTCGCCACGCTCGCTCTTCGACAAAAGTCTCGCGAAGTTCATTTCGATTCCGCTGCTCAGATGCTCGACTTCTTCCGCTTACCCAAAGACGGTTTCCATTATAGACGCCTGGTTGAAGCTTTCAAGCGAATCTTCGGCGCCACGATCTTCTTCGGAACCGAAGAGCAGTCAGCGGCCAAGACGCTGATCGACTGGACCCGATTTCACTTTCTCGACCGCATGCAGCTCTGGTACAGCGCGAACAATGGATGTCCCACCGGCGACTCCGAATCACACGAAAACGTAATTACACTCAGTGAGGCTTTCTACAGCGAGATTGACCGCCACCGGATTCCGGTCGAACGCGAAGTCGTTTCGTCACTCGCTCACGCGCCAGGCATTCTCGATTTCTACCTCTGGCTTGTCTGGAAAACCTGGACAGTGAACGGTGTTCCGAGTCGCATCCCGATCGTAGGCCCCGCAGGTCTCTGTGACCAGCTCGGAGCAGCACAATACTCGTCGCCTCGCCGCTTTCGGCACCTGATCGTCGAGTGGCTTGGAAGGGTAAAAACGTATTGGCCCGAGTGTCCTGCTGTCGTGACCAGCGACCGCCGCTTCCTCATCGTCCATTCTTCACGAAAATTACCCGCAATCCGCGTCGTTGATCCTCCCGTCAGCTCGTAAAATGAGTGGAAAACTTCCGGATTCCGGTGTCCGCGGTTCGGCGTTTTGTGTACGGCCCGGCTCCAAAGTTTTCAAATGCTTGCGGAATAGGCATAGTTGTTTTGTGAACGCTGGCACGTTGTTTTATGTACGCTTTCACGTTGTTTTGTGTACGCCAACCAGCCCTAACTCCTGCCATATGAATCGGTTGGGGATGGCGCCTGTAGTTCCTGTACTTATACCGGTAGAAAGATACCTGTAGTCGTCGCTGTGAATTTGTGGAAAAGACAGCGATGCCGCGCACAATGGCGCGCCGCTGCGCGGTCTGAGATAAGGGAAATGCAGGATAACATGCATTGAGAGCTAGGTCACAACCTTTCCATTATGGAACTATATTGACACGCTTGTTTCTGGCAACCTATACTTCATCCATGCCCCAATCTCGTATGAACGAGCTATTCGACCTGGCTGAGGCGAACGACGGGCTGTTTACCTCGAAACAGGCGAGGGAGAGGGGCATCAAGGATTCGGTCCTGGTCCGATTGGCCCAGCGCGGGCGTTTGGTCCGCGTTGCCAGGGGAGTTTACCGCATTACGCATTACCCGCCGGACAAGTTTGCGCAATATCGCGAGGCCGTCCTTTGGGCGCAAGCTAGCCAGGGGCCAGAACAGATTGCGCTATCGCATGAGACGGCACTGCTGATTTACGGAATCTCCGATGCTAATCCCGCAAAGGTGCACCTGACCGTTCCCAAACGTGCCCGCCTCCGTCGTCAGAAGCCCGGATGGATTGCAATCCATCGCGCTGACATGGCTCCCAGCGACGTCTCGGAGCATGAGGGTATGCCGGTTACTTCGCCAAAGAGGGCTATTATCGACATACTCAGAGCTTCGCATCGCGTAGACTTCGCGCGACAGGCCATAACCGATGCCCGGAGGGAAGGGTTGCTGAGCTCAGAACAAGCGGCTCGATTGAGGCAGCAAATCAACCGCTACACCCACCAGCTTGCAGCCGGGTCTGCCAAGGAACAAACCATCCATCGTGAGTCCAAAGCGAGTTGAGCGGCTGGAGAAAACGTTAGCGCGGGTCGCCCGTGAGCAAGGTCTCGACCAGGAGCGGCTGCGCCGCTGGATTTCGTTCCTCGCACTCGCCGGCGTCCTGGAGCGCGCCGTGAGGGATGGTATTCTCGGCGGCTACTACTTGAAGGGCGGCGTGGCGATGGAACTCCGCTTTGCAACGGGAGCGCGAGCAACCAAGGATATGGACGTCGGGCTCGACGGTCAGCGGCCGGAAAGAATGAAGCAGCTTGAGAGCGCCTTGGCTCTGGGATTCGATAGCTTTACTTTTCGCCTGAAGGCCCAAACCCGCAACATGGACTTGGCAGATACTGTGCGCGTTCCCGTTGCAGTGCAATACCGGAGTCGCGCTTGGCAGACTGTTGATGTCGATCTTGGCCCCACTGGAACGGGCTCCGTTGAGCTCGTAAAGCCCGCGATCCGCGGCCTTAGCGAAATGGGCCTGCCGATGATATTGCCGATTCGGTGTCTCAGCTTGGCGGACCAACTCGCACAGAAGTTGCACGCCTGCACCGGGCCCTACTCCGAGGGACGAGCCAGGGACGTCCTCGACATTTTGCTTATCGATTTGCTTGGCAAGTTGGATTACGCCAAAGTGCGGGAGGCGGCCATCAAGGTTTTCTCGGAGCGGGCGACGCATTCGTTTCCGCCAGAGGCCGCGATCCAACCAGGCTGGCACGCGGAACTACAAGCGATGGCCATGGATTTGGGCTATCCCCTTACCGATCCTGTCTCAATCCAGGAGAGATTCAGGATTATCGTGCAATCGATCTCGGGCGCCCGCGATCAGTGATATCGCGTTTTGAAACCCAGTATTTACAAGCCCGACCGCCGCGTACTTCGTTCTCTAAAGCCCATGACCGGAGGAGCTAATGCTCCATCAAACTCGACCCGCGTCCCAGGAAGACAACATGGCAACCAGAAAGCGATTCAAGTCACCCGCCCTAAATTACGCCTACGACCGATATATTGGCAGGGATGAGGCAAAAGCGGCGTCTTTTGAGGGGCAGCTCGCTAACGCTGAGATTGCCGGCCAGATTTACAAGCTCCGCACCAGGGCCCGGCTAAGCCAGCGCCAGCTCGCGGCTAAGATCGGTACCACCGCGTCGGTAATATGCCGGCTTGAAGACACCGATTACACCGGGCACTCTCTCGCAATGCTCAGAGGAATCGCCACAGCAATGAACAAACAAGTCGAGATTCGCTTCGTTCCGGCCGGTCGGAAGCAGGCCGTCTCCTGAGGGCCAGGATACAGTTGAAACGCGATTCTCCCAGCGACGTCGTGACGGCAATTAAAGCTATCGAAGACCGTGCAGATTTGTGCTGCCAGAACTTAGAGCTGTACTCATTCCCGAAAGGACTAGCGTCATGGGGTGTTCTGGTTTCGCTCGTCGCGACAACCGAGCAGTTGCGTCACCAGTACGGCTACAAGAACTATGACGTGAATTTGATCAACCTCAGCAGGCGCGGCGCTCTTACCCTACGGTGGGTTCAAGAGCACGGAGAGAACTCGCCATCAGATCCGCGCGAATACGAATGGACCTCGCCGCTGGCCAGGGCGGTCAATCAAGCGTTAGCAATTGCCGCCAGCTATCAAGTATTCCTTGACTGCTTTCCCATGTGGCACCAAAACACAGAGTTCGCGGAACTCCTCTCGGATAGTTCGGTCCGATTCACGGTCCCCAGCGGGGCGGCAGCGAGACGGGTGTCGGCATTTCAAAAGGGCTTTACGCAGCCTTCGGATCGTACCCTCGATACGGGCCTGGTGCTCACTGCAGTTCAGGAGCGCGCCAGAGATAAAGCACTTTCGCAATGTTTTTGGTCTGGCGCATCAGCAATCGGGTATTCCGAACCGCTGGAGTTCTATCAGGCGTTATTTCCCACACATCTCGATCGCCTCAATACACTGTTTCGCCGCGGCGACTCGATCAATCTTGGTCCGTACACTCTGGGGCAACTCAAGCTAGCGTACGCTGCGCTGAACACAGTGTTTGCCGCCCATGAGGATTTCTGCTACCGGCTAGGGCTGAAATACGAATATCCCGTGAACTCGTGCGTGATGGTGCGAACGCGGAAGGAATGGGCGGCGCTAATCTCACGGATCGCCGGCGTCGACCAGGCAAAATGTTCTACGATCATTGATGATCTGACCTTCAGCGATAGGCTGTGGGACCTCCACGTTCACCCCTTTGTTCCTATTGACCGTGCCGCGGTGGCTGTCGCACCGCAATTCCCTCTGAGTGCCAGAGCTGATGAAAATATGCTCCGCGTCTGTGGCCACCGCCGCCGAGCCTGTTTCGACGAAGCCTCAACCATGAAAGAGCAGGAGATGCTGGATGATCTGCTGCTCGTCTGTCCCGAAACTCTCTCTCGCGCCGTTCGAGTGCGGCTTCCGAAGAATCTTCCCGACATTGACCTACTTCTCGCGGATGAGGACTCCCAATCCGTAATTGTGGCCGAATTGAAGTGGCTCCGGAAGGCGTCTTCTGAATGGAAGGAGCGAATTCACCGGAAAGAAGATTTCGAAAAAGGTTTGCGACAGCTCACCGACATTCGGACCTTCTTGAGCCAGCATCCAGAATTTTTGTCCGCTAGAGGCAAGCTAAAGAGACCGCTCATTGAATACCGGCATGTCGCTTTCCTTTTCATTGCTCGCGACTATTTCCTGTGGCCGGACAGAGACGACGTCATTGTGGCGGACTACGAGGTCTTTAAGGAAACCTTGGCTAAAGCTCTCAGCCTCCGAAGCCTCATAGAAAAGCTCAAGGGCTACGACTGGCTACCAGTGGAGGGCAAAGACTTCCGCGTCGCATTCGAGGCTGCCGCAGTTAACGGCGTGATGATCGAATCAGAAACTTTTTACAGGATCTGACTTCGCCCACCTGGGAATCAGCGCCGCCCCTGCACGGCGCGCTGTTTCATTTCTCATCTGGAACTTTGGGCAGGTTTTTGGTTTAATAACGCGTTCGACTGTTTACTGAAGAGGAACTCCATGCCGAAGGTTAAGGTGAAGCCCGCGAAAAAGCCCGCCAAGCCCCAGCAGGCGGAAAGCTATAAGCATCCCGAATCGGAAAGCCCGATGCGGCCGGATGTGGGGACCCAGGCGCAGTTCAAGAAGAAAAAGCCCCCAGTTACGTACCGCTATGATTCCTCGCTCTCGCCGGCGCTCGATTGGGACGGGCAGAACGGCGCACGCGAACTTGCCGAATGGCTGCTCGCCAGAATCGAAGAGGCTGCGGGTCTCCCGCCACCGCACCGTTTCAAAGAGCCGCAGCGTTTTTACAGCGGTAAAGATGGCGAGGGAAAGCCGAAAGAGATTTGCTCCGTTACCGGGCTTCAGGATGCAGTCGAGCGGCTCAAGGCGCTCGGCAAGTCGTTTCTGAATTGGGCGGGGAAAGCTGAGCGGCTGTCATTCGACGTGCCCACGCTGCCGCTTTTCGTTCACGAACGGCTTTCTACCAAAGCCATCATCGAGACGCTCAGCAGCCACAAGCGAGACAAACAGATCGATATGTTCAGCCTCTTTGGCGATCCGCAGCATTCGGTCACAGATCAGGTGCTGAGGGCGTACGAGCATCGGGACAAGTGGGTGAACAGGATGATTCTGGGCGATTCGCTGGTGGTGATGAATTCTCTATTGCAATACGAGGGCCTGGGCGGGCAGATCCAGATGATTTACATGGACCCGCCCTACGGGGTGAAATTCGGCTCCAATTTCCAGCCGTTCGTTCGCAAGCGCGATGTGAACCACAACGACGATGAGGACATGACCCGCGAGCCGGAAATGGTGCAGGCGTACCGGGACACATGGGAGTTGGGTCTGCATTCGTATTTAACCTACCTCCGTGACCGGCTCTTGCTCTCCAGGGATCTGCTCGCGGCCAGCGGCAGCATCTTTGTGCAGATCAGCGATGAGAACTTACATCACGTACGCGAGACCATGGACGAGGTTTTTGGCGCCGACAATTTCCTGTGCCTTATTTCATTTGCGAAGACGACCGGCTTTTCCGGGAGAACACTCTCATCAATTGCTGACTATATTCTTTGGTACACGAAAGATCGCGAGCAGGTGAAATACCGTCAATTATACGGCCAGAAGGAGCCGGGTGAAGAGGGTGCAACGAAGTACAAACCGGTCAGAGATCTGGGTTCGATACCCTCCGGCCGTTTCAATCCAGATCGCCTTGCTACAGTGGATCAACTGACTTCCCAGGGTGCGTTAGATTCGGACCAAGCATTCGAGTTCGAAGGGAGATCATGGCGACCTCCAGCCGGGATGCACTACAAGACCACTGTAGAGGGGCGCAAGCGATTGGCCGAAGCTGGAAGGATCGTTGTGGAGGGCAATTCTTTACGTTACGTGCGATTTCTGGATGACTTCCCCGTGTTTCCCGTTGCGAACATCTGGCAAGACATTGGAGGCATCCAGAGCCGAACGGAAGGGAAAATCTACGTCGTACAAACGGCGCCACTGGCAATAGAGCGGTGCATGCTGATGGCTACCGACCCTGGCGACCTTGTTCTCGATCCGACTTGCGGCAGCGGGACCACGGCTTACGTCGCCGAGCAATGGGGACGGCGCTGGATCACAATTGATACCAGCCGCGTGCCGCTTGCGCTCGCTCGCCAGCGGCTACTGACCGCAACCTTTCCCTGGTACGAGTTGAAAGACGAAGCGCGCGGTCCCGCCGACGGCTTTGTTTACGAGCGGAAGCAGAACAAAAAGGGCGAGGAAATAGGCGGGATTGTGCCCCACGTCACGCTCGAATCCATTGCCAAGAACGAGCCGCCGAAAGAAGAAGTGCTCGTAGACCGGCCGGAAACGAATAACAAGATCACGCGGGTGACGGGGCCATTCTGCGTGGAGGGGACGATCCCAACCCCGACGGACCTCGCGGCCGAGGGAACGGATGGCAAATCACAGATTCATGATCTCGGAGAAGCCCAGACCAGCTTCGTCGACCGTATGCTGGAAGTGCTGAGGAAATCGCCCATCCTGCGGCTCGCAGGTAACCGCACCGTAACGCTGAAGAATATCCGGCCGCCGGCGAAGACGCTTTCACTCTCCGCCGAGGCGCTGGTGGATGCGACGGCGCCGGGACAGAAAGCCAGCCTGGCAGACGCGATGCAGGAGGCGCTGGAGAAGAACGGAAAAACGCTGCCCTTTTCGGGCAAGCCGGTCGCGCTCGTCCTCGGCCCGGAGAACGGCGCGATTAGCGAACGGCTGGTGCAAGAGGCGGCCAAAGAAGCTTCGCTTAAGAATTACACCCATCTATACGTGATCGGCTTTGCTATTCAGCCGAATGCTCGCGAATTGATCGAGAACTGTGACGCCGTGGTCGGCATTCCCGCAACTTACATTCAAGCCACGCCAGATTTGATGATGGGCGATCTGCTCAAGAACATGCGAAGTAGTCAGATTTTCAGCGTCTGCGGCTTGCCGGAAATCAAACTTCACCGCAAAGAAGCCAAGGACGGGAGGAATTACCAGGTTGAATTGCTAGGCCTCGATGTGTTCGATCCCATCACGATGGACACTCACCACGCCAAGGGCGAGGACGTTCCGGCCTGGTTTCTAGATACCGATTACAATGGCCTCTGTTTCCACGTCTCACAAGCTTTCTTTCCGCGCACCGGTGCGTGGGAAAGCCTGAAGAAGGCCCTGAAGAGCGAATACGAAGAAGGTGTTTGGGACCATCTCGCCGGAACCAAGAGTGCGCCCTTCGATGCCGGCGAGCACCCGCAAATCGCGGTTAAGGTGATCGACGACCGGGGCAACGAGTTGATGGTTGTAGAGAAACTTTGAGAAAACATTAGCTCGGGTCCAGGCGCCACGTCAGGTCTAAGCTGCGCGGAGTTGATGCCGAGGGGATCATGAGCGGTAAGTTGAACTGGGACAGAGTGAACAAAGAGAATCTAGCGCGCACGCGGGGCTCGCAGCGCATAGATGACTTACCAGTCCCAAAATCCCTATTGGTGATGCCAAAATGTACCTGCAGAAAGCCGATTGGATTTACCGGAACACATAAGAAGGACTGCCCGTTGTCAAAGCGCGGTCGGAATCGCACCCCCCACAGGTCTGTCGCTAGCCCTCAACCTCGCACCGCCGTGCGTGCTCCTGCGACCATCAATCCCGCGCCAGAGGTGACGCTGACTCAGTTCGCGGCAGCGATGAAAGGCATTCGCGAGGGGCGGCACATACGCGAATTCTTTTCAAGGCTGTTGAAGACGATCTCTCGGGGTGAGACCAGCACTGCTCAGCAGAAGAGAGACGCTGAGCGAGCAGAAAGATCAGTCCGGTTCAGCCGCTGCCTTCAGGGCCACAGGGCATTAGCCGCCGCCCTAAACGAAAAACGATGAGCTACGAAGTCTCGGAACCAATTCTCAACTCGCCCTTCGAAAGGCCCAGCCGCTATTGGTACATCCAGGAAGGCGAGCAGCCGGA
>JASHOS010000039.1 GCA_030040995.1 Terriglobia bacterium | reverse complement strand
ACCAGTTGACCCATACGCGGCGCAACGGGAAATTTTTTCTGCAGGTTATAGGGCATCCGCAGTACGGCCTGCCTTACGGCCAGGACAGGCTCATCCCAATTTGGGTCGCCACGCTCGCTCTTCGACAAAAGTCTCGCGAAGTTCATTTCGATTCCGCTGCTCAGATACTCGACTTCTTCCGCTTACCCAAAGACGGTCGATATTACCGTCGCATTGCGCAAGGTTTTCAGCGCATTTTTGCTTCGACCATTTTCTTCGGCAGTGAGGAGCAACCCGGTGGCAATCGTCTGATCGATTGGGCTCGTTTTCACTTCTTTGATCAGCTTCACGTTTGGTTCGCTGATGACGACGGTGACCACTCGAACATGATTACCCTAAGCGAGGCGTTCTATGGAGAAATCGACCGGCACCGCGTTCCGATGGAGCGCGAGGTGGTGATCGCCCTGGCCAACTCGCCCGGAGTCCTCGACTTCTATGTGTGGATTGCTTGGAAAAGTTGGGTACTCAAGGCGGGCGAGGTTCGTGTTTCCCTCTTTTCTCCTGGCGGTCTCAGAGACCAACTCGGATGCCGGATTCATCCAGAAGACCGATTCCTCCGCAGGAAGGTCAACCACTGGCTTCGAGTGATCCGCGCCCATTGACCGCAGTGTCCAACCAAGATGTCTGTCGATGGCTAACGTCTGATTATTGGCTCTTCCCGGTCTTCACCCGCCCTTAACCCAGTGCTGATACCGCTCAATTCCTGAACGTCTTCCAACCTGTCCACACTATAGGACGATTGTGATTGGATCGTTACGGGAGGAATGTCACCACATTCTCGAAGTCTTCACCCGCTCCGCATTCCAGGTGTATCGTCAGAGCCTCCACCTCTTCGCTAATTGACATCGTGTCCGAAACGACAATTACTCCAGGCATAGGCCGCTGTGACCGAATTCGTTCGTCGGCGTATTTCGGGATTGTTTGCCGGTCATGAGTCAGCACGAGCCGCCGTCGCTCGGTGGCCCATGCAAGCAAGGCCGCGCCTTTTGCCATCAAGTCCGACATCCTGGGCTATCAGGACATCAACGTTTCTGGCCCGAAGCTTGATTCCTCGTAGCATTCGATGGCCAAAACTTTCGTCGGCGAGAACAGCCAACATGGGTGGGTTTGTAGCTTAGGATTTCACCTTCAATTGCGCGTACCGCTCCCGCACGCACTGGCGCAACCTCTCGACCCGTGGCCGATCCTCGATCTCAGCCCAGACCTTTTGCGCTTCTTCTTCGCGCCACCGCAAGTACTGGCTGACGGGATCCTCGTGCTCAAGAAAGTACGAGATCGCCCCATATATCTCACGAAGGCTGAGGCTCGGAAAATCGTGCAGAATCTGCTCGGTGGTTGAGCCCTGCATGAATTCGTGCACGACCGAATCCAGCGTCACGCGCGAGCTTCCGATACAGATCGAGCCATCTTCCCAAAGCATCAATGGTGCTGTCTGCGCTGTTTCGAGCGGTGGCATCACGTCAATTATACGCTTCAACTTCAAGGGAGTCGCAGGTTGTAACGCCGCTTCGCTGGTCATCGGTAAGACTCCTGTACTTGCCTAATTAATCTCTCCCTCGTCCGCCGATAAGATTCGAGGATTTTCCTCGTTTGGGCCGATCCTCCCTGTCGGCCCGAACCACGTGGACTACCCACCCGACCACGCCACCGCGATGGCACTGCAGATGACGGACTTCCCGCTGCCAGCGATACGCCGGCTTGAGGCACTTTAGTCTGCCCTCGGCGGTTAATCGCGAGTTCGCCGCCGCTGGGAAATGCCGTTGGTGCGATCCTGCCCGAACGGATCGAGGTTGTACGGGTAGCCCGTTATGTTATATGGCAACTTGAATTCTCGTACGGTCCACGGGCAAGGACGCAGCCGCAATTTCCGGGTAAACAAAGCGGACAAGGCACGATCTGTGGCAGAAGGCCGTTTCGGGACTGTGTTCAGACATCTCAGGGTAGCCGACAAACCGTCAAAGTGAACTGCTCCTCTGGCAACCTGCCACCAAGGCAGTTCCGGGGAGGGCGACACGTATGCATGTGAAGATACTTCTTGCAGTCTTCTCTGAAGAGTGAGCTGTCACGTGCTGGAGGGCGAGGGGCATCCTGCGGGATCGACACGTACCGGGCTGAAAGCCACACGCCACAAACGGGAACAGAATTCCCGTTGGCCTGGGCATAACGGCCAACGCGGTGTTCCTCGCCTCCGGAACATGACGATAACCGGGCTCAAAAAGCCGAGAAATCGAACCTAACCGGCGACTTCGCTCAATCGACACGGAAGCGCGCGAGCGCATCTTCATTCAGATCGATTCCCAGGCCGGGCTCGTTCGGTATTTCAAGGTAGCCGTCCTTCGCACGAACCCTCTGCCGTGTCAGACTTTCGCGAAGGTTTGTATTCTCTTGCATGACAAATTCCGCGATCAAGGCGTTGGGAATTGAATTGAGCCAGTGCAACGCCGCGGATACGTTGATGTACGTCGTGAACCCATGATTGGCGATAGACAGGCCGTGATCAGCAGCCAACGCCGCGATTTTCATGGCTTCCGTAAACCCACCACATCGCGTCAGGTCTACCTGGACTACGTCGATGCCGCTTTCTTCAATCAATCGCCGGAAAGTGTTCCGTCCGCTTTCCTCCTCTCCCGCAGCAATACGGACCGGAGTGAACTGGCTGAGCTTCCGATAACCCTCGTAGTCGTCCGGCGAGAGAGGCTCCTCAAGCCAGAAAATGTCGTATTCTGAAAAAGCGTGAGCCCGCTGAATCGCCGTCTTGGCATCCCAAGGCAATCCGGCATCCACCATCAGATCGATTCCGGTTCCCAGGCCCTTCCTGGCGTGCGCAACCAGGGCAATATCCGTTTTCGCATCCTGTCCCATCGGCCCCCAGCCAAACTTAGCCGCCGTGAAGCCCTGACCAGCGATGCGGCCGGCAATCTCAGAGGTTTCCGCTGGTGTATTCCCGAACAGAACGCTGGCATAACAGCGGATCTTTTTCCTGAATCCGCCGCCCAGCAGCTTCCAAACCGGCATCCCGAGTTTCTTTCCCTTGATGTCCCATAAAGCCATATCAATGCCACTCATCGCATGAAGACCAATTCCAAACCGCCCCGCATAGATATTGGCGCGGTACATCTTGTGCCAAAGATATTCGGTATTGAAGGGATCTTCACTAATGAGAAGGTGCTTGAATCCTGAGGAAGTCGTGTGGGAATAAGGTCCCAGCATCACTCCCCGCACCGCCATGGGCGCGGAATCCACCTCCCCAATCCCTGTGATACCTTCGTCGGTGTGAACCTTCACGATCAGGGCATCCTGCCCGCTGTCGCACTGCTCCTTCACTTCCGGCAATCGCACATAAATTGCTTCCACATCTGTAATCTTCATAATCGATCCATGACTCTGGTATGTTCACCGCATCAAAAAAAACGAGATAGAAAAGAGTTTGGCTGCTCGAGGGCTCACGATTCTGGAAAGTGAATCACCGCCGGCACCACTCGGAACCCACGGGTTTTAACTGCATCGTAGATGATACCCAGCGCGAGCCATAATCCGCCGACAATTTTGGCGGGTCCCGCCAGGCCCCACCAGATGACAAGGCAGAACACGAAGCCGGCCCCCGGCAGGGCTGCATCCCTCAGCAAATTTCTGTCTTGATTCTGGCTTCTGGCAAGGTAGAATTCGAAAATTACTGCGAGATTTACGCCCATGAACGCCAAAAACGCCCCGAAATTAAGAAGTTCGGCGGCATCTGCGTAAGTGAGTTTTAGCGATCCGATGAAGGCAATCGCTGCAATGATCCAAATATTGAATGAGGGCATGCTCCGATGCGGATCGAGATGCCCGAATATGGTCTTCGGTATAACCCTGTCGCGACCCATCCCGTAGAGCAGCCGTGCAGCTCCAGCCTGGCCGGCAAGCCCAGCGCCGAGGGCAGCCAGCAGCAAAACAACACCTAACGCCTCGAAAAGCGTTTTCCCGCCAACGATTCGAGCGACATCCATGTAGGCGGTATCGATTTCGGGAAAGGTCCGATAGTTAGGCCAGACACGCTGTCCCAAGTACACTTGTAATCCGCCGAAGATCCCGGTAAACAAGCAAACCAAGACAGTCGCCTGCAGGATATTGCGTTTCGGGTTCTCTGCTTCCTCGGCCAATGTTGTGATACCGTCGAAGCCAATGTAGGTCAGCGCCGCCAGAGACGTGCCGGTCATGAGGTAATGCAGCCGAAAGGACTCGGGTTGATAGAAGGGATGGCCGGAGAGTATGCCGCTCCATCCGTGCGCGTGAAAAAGGTAACGAACAGCCTCGAAAACAAATACGCCCATTACCGCGCACATGATTGATAGAAGGATGAGGTTAGCGCGCGCGGTCGCCTGAATGCCACGCAGGTTCAGATAGGTCATTAAGCCAATAAAAAAGGCAGTCAGTACGGCGTAAGGAACGTAAGGAATGAGCCGCTGGAGTGTCACAGCACCATAAATCCCATTCATGAGCGGCTGAATAAGGTAGTCGAGGAACATTGCCCAGCCGGCGAAGAAGCCCAGGTGGGGATTTATGCCACGTCCCACATAGGTGTAGGCGGACCCGGCTGAGGGGTAGATAGCAGCCATCCGGCCGTAGCTTACGGCTGTGAGCATCATGGCGACCATGGCGATGAGCACGGCCGTTACAGCTTGCCCACCCGAGAACTCGCACATCAGGCCGAATATCGGTATCGGTGCGATCGGCATGATGAGGACGATACCGTAGAAAATGAGGTCCCGAAGTTTCAGGACCCGCTTCAAGTGCGGTTCATCCTCAGGCAAAGTGTGGTCCGCCAGCAATTGCGCCATGATCAGTTAGCGTGACTTGATGTCGACAATGTTCGAGCAGGCGGATTCACCTTTTTCATTCAGCGCCCGAATGCGGTAGAAGTTAAGCCCGGATGGTTTCGAGTCTGTGAATTCGGTCGCACCAGCAGGTAAGGTGGCAATTCTGCGCCACGTTCCCGAATACCCGTGGCGGAGCTCCACAAGGATGCCGGTTCGGCCTGTTCCGTGAACTTCCCAGGTTAATGCCACCGAACTGCCGGAAAGATGTGCACGAAGTGAGCTTGGCGCTTCCGGCAGGACGGCCCAATCGAAGTAGCTCTGGTCTGCAATCACGAGAACGCTATCCAGCACAGGAAGTTTGTCGAGAGTATCGTTAGTTCCATTCTTCCAGTTGAGCGGTGATACGGTTCCTGATAGTACATTAATGAGCGCGGGACGTTCGATACCCGTATTCTCAATTTTCAGAGTGGTGTAATAAGAAACAAAAGCGCCATGCGGCCAGCTATGTGATCCCATCCAGTAGGATACTATCGCCTTGCCGTTTCGCGAGCGAAAGCCGTAAGCAAAAAAGGGAGCGTTCGCTTCACGCTGGATATTTGCCCTACCGGATATCGAAATTCTTATGGACGGGTCAAATCTCGTGTCCGAGAAAATGGCGTTCGTATTCTGCACTGATTCCAAGACCGGACGAGGCTCAAAATCGCTCGACTTGAACAGCATGCCATGGATTATCCCGAATCCATCCCCCTCGTCGGTGCTCGTGTCATTGATAAGCTCCCAGATGAACGTTGGTATGCCGGAAGCCCAGTTGTAGACCATCATGCGTGGAACATACTTTGCCTGAACAGATTCATCGCTGCCTGCGGGCAGGGTGGGAAGAGAGTTATACTCATCATCCCAGAATTGAACGTTTCGCCGAACGCCCGGATAGCTCCGAATCATCTCTCGTAATTTCAGCGGCGAATTGCTCCCAAATGCTCCATAATCCACGGATTCCGGGGGAATATTCCTCGCATACCCTCCGGGGTAAGTGTGGTATGCGAAGACGTCGATTTCTGAAGCGCACTGGCAAGCATCGAGTGCCCTTCGCACGAAAACAGTTTCGACGCTGGCGACGCCGCCAAATAGCACCTGAGCGGCCGGATCGGTCTGGTGAACGGCCGGCACGAACGCCTTAAGAAGTCTCCCGTACTCTTCAGGATTTGCCTTGGGATTCCAGTAGCTCCCATCCTCCTCGTTCCACAAGGAATAGTAGTGTATTCGCCCTCGAAAATGGTTCACCATCCACTTTGTGTAACTGATGAACGCGTTAATTTGTGCTGGCGTAACGGGTGGCCAGAAAATGGAGTACAGACTCATATCAGGATTGTGAACCGTCGCAGGAGACGGAATGATCGAGCTCGGCAGAGTCCCGGCAGGAGCCGTGTACATCGGGTTTCCATAAAGAAGCTGGAGCTCAATGTTGGTCCCGTTATTCACCAGCGAATCTACGTATTCGTCAACTTTGGGGGATACTGCATAATGCCCTCGCTTCCGCTCCACCCAATCCCACGAAATCTGGTCTGAGCTATCCTCGTATTGGCCAATGCGCACCCATTTGAAGCCCGCGTCAAACATACGCGTCCACCACCATCGGTTCCACGGCAGATAGGGCGGACGGGGCAGAGAAGTGTTCACTCCACCAGGGCCGTAGTGGATTTGGAAAGATCTCCTGGGCGGAATGCGCACTGGCAGCGCGGGGCTTCTCATTTGAGCAAGATCTCGCTGAGGGACACTCGCCATAACTGATATAAGCGCGCATGTGAAGAGCGCAGAAGATCTCAACACCTTACGGCCTAGCGGCCACGGCAGCTCGTCGCTTATGATCATGGTCTCATTTCCTCAGTCAGCTTTGGGTTTGGATATTTCTTCAGGCGGACGTCTCTCATTCATAGCCAGACAGGAGACCGGAGGCTTCCACATTGAGGATTCCTTGGAGCGGGATGTCCGTCGACGACTTACCGACCATGACGTCGAAAGTTCCTGGGACAACGACCCAATGCATGCTGCGGTCCAGCAACTGAAGATCGGTGGGCCCGAGCACGAAGGTGACGGTTTTCTTCTGGCCTGGATCGAGTGTGACCCCCTGAAAACCCCGAAGCTGTTTCACCGGAGTTGAGACTGGGGCGTAGCGCTCGTGAACGTAAAGCTGAACCGTTTCTACACCGACCCGGTTTCCCACATTTTGTACGTCCACGGTAACTCTGGCATTTCCGCCCGTAGAAATTTGCGCCGGGTCAATGTGCAGGCTACTGAATTGGAATCTCGTGTAACTGAGTCCATACCCAAACGGATAGAGTGCAGTGCCGGGCATGTTTACGTAGCCGCCACTGTGCGCCCATCCACGATTGATCCAATACGCTTTGGAGGGCTTGTAGTCGTAATAAGCCGGGAGTTGCCCCACGCTGCGAGGAATGGTGATAGCCAGACGGCCGCTCGGGTTGTAATCACCGAAGAGCACGTCAGCGACCGCTTCTCCGCCCCGCTCACCAGGCTCCCAAGCTTCTACAATTGCGGGGACGTGATTAGCTTCCCAGCGAATTGAAAGAGGTCTGCCGTTGATGAGCACCAGCACGGTTGGTGTGCCAGTCCCTGCCACGGCCCTGATGAGCGCCTCCTGTTCGCCCGTCAAGTCCAGGCTGGCTACGTCCGAACCTTCTCCGTCCGTCGATCGGCCTTGCGCCGAGGCCGGTCTTCTGCCCCAGCTAAACTGTTCCCCCACCACGACAACTGCCACGCTGGCATTCTTTGCCGCGTGAACCGCTCTCGGAATATCGTTCTGATCGTCCCCCAGCACACCACAGCCCTCCACATAGCTGACGCGTGTTGCAGGAGAAACGTGTGCCTTGATGCCCTCAAGAACCGTTACGACATGTTGCGGCACAACTCCGGGCGTGTAATCTCCGAGTTGATTCCATTTGCTATCCGCATCGGGACCGATCACTGCAATTGATCGAATACTCTTCTTAAACGGCAAAAGATCATTCTGATTCTTCAGGAGAACAATGCCCTCGCGAGCAGCCTGCAAGGTCAGCCTCTGGTGTCCGCTCGAATGAACAACCCGTTCGGCTTCTGCAAGCGAGACGTATGGATGCTCGAAAAGCCCTAAGCGAAACTTCTGCTCCAAGACTCTGCGTACTGCACGGTCGACCAGGGACACGGGGACCTTACCGTCATCCACGTTTTCAATCAGAGGACCCATATAGGCAGGTTCATAGGTAATATCCAAGTCGACACCTGCTCGCAAGGCCAGCGCCCCCGCTAGTTTCTGCGTTGGAACAATGTCTTCATAGATCAGCGTTCCGAATCCGCCACCTTCGCTCATCTCAATCCCCTTAAAGCCCAGCTCGTGCCGCAGAATATCGGTATTCCACTTTACCGAGGAGTGCTCTGGAACGTCGTCGATCTCCGGGTATCCCGCCATTACGCCCAAGGCGCCAGCGTTGAAGGCCGCAATCCATGGAGGCAGAAAAGCCTCCCGGAGCATACGTTCCGAAAGCTCGATGGCGCCGCGCTCGAGGCCGCTGACAGGTTCGCTCTGAGTGGGAAAATCTGTCATCAGTGCGATCACCTTGTCCGGGGCATCAATGTTGCCGCCCTGCGCTCCTCGCACGATGCTCGTGGCGATGCGAGAGTAAAGGTAAGGGTCCTCGGTGTAAGCCTCATCATTCCGGCCCATTCGCGGGTCGCGGTCGAGCTCAAGCACGAGAGTGGATAGAACATGGATCCCAACCGCCCTCGCTTCTTGTGCGGCGGCGGCATAGATCGACTGAACAAGCGGCATATCGAACGTGCTGCCTATTGCAAGCCCCTCGGGAAAAACCGTCGCTCCCGCAAACATCGCGCCGTGCGTGCCTTCCTCGTCTTCCAGCAGCGGTATTTTTAGCCGAGTCTGCATGAGGGCGATTCTTTGAAGTTCATTGAAGTAGTCAACCTGTTGCTTAGTCCCTTCATGCAGGATGGTGTTCGCGAGTGTGAAGAAGCCGCATCCAGGGCCTATTGGGCTGGTGTAGGTTCCCGCCGCAAATTTTTTACAGGTGCTCATCTTTTCAGGAATGGTTTTCCCAAGCTCGCTGACGTAAACACATGGCAGATTGAGCTGGCCAACTTTCTCCTTGAGGGTCATCCGGCTCATTAAATCAGTTACGCGGACCTCGACAGGCTGCTTCGGATCTAAGTAGAGCGGCACTCGCGCATTCGACTGTCCGTACAACTGCGACCCAACCTGCAGCGCAAATCCCAGAAAAAAAATCAGAACACCCGCCTGGGCAGCGTAACGCTTATCACTCACCCGATCGTATTTGCTCCTCCCGAGATAGCCGAAATCCCTGATGGCTATCCTCTGCAAAAGACCATCGCGCACGTTCCGCATGCTCGCACCTCTTCAACGGGGAAGTGGAAAAGACTAAGGATGCTGCCCCCCTCCGTTCGGAGCAGGCGCTGTCCTGCTGCAGGACGAGGGATGGTTGACAATCGATTTGTGCGGGAGACCAGGAGAGCAGGATGTTTACCACCGCGCAAAAGCTCGTGGGCTGGTGGCGTGCGTAATCAATTACGACGCGACCGGATAGGCTAAAAATGTTCAATGTGTACACCTGCTCCAAATGGTCCAGACCCTCTCCGGATGAATCCCAAGGATTAGAACAGGAATTTGATCGCCAGTTGTCCAACGCGCGCTGGCTGTGCGCTCAAGACCAAACCAAAAGTAGAGTCGACGAAATCGCCATCCGGGTCATTGAACTGCGCGTGGTTGAAGGCATTGAAGAACTCACCACGGAATTCAAGTGTTTTGGACTCAGTGATATGAAAATCCCGGCGGAGCGCAATGTCCCAGTCGTTGATACCTGGGCCGGTAAAGAAACGGCGGTTGCTATTTCCGAGGCGCCCGATGAACTCCTGGCTGAAGAGCGATGTATTGAAATAAGCAAGGCCGGAGCGCGGGTTAGTGTTGTCGAGGATCTTTCCAGGCGTGAAGTTGGGTTCGTCCACGGGATTACCTTGTCCTGTGCTGAAAGTTCCTAAAAGCGAGTTGTCGCTGTTGTCCCAGACGTAGACAGGAAAGCCGGTGGCGAAACGGGTCACTCCGCCTACGAGCCAGCCCCTGGTCAACCGGCTACGCCACAGCTTGTCAAACGGTATCTGATAGCTGTAACTGGTTACAAAGTTGTTCGCGACATCGAAGGCGGACAAAGCCTTGGTAATTTTGGGATTAATGGGATTGATGTTGTCGCCCTGCCCCAATCCCTCGCCAGAGGCGTTATCCAGCGATTTGCTGAAGGTGTAGCTCAGCAGGACTTCCATGCGATGGGCGGTGTGACGCAACGTCGCTTCGAAGGCGTTGTAATTGGAATTGGCTATGGTTGCATCATAGCCGTCACTGCCAAAGTCAGCGTTGAAAGGCGCGCGCGTGGTCGTGATGATTCCCCCCGTAACGGGATAGTAAGTCCCGTTTTCGCCATAAGGACCGCACGTGGCGGTTCCTGGCAACACGTCGCTCGGCTGGCTCAACCCGAGGCATAATGCTGGGTTGCCGGTATTGGCCTCCATCGTTGCAACGAGGCGGTGGGCTTGCTCGCCGACGTAGCTCAGGGAGAGCAATGTTGCCGAGCCGAATTGACGTTCAATCGTGAAGTTGTAATCTTCGGAATAGGGAAGCCGGTTCGATGTCTCCCAACCCGGCGAGGAAGAAAGCGGCTCGAATTGCGACCAGTTGATAGAACTGTCTGGGTGGGTGGCGCTTACGTTAAGTGGAGGAACTGGAACCGGAAATCGCTGACCCCTGTTGATTCCATCAGATCGATCAACGAAGGGAGTGGCAAACAAGGGGGGAGCGGGACTGGCCCACCAATATCCAAATGGGGCATCGCCTGACTCCTGGTTGTCGATGCGCTGTCCAAAGGAGGAATAATAGATACCATATGCAGTCCGAATGCTCGTCCTCTGTGCCCCCCCCAGTGTTTTGCCTAGCAATCCTCCATGGTCGCCGGGAGAGTAGACGAGGCCTAAGCGAGGAGCAAAATCGTTGTAGCGGATCGGAGATATCGTGGAGGGAATTCCAGGATCGCCGGGGAAGCACCAACCGGTGGGCGCTCCCGGAAACACCTTGGACTGACAGCCAGGAACCAGGGCCTCAATCTGGTTGTGAGCCTCCCACCACGGTGTGCTCACTTCCCACCGCAACCCACCATTCAATGTCAAGTGGGGCGTGGCCCGCCAGCTATCCTGGCCATACAAATCGTATTCGCGACTGCGCCCATACATCGGTAATTGCAAACCCTGGCTATAGGTTGAAGGAGCTCCAATCAGGAAATCAGCGAAATCAAGCCCCGTTTCTGTGCCGCTGAATCCGAATCCTCCGTTAAGGTTCAGGTGGAAGTTGTACTCGGTTTGGTAATAACCGAAGCTCCCACCGAATCCCAGCGTGTGCGTGCCAAACACTTTCGAATAGTTGTCATTTACCTCGTAGGTGTTGTCGACGGTTCCGAGCAAGTCGTCTGCGGCTCCGATGCTGAAATTGTTGAAGTCGACCGATTCAACTCCCTCGAACTCCGTTTGCATCGGATAGATGCCGGTAAAACCTTGGGAGGCAAGCGAAACCCCCAGGCCGCCAATTGGCTCACCGGTAATGTTAGCATCGCGCATGTATACAAGATGGAGGACGTTGACCGAATCGGGGCTAAGCGATTTTGTGTCGCCCAGGTTAAACATCTGGGCCCGCCCGTTATTGCTCGAGCTGAACCCGGGAACGCTCGCGCCGCCATATGGATTAACCAAATTGTAATTGTCAATGAAATAATAGCCCGTCAGCATTCCCAGGCGGCTGTTGGCGTCTAGCCGCATGCTCCCTTTGTCGTCTCCAAGAGTTTCGTCATAGGCCGACGTGGTGAAATACGAACCCGAATTCGGAAGTGGAATGTACTGCATGAGCTTTGTCGCGGGCACGGAGAATGCGCGTTGAGGAATTTGCGCGCCGGGAAACACGCACTGACTGCTGCTGGCGCATCCGGCCGTGTAATAGGGCTCTCCAGAAGCGACCGAGTAGCCCAATTCCTGGGATAGAGTGTTGGCCCAGGCTTGGCCGTTCACCGTCCCTGTGAGCAGCGAGGCCACCCCCATCATATTGCCTTGCCGCTCGGCGGCAGAAGGCACTGCGATCAGCCCTGTGTCCACGCCCTGCACCATGCGCGTACCCTGGTAATCGGCGAAGAAGAATACTTTGTCATGCCGTATCGGCCCGCCCACCGTGCCTCCGAACTGGTTTTGGTGGTACACAGCGCGTGCCGGAGAGTAAAAATTTCGCGAGTCAAAATCCGGATTGCGAAGGAAATCAAACGCGTCTCCGTGAAATTGGTTGGTCCCGGATTTCGTGACGACGTTGACAAGCCCTCCGCTGTAACCACCGTATTCCGCGTCGGCATTGTTGGTCAGAATTCGAAATTCGGCGATCGAATCGAGGTCGGGAACAATGGCCGCCGCATTGTAATCCCTTTCTTCGGCGCTCCCGCCATTTACCATAAAGCCGTTGGCATTTTCCCGTTGCCCGCTGATGGATAAATTCCCCGGATCCAGATTTCCTGAAACATTTATGGCGCCGGACTCTCCCGTTGATACCGGAGCCACGCCCGGTTGTAAAGCAAGCAGGTCCGTGAACGAGCGGCCGTTCAAGGGCACCGCAGTCATCTTGGCCGCGGCAATGACGTCGCCCATCTGATTGCTGCTGGTGTCCACATGCAACACAGTCGAAGAGACGGTAACCTGTTGGGTAACTGCGCCCACCTCGAGCGCAACATCGACGCGCAAAGCGGTGTTGATATTCAGCGTTAATCCCGTCTGCCGGTAAGCCTCGAATCCCTTTACCTCTATGTGGACGCTGTATTGGCCCACCGGCAAGGCAGGGAATGAATAAAAGCCACGCGCATCTGTCTGGGTCGAATTCTTCACGCCGGTTTCGGCATTAACAACAACCACTGAGGCCCCTGGAATGACTGCTCCTGACGTGTCCCTCACAGTCCCAGAGATGCTCGCGGTAACGCTACCCCAGACAACCGCTGCGCCAAGTAGCGATAATAAAGTCAGCCCCGCCAAGCGGCCAAAGCTCGTTGATCCGCGCGTATTTGTATTCACCAATCCCCTGCTTAGACAGGAGAAGGTGGCGGTTCGCTCTCTAGCCTCTCTATTAGCTTGATCTGGATCTGACGCCTCCGGGCAGGGGTGATGCGCAGGTCTGTCTTGGGGCGTCCCCCAGAACCTATTTAGGAAGAACTCACCTCTCGTACTCATCGTGTTCTCCTTTCTGAACGCCCTTAGAGCGAATACGCGCGGAGCACCTTTTCAAAAGCCTGCACGATGTCGCTCTCGTCGTGCTCCGTCAGACACGACGGGATCGCGAGGATAATGCTTCGCTCAAACAGGCTGTCGGCTACCGGGCAAATCCCTTTTGCATATTCCCTCTCGAGACCGGCGTTTTCGGCCAGCTTCCATGGGAAGCCGCGGCCATCTAGGCTCGTCTTTTGTACCAGGCTGGGAATGTTGTAGTAAAGATGAAGACCCCACTCGGTCATTAGCACGTTCGAAACGCCCTGAGGGTACGTCACAATGCCTTCCGCGCGCAGCGCCAGGTTCACCCGTTCCGCCGTTTGCCGGTCACGATAGATCGTTATCAGAAAGCATCCCGTGTCGCCCTGCGGATCGACAATCCTTCTCAACCGCACTCCGGGGAGCATTTCGAGGGCTCTTCGGATGCGATACTTGCTACGGCGCATTGCCTCGATAATTGCCGGCAGCTTCTTCAGTTGCATGCGTAAGAGCGCCGCACGCAATTCGTCCAGGCGGTAGCCCTCGCCCCAGAGGCAGTAAGCGGGGTCACTGAAGGCCAGCCGGCCTTCTTCGTCTCGCACATATCCGAGGTCGTGGCACGCGATCGCCCGACGGTAGAGCCGCAAGTTGTTGGTAACGATGCACCCTCCCTCGCCGGATGTCATGTTCTTGTTCATTTGGAAGCTGAAGGTGGCGATATCTCCAAACGTCCCCACTTTCTGCCCATCTACGCTGCCGCCATTGCACTGCGCACAATCCTCCAGGAGAAATACCTTGTGTTGGTTGGCGATTCGCTGGACAGCTTTCACATCACCCGGCACGCCGCTCATGTGCACGAGGATAATTCCCGCGGTTCTCGGCGTAATGCACCTCTCAACAGCGTTTGGGTCTAGGCAGAACGTCTCATTGATATCAACGAGAACGGGAATCGCCCCCCGGTTGACGACCGCCGCCGCCACGGAAACCCACATATATGCCGGGATAATCACCTCCTGTCCGGGGCCGACGCCAATCGCAGACAGGGCCACGCTCAAAGCACCGGTGCCGCTGGTCACCGCAACTGCATGGGACACCCCGAGCCATCGGGCGAATTCGGACTCGAAGGAAGAAACTTCTTCTTGCAAATCGAGGCCGTAAAAGCGGAAAAGGGACCGGCTCCTGAGCACGCGCAGTGCAGCCTCAGTCTCCTGCTGGCCCATGTGATGAACTCCTGGAAATTCCAGCGGCAGTGGCTCCGTGCGAACTGGTCTGCCCCCATCGATTGCTAGGGTTTCATGCTGTCGATCAATGCTGACCGTTATCTCATTCTTTTCCATGAAGACTCCTTGCGGCATCTGCTCACGTAGCGAGAAGCCATTCACGTAGCCATGAAATAGCACTTTCGGGTAGCTACAAGCAGACACGCAGAGAAGTGGAGCGCTCCCCCTGTGCTGCCCAAGGGCAATTCCGAAATCCCAAGGCGACGGTTCCTTCGTCACCTCACGGTTGCAAAACCACTTTTACGACGCCGTCTCTCCCGTCACGGGTGTAGGCATAGGCCTCGGCGGCTTCGTCAAGGGGAAAGATGTGTGTGATCAACCGTTTGAGATTCAACCGGCCAGCCTCGACCAGTGCGATGACCTCATCCCAATACTTGCGGTCAGAAAGTGCGCCGTAAACCACAAGGTTTTTCAAGATCACCGGCAAGACTGAAGCTTGCGGCAGGGGATCGGGATAGATGCCGTACAAAACGACCTTGCCTCCCGGAGCCACCGTCTCGAGCGCCTGCCGGAACGATTCAGCGGTCCCTGCGCAGTCCATCACCAAATCAGCTCCCCGGCCTTCGGTCTCCTCCCGAACCGCTTTCCCGAGGTCTTCCTTGCGGATGTGGATTGCTCGGTCTACCCCGAGTAATTTGCCTGTTTCGAGGCGACGTTCCGAGTCACCTGAAAGCAGAACGCGGCGCGCCCGCAAGATTCGCGCTATCTGACTAGCTACTAGTCCGGCAGGACCTGGTCCCTCGATCAGTACAACGTCGCCCGTCCGAATCTCAGACTTTTTCAGGGCCGCATACACCTCCATGTCCAGAATGGCAGCTTCCTCCATGGAGATCGTATCGCCTACCGGATAAACGTTCTCTTCCGGCACAATCAACCATTCCTGGCAGCCTCCGTCATGGGTGAAGCCCATTTCGTATCCCGTGGTACAGAATTGGCGGCTTCCGGCGCGGCAAAAATAACACCGGCCGCAGCCGACGACCGAGTCACACGTCACGCGCCAGCCCGGCTCAGCGCGCCGCACCTCCTTTCCCACCCGCTTAACAATGCCGGCAATCTCATGTCCCAGGACCCTCGGCGGCTTCACCTGCGGGAACCGCCCGTCCATAATATGAATGTCCGTCCTGCAGACTCCGACGGCCATAACCCGCAACAGCACTTCGCTCGCGCCGAGCGACCGCTCTTCCTGAGGGCTTCGGACTTCTTCCATCACCAGCCTGTCATGGCCCTGCCATACGAGTCGTTTCATAACAAAGATGGTCTACGGTTCGAAACCCGAAACAGGGCAACCGCACTCAACTGACACGCCTCCACTATTGCCGTACCAGCGCCATCACTTATAGTCGAAGCGAAACGGGTTGTCAAGCACTTTTTTATGACCTGAAAGTAAGCTAGCGTATTTAGAACGATTTATGAGGCATGTTAACTAGATTACAAAGGTATATCGAGCAACATCTGAGAGATGGTAAAGAGCAGAGCCGCCTTTACGGTTTCACACAGGAAGGATCGGCCTGCGCCGGCAAGTGCGGTTGGCGCGTGCCTGCGCACGCCGAATCTATTAGGCTTTGCGGCCCGAATGCAAGGCGTTTCGGATCACCTCGTCCGATACAAGGAGGGCTGCGCCGCGCGCCCAGTCGATCTCCGGTAAGTTTGAAAGCTCCACCGCTACCTGCTCTGCGGGATTGGGCATCGCCCTTTCCTCGACGATCCGTTGAATCGGGGAAAGGAGCCATTGACCGATTTCTCGAACTAAACCGCCACCCAATATGATCAACTCGGGATTCAATAGGTTAATGAGGCTCGTCACTCCAGTAGCCACGTGCAAACTGATTTCAGAGAGGAGCGCCAGGGAAAAGCGATCCTTCGCCTTCGCCGCCGCAGCGATCGAATTCAGACTCAAGCGATCGCCATTTTCACTGACCATGCGGCACAATTCACCGCTCAGCCCGGCTGCCAACGCCTCCTCTGCGCGGCGAATAATCGTCGAGGCGGAGACCATGACTTCCAGGCAGCCGCGGTTCCCACATGAGCATAATGGGCCTCGCTCATCAATCGTGGTATGGCCAAATTCACCGGCAAATCCCCCTTTGCCTGTGTAGAGCTCACCATTTAGAAACAGCGCGGCGCCCGTTCCGGCTCCCAATGCAATATAAACGAACTGCCTGGCTTTCCGGGCTTTGCCAAATCGCTTTTCGGCTAGCGCCATCGTCCTGGGAGTGTCGTCGATCGCGACGTGCGTGTTTAGATTCTGTTCCAGGATAGCTTTGACAGGAACATCGATCCAAGACGGCACTCTCGGCCAGTAGAGGGTAGTTCCCTTTTCGCGGTCCAACACGCCCCCGATTCCTATCCCGACGCCGGAAAGCTTTTCGAGTTTCACATGCCCCTGGCGGAGAAGGTGCCGCGCAACCTTCAGAACGTGCTGGAGAGCCTTTTCCGGACCGTCCTCTACGTGGCTTCTGTCGATGTGATGCGCCACAACCTCGCCACGCAAATTGGTAAGCACAGCCCGAAGGTTGATCGTACCCACATGGAACCCAAGCAGATGCCCTAATTTCGGATTGATCGCTAGCAAAGTTGGCGGCCGGCCTCCGGAAGAAGTAGCGGTGCCTACCTCCGCGACCAATCCCTCCTTTAAAAGCCGGTCCGTAAGCTTGGAAATCAGGAAATTGCTATAGCCGGTGTAGTCTGCAAGCTGGGTGCGAGAGAGCCGCTCATGCGAGTGAATGAGCGAAAGGAGGCGGAGAAGGTGAGATCGAACAGAGTTAATTTTAGGCATGCCACTTACACTTCAATCGCAAGAACAGAGTCAGCTTCACGCCCGCCAGCGCCTCAGGCATCATGCGGACACGCTCTATTAGCAAGTACGTGCGCCAAGGCGAAGAATCTTAGTTTTGAACTCCGGCTTGCCCTGAACGCCTAATCTGATGCGATAGAGCGGACCACCAAAAAATCCATTCAGGGGATCGTAGCCCGGAGGCATCACCGGCAAGGGCTCTGACTTCGCTGCCGTGGTGATGAAGATATCCGTTAGTTCCGGGCCCCCAAAGGCGACGGAGGAGGTTTGTTTAGCCGGCGTTTCGATTTCTCTTTCGATCCTGCCGTCGGGGTCGTAGCGAACAATGCATTTCCCGTACCACTGTGCAGACCAGACAAACCCAGCGGCGTCGACAGTCAAGCCGTCCGGCAAGCCTTTGGAGCCTGGCACACGCACGAAGACGCGCCGGTTCGAGAGGGCCGCCTTCGCTAACGTCATAATCGTACCTAAAGATGGTACAGGCTACTGAGTCAGTGAAATAAAGTGTCCGGCAATCCGGAGAGAAACCAAGGCCGTTCGCAAGGTGAAAATCCTCATCAAGGATCCGCGTCTTGCCATCCCGATCCACGCAAATCAGCCTTCCAAGCTGATACTGCTCTTCAGGCTTGTACGAGCAGGTGCCAGCAAGCAGCCTTCCCTGCGGGTCAGCAACGCAATCGTTCATCGGGCACGCTTCATAGCCAATTCGGTTCACAATATGCTGGGGTTATCTTGCTCCGTCCCATCGCCACACTCCCACGCTGTTAACCAACACAAATCCGCCAGACTCGTCTAGAGCGAAGCCACTGATTTCAAAGCGATCCCGAACAAGCGAGTGCCGCTGTGTTTTCCATTCGTAGCGATAGAATTTACCCCCGAGAATATCGGTCCAATAGAGGCATGCGCTTTCCGTGTCCCAAATGGGACCTTCGCCGCACAGGTTCCTTTCATCGGCAACGACGTCAAAGTTCGGCATGGACTCAGCCGGTTCGAAGCTAATCTTCTGCCCAAAAGAGGCAGAATGAATGCCGTATGTGAAGCCTGTCCGCACCCACCTAAAAGCCTAGAGAATGTGAAGGCAGGCCGGTCTTGGGAGTGAGCCAGCATCACCGCCGAACGCGGCATTGGCTTCGCAATCCGCTCTCTCAGGGCTCCGCTCTGCAGCTTTTCAAAGCCCTCGGCATAACTAGTATGTCGTTTCAATAAAACATATCCTCTTGTTACGTCTTCGTGATACACTCGGGCTGTGGCTGGAAAGTCCAGGCGAGCCCGTTTGGTTCTCAGCGCCGAGGAACGAGATCAACTTGAGCAGTTGCGCGAGTCTCAGACCGCGCCTTGGCGAGAAGTTCAGCGGGCCCGCGTCCTGTGGCGTTACTCCTCGGGCGAAAACGTGGCGGAGATTGCACGAGCCGTCAAGATGACACGCAAGAGCGTTGCCAAATGGATCGCCAAAGCCTTGGAGATGGGCGCGGCAGCGGCCTTGAAGGATACCTATCATCGCCCCCGCGCGCCGGTCATTACGCCCGAGGCGAAGGCTTGGGTGGTGCATGTGGCCTGCTCGAAACCGAAGGAACTCGGATATGCGGCAGAGGTATGGACGCGAAGTGCATTGGCGAAACATGTCCGCGAGCACGCGGTCGAAGCAGGATATCCGGCACTTTCGAGGGCCGGAAAAGCTACCATCCAGCGCATCTTGGCGGAGCAGCCCTTGCACCCTGAGCGGGTGAAGTATTATCTGGAGCGGCGCGATCCCGATTTCGAGGCGAAGATGCGCGAGATTCTGCTGGTCTATCGGAAAGTGGCCCTGCAAAACCAGAACTCGGAAGGTTTGATTCCCATATGGGTGACGATTTCGGTGGACGAGAAACCCGGGGTGCAGGCTCTGGCTCCTACGGCTCCGGACTTGCCACCCGTACCCGGCCAGCACGCTGCACTCGGGCGAGATCACGAGTACAAACGTCTGGGGACATGCTCGATTCTGGCCGCGCTGGACCTTCACAATGGGCACCTGATGGCCCGCGTCGAACGACGCCATCGCAGCCGGGAATTCATTGCCTTGCTGAAGGACCTGGATGCTTATTACCCAGCCGAATGTACGATCCGCCTGATTCTGGACAACCACTCGGCTCATATTTCGAAGGAGACGCGAGCTTACTTGGCGATGCGGCCCAATCGGTTTAAGTACGTGCTGACCCCCACGCATGGTTCTTGGCTCAATATCGTGGAGACCTTGTTTGGGAAAATGACCCGCACCTTTCTTTGGCATATCCGAGTCCAGTCCTGGGAGGAACTGCGTGATCGAATTCTGAAGGGCATTGAAGACATCAATGCCGCTCCGGTGGTTCATCGCTGGAAGAACTTCGAGGCGCTTACCTCCGAATAAAGTGGATATGCTTTATTGAAACGATATACTAGTTACCCAACCTGCTTCACGGTGCACGATATGGTCGATGGCACTTTGGGGCGCCGTCAGCCAGTGTGGCGAGGGTCGGCAGCTCTTTTGGACCTCCCCGTGCCATACGCACAGATTCTCTCATAATTCCGCAGCTACCTGCGAGCGACTGGGGCAATCCGGCGATCTTCTCAGCAGTCCCCGGTTGGTGCGCCATAGATCCCTTCGCCGCGGCTTCCGGTTCTAATCGCGTCGATTCGAAGACACAATCCAGCCGCAGCACAAAAAACAGTGAAGAGCCAATATTGCCGAAGGGTTCCGTCGCCGGGGCAAGGCGAAAAAGCGAGTTGCCTGAATATCGCGGAAGGATCACTGGAAGACAGCCGCTACTATTTGATCCTGGTGCAAGACCTCGGGTACGGAGATACCGACAAACTCAACAGCGAGTTGGAAGAAGTCAGCCGTCTGCTCAGCGCCTTCGCTGCCGCGATTCTGACTTCGTCGACTTCTGACTTCCGTATCCGAAGGGATATTAAGGGCGAAGCCCTTGGCTAGGGGAGACAACGGGTCTCTTCCGTGTTACGAGTCGGCTTTGTAGTTTGGCTTCGGCAGATTTTGTTACAGTTTTGTTATTGTCGGAAGCCTAGATGTATTGGGCTAAGCACAACCTGCTTGTTATCATCGGTTTGTCTGCTGGCGCATGGAATGCAAAACCAAGCATGCTTTTCTGGCATGTGCTCTCCTCCACCGCTAGCCCGCATTTCTCATTAAAGAATTGAAAAAGGCTGTCTCTTCTGGCATAAGCATTTTGATGAGAAAAAGTTGCGCCAGAAAAAGGAGACAGCCTTATGACTACAGAGTGTAGCGGAAAGCATTTGGAATTTCATCCCCTGGGTCAGCGGGAAGTGAGGGCGGATTTCGACGGCGGGACGATCACCAGTGACGGAGGAG
>JASHOS010000290.1 GCA_030040995.1 Terriglobia bacterium | reverse complement strand
GCTTGGGGAGGGGCGCGAAGTCCGAACCACGGCCGGGCCGTATCCGGATTCACCGCGGGGATATCCGAAAGCGTAATGAACTGCTCGGGAGAATAAAGGTGCTGAGGAACCCTCAAAGCTACCTGGGCCACTGGCGCCGATGGAAGTCGGACATGGCTCATGTCCAGCGAGGAGGTTTGTGGCAGGTCCCAGCCCCGGCCGCCGTCCAGGTGGTAATGACCCTGACGAACCATTTCGCCAAAGGCAAGGAGCCCCACAACCATAAACATGGCGGCAGCACCAATCACAAGCAGCCGTCTTGTCCGAGAGTGTCTCAATTTCGAACTCACTTGGTTCCGACCGAATGGCTTCCTGAACGCACTTGTTACATGTGATGTGTCCTTAGCCCTTACGGGTTGCCCTGCATTGCCGGGAAACTAAGACTCTGTCTCGCCAAGGGACTTATCGAGAATTCGGACCGCTTCATCCACGTCCGCCTTGCCGATATTCAGGGGCGGAGAAATACGCAGCACATTAGAATAGAGTCCTCCTTTACCGATCAGGAGGCCGTTATTTTTGCACCGGTCCATCAGGGCGTTCGTCTCCTGGGGCGCCGGTTCTTTCGTCTTGCGGTCTTTCACCAATTCCACGCCTTGCATCAATCCCATGCCCCGCACATCGCCGACGAGCAGATGCTTCTCCTTCAATTGCTCGAGCTTTTGGCGAAAATAACCGCCTACTTCATGCGCGTTATCGAGCAGTTGGTCCTCTTCAATCACTTCAATCGTCGCCCGCGCCGCCGCCGAGCTTACCGGGTTACCCCCGAAAGTCGAAATGGTCATTCCCTGGAATGCATTGGCCACTTCGGGAGTGGCAACGGTGGCGCCCACAGGCACGCCATTCGCCATGCCTTTGGCCGCGGTCAAAATGTCCGGCTCGACCTCCCAGTGCTCGATACCAAACCACTTCTTGCCTGTCCGGCCGAAGCCGGTCTGTACTTCGTCGGCAATAAAGAGCCCGCCGTATTGCTTGACAATATTGAAGACGATCTTGAAATACTCTTTGGGCGGCGTGATAAACCCTCCCACGCCCTGAATCGGCTCCGCCAAAAAGGCGGCGATCCGGCCAGACGTAGTGGTCTGAATCACATTCTCCACGTCGTTAGCACATGCGACGCCGCAATCGGGGTATGCCAGACCGAAGGGGCAACGATAGCAGTAGGGATTAAGCGCGTGGGTGACGCCCACGCTGATCACGCCGGCCCGGCGCCAGGGCGCGTGCGCGGTGAGCGACTTCGTCAGCAGAGAATGTCCGCTATACCCATGTCGCAGCGCGACCACTTCGAAGCTGCCCGTCGCCATGCGCGCGAGCATTACGGCGGCCTCATTGGCTTCCGTGCCGCTGTTGGTGAAAAAACTCTTCTGAATCCTGCCGGGTGTAATCTGCGCCAATTTTTCGGCGAGCGCCACAATCTGTTCGTTGGGATAAACTGTCGTGGTGTGCTGCAGCCGGTCCACTTGCCGTTTAATTTTGCTGGTCACCTTGGGATTGCAGTGACCGGCGCTGATGGTGAGAATGCCGCCAAAGAAATCGAGGTACTGCCGGCCTTCAACATCCCACACGTAATTGCCCGCGGCGCGGTCGGCCACGAGGGGCTCGGTGTAGTAGGTGGTCACGCAGGGGAATATGAAGTCCTTATGCTTTTGGATCACTTCATTCCGGTTCATGGGTCCTCAGTCTGCCATCGCTAGTCATCGTGGTTCGCGTCGCGGCCCGAAATCGAGCGCACAGCAACCGCACCCCGCCCGCAAAGTTGCGGAGTCGGCGCCGTTTCGGATGATACCGTGGTTCGCCAATTCTCTCAAATGCATTGTAATCCCTCCGTTTCGACCGCGATTGTAGCGGCGGGTTTACCCCGCCACACAGAACGGCGGCGTAAAGCTGCCTCTACGCGGTCGAAACGGAGGGATTACAATGCTGTTACAATTCTGCTTGACAGCAGGATGCGCCGCGGTCTAATATTGGCGTTTACAACTGAATAGCTGATTCAGAAACCCTGAATCTCATCTAGAGTGGCCGAGGGACGGGCCCGATGACGCCACGGCAACCGCCCCGTTTCGCAACGGGGGCCAGGTGCCAACTCCTGCCCGGTATTGGGGAAGATGAGAGGGGCCAGTAAGGTCTTCACAGAGCCTCCCCGATAAGCTGGGAGGCTTTTTTAGTTTTAATAGCCCTCCGGATTATCCTTCCCATTCCCGGCTGCCGCGTTCCAGGCCACTCACGATGAACATCTGACGGAGGATATCGTGAAATACGTTTCGCATTTGTGTTGTCGGGAGTGTAGTCTCGAATACGAACTGAAGCCGCTCGCAGCGTGCGAGGAATGCTGGGCGCCCCTGGAGGTAATTTACGACTACGGCCGGCTGCGTTCCAGCGTAAAGCCTCAGGAGATTGCCCGGCGCGCTCCCAATATGTGGCGCTATCGCGAGTTGCTGCCGCTGGCCGGCGAGCCCGCGAGCGGGCTTGACACCGGCTTCACGCCCTTCTTCCGCGCTACTCGCCTCGCCCGCGAGCTTGGCGCTCGCGAGGTCTACATCAAGAATGACTCGGTGAACCACCCCACACTCTCTTTCAAGGATCGCGTGGTGGCGGTGGCGCTCAATAAGGCTCGCGAGTTCGGATTCACCACGGTGGGCTGTTCGTCAACGGGAAACCTTGCCAACGCGGTGGCCGCGCAGGCCGCCGCTGCCGGTCTTTCGGCCTTCATCTTTATTCCCGCCGACCTGGAACGGGAAAAGATCATCTCGACGGAGGTCTTTGGCGCGAAGCTGGTTCGCGTAGACGGCAACTACGATCAAGTAAACCGCCTGTGCTCGGAAATTGCTATGAAATACCCTTGGGGCATCGTGAATGTGAACCTGCGGCCCTATTACGCGGAGGGTTCGAAAACTGTGGGATACGAGGTGGCCGAACAACTGGGATGGCGACTCCCGCAAAATATCATCATTCCGATGGCGGGCGGCGCGCTGATCACCAAAGTCCACAAGGCATTTGAGGACTTGAAAAAGCTGGGCTGGGTCGAGCCCACTCCGGTTCGCTTCTACGGAGCCCAGGCAACCGGCTGCTCTCCCATTACTACCGCCGCCAAGCAGGGAAGTTCCGAGATCGTTCCGCAAAAACCGCACACGATTGCCAAATCGCTGGCCATTGGAAATCCCGCCGATGGCCCTTACGCCGTCAAGGCCATGCTGGGTACGGGCGGAACGGGCGAGGATGTGAGCGACGAAGAAATCGTTGCGGGCATTCGCATGCTTGCGGAAACGGAAGGTGTGTTCACGGAGACTGCCGGGGGCGTCACAGTTGCCGTCGCCCGGAAACTCTTGCGCAGCCACCGTCTCAGTCCCGATGAGTCCATCGTCCTGGTGATTACGGGAAACGGCCTCAAGACCCTTTCAGCCGTCAGCGATTCGGCCCATGAGCCTGCTGCGATTAGGCCTAAGCTCGAGAATTTCGAAGAACAGTACATTGAACAAGAGGCTGCCCAAACGACAGCGGTGTAATGAAGCGCCGGTAACCGATCCTCCTTGTTCTTTCCGAGGCCTGCTAAAATCCTGGTATGCTCAAACAGATTTCCGTTCGAGTTCCTGCCACGATTGCCAATGTGGGTTGCCTGTTTGACTGTGCCGCGCTTGCGGTGGGCCTCTACCTCGATCTCCACGTCTCTCCAAGAAGCGACCAAACGGTGGGCATAACGTACCAGGGCGTCAATCCAGACCGCATCCCGCTGGACGAGAGCAACTTGATCGTGCGCACCATGCGCGACACGCTTCACGGCTGCGGGAAGCATCGCGGCTTCGACCTCGAGATTAATAACCAAATTCCTGTTGGTGTGGGCCTGGGGTCAAGCGCTGCCGCGATCGTAGGGGGCCTTGCAGCCTGCCACTGGCTGGCGGGCAAAGTGTTCTTTGACGAAGAGTTAATTTCGACAGCGGCCAGATTCGAGGGGCATCCGGACAACGTTGCAGCGGCCTGGCTCGGCGGTTTCACACTTTCAGTCGAGCTCGAGAACCGCGTGGCTTCGTATTCATGTCCCGTTCCTGATACCCTGCAGCTCGTGCTCGTAGTTCCGGAATATCCGCTTTCAACCGAAAAGGCCCGCGAAGCCCTGCCCGGCTCCTATTCCCGAGCCGATGCCGTCCACAACCTGCAGCGGGCCGCCGTGGTGGCGGCAAGTGTTTTCTCAAGGAAGGCGGATCTCCGGCGTTTCCTTTTTGACGACCGCTGGCATCAGCCGTATCGCGCGCCCCTGATTCCCGGGCTGACCGAAGTTCTGCAATTGACGTTGCCCGGGCTCCTCGGCGTCTGTTTGAGCGGCGCCGGTCCTTCGGTGCTAGCGCTGGCTAAAGAGAATGGCGGCGCTATCGGCGAGTCGATCCGACAGACGCTAAGCCAGCATGGAGTCTCTTCGGAAGCCCTGCTGCTCGCGCCGGATAACAAAGGCGCGAAAGGCTGGAGCGTTCCCGCCTGACCTGGCCTTCTACCCGCATTGAGCCGAAGGCGGGGGTTCGAACCGAGGGCAGATTCGATTCCCTGGGCGTTGCCCAAGGCTATGGTAGAGCGGCCCTTCGGGGTTCCAAATCTGGCCGCGCTGGAGTATTGTTGAGCCTACGAGCTGCCTTGGCTCGGGGCCGAAGCTTGTGCGATGAATTTATTGATGTTTTGATCGAGCACGGGCGAGACTTTCGGGTTGAGGTAGAGCATATGCCCGCAAAGGTAGTAATCAGTGGTAATGCGTTTCCAGGCGTCTTTGGGAAGGGGCGCGTGCCGCAGGCTGTACTCGGTGGCAAAAAACGGCGTGGCCATATCGAAGTAGCCGTTGTTCACCATTAGTTCCAACCCCGGATCATTCCCCATCGCGCGCGCCAGTGCTGGCGCCACGTTCAGAAACATCTCGCCTTCCCCGAGAAGAACCTGGACGGGAGGGTTGTATTTCCAATCCCAGGCTCCATTAACTTCAAAGCTAAGCTGCGTGTAATGGCGGTCTTCGTGGTAATTCAGCCGGCGCTCAAGGTAATCGTTGAAACTTGCGGTGAGCGCGCCCATCATGGCGCTGCTCGTGGCGCCGGCGCTGGTGGGACCGTTGATCGGTAGCAGTGGCTGAAGCTCATCCAACGTATATCGCGAATCATAGCGGCCGGTTAACTCGTCCGCGCTGCCCAGCAAACGCCGCTGGAACAATGGTAAAGAAACGCGCAAATCCGCGTTCATCCAAAGCGAAACTGGCAGGCCCGTAAGCCCGGCAAGTTGTCTGGCGACCACTTCACGCTGGGCATCGCTGAGCGACGAACCCTGGAACAGGGCTGTGGCGTAGGGCCCGGCGGCATACGCTTCGGCCTTGCGGACAAGGTCAGGGAGCCGCACAGGCTGCCCGGTCAGCCGGTGATGGTACCAGGCGGCCGCGGCGTATGAGGGCAGATAAAGAATAAAGGGCAAATCGTCGCCGGGCGCAAACGTGATGGTTGGAAAATTCAGTACTGTCGAGCAGAGGATGACTCCATTCAAATAGATCCCGTGCTGGATCAATTCCTGCGCCAGTACAGCCGAGCGGGTGGTACCATAGCTTTCGCCAAGAAGGAATTTCGGCGATCCCCACCGGTGATACTTTGAAATGTATTGTTCGATGAACTGTGTGAAGGCGTCTGAATCTTGCCTGACACCGTAAAACATCTTGGCGGTTCCCTTTGGCGGGATCACTCGGCTGTAGCCCGTGCCGACGGCGTCCACGAATACCAAGTCCGTCGTGGCCAGCAGCGTATCCGGATTGGGCTTCATTTCATAGGGCGGACGAACTGCGGCGCCTGAACCCGGCTGGGGCCAGACGATCTCGCGCGGACCGAAGCCTCCGAAATCGACTAGAGCCGAAGCTGCACCCGGGCCGCCATTGTAACTGAAAGTCACCGGACGCAAGGCGGGGTTGGCTACATTGTCCTTGGAATACGCGATGTAAAACATCTCGGCGGTCGGTTCATCCTTGGGATCGTGGAGGATGATAGTTCCAGCCGTTGCCGTGTAAGCGGCCTGCTGCCCGGCAATCTCCACCGTGTGGTGGGTTGAGACGGCCCGAGCCTGCGGCTTCGCGTTTTCACTCTGGGTCGACGCGGGTGCTCCCGGTTTTGGAGCCGCCTTCTGCGCGATCCCACGAAAAGGAACAATCATTATCAAAATCAGACACCACAGCATTGTGCGCATGGGTCTCATCTTACCATCACCCAAGCAGATCAATGACACGTGATTAAGCTGCTTTCCTTTTTGCAGTGATCCCTCAGTTTCGGGCTCGTAGCGCCGGGCTTCAGCCCGGCATCCGGCCAAATACCAACCTAAAAGTCGGCGCTACAAAGCGGGCGAGCCCGCAACTCAGGGATTACGTTTTATAACAGCGTAGTGGGTCAGTTTGATGTAGAGGCGGCTTCATGCCGCCATCTGGCGAGGTAAACTCGCCGCTACAAGTCCAAACTGACCCACT
>JASHOS010000289.1 GCA_030040995.1 Terriglobia bacterium | reverse complement strand
TGAAAATAGCAGTAGTGGACCCGATGCCGAGTGCGAGAGTGATGATAGCGACAGCCGTGAAGCCGGGATACTTACCCAGCATTCGGATCCCGTAGCGGAGGTCTTGGAAGAATGTGCTCATCAACTTCGTTCCTCCGTCATCGCGGTGAGCCCTCCCCTTCTGATCTCAATCGGCAATCGGTAATCGGCAATTCTTAGTCCAGCCTGATTCTGTCAAATGCCTCCCAGCGCGACATATCCGATAGAATCACTTCGTCGCCCACCTGGAGGCCTCTGAGGATCTGAACTTCGTTGACAGACGCCTCTCCCACTTGCACATGCGTGGCCACGGCTTCTCTGCCGCCGTCAACAAATCTGAATAAGGTTACTGTGCTGTACGCCTCGGCGAAAGCTGGACGGCCAACGTGCAGCACATTGGTGAGATGGGAAATCTCAATCGTGCCATCGACGCTAAGATCAGGCCGCGCGCCCTCTGGCAACTTTCCCTCCAGCTTCACGTCCACGGTGACCGTCCCATTCACCACCGCCGGATCGATTCTTTCGACGGTTCCGGGGATGATTCCATTATGTGTGTCGACCGAGGCACCCTGGAGAAGCTGAACGTCCTTCGCCTGAGTTTCCGCAATCTGAAGCTGCGCTTTAAGGTTCGAGGGGTCCACAACCTCGGCCAGCGTCGTTCCCGGCGTCACCTCCTGACCAACTTCAACCGGAATATCCGTCAGCACGCCGTTGTAACCCGCGCGAACCGTCAGATCGTCCAGTTGGCTCTGCTTGAGGGCGTACAAGGCCTGGTCCTGTTCCACTTTGGCTTGCAGCGCCGCCAGTTGCGTTACAAATGATGCGCTGAGCGTATCTACCCGCTTCTTTTCGATGGCCACCTGGGAAGCCAAGCCTTCCGCCTTGGACCGGTCCACATCCGCGGTGAGCTGCGCAGTGATTCCCTTCGCCGCCAGCTTTTCATCTACGCCGGCTTGCAGGGCCGCCTGATGGTATTCGGCTTCAAGATTGGTCAAGGTAGACTTCTCATTGAGCAGGTCGTTGTTCAGAGTTGATTTCTCACTTGCGAGAGCTGCTTGGTCCGCCTTCACCGCCCACTGCGCGTCCTGCGTTTCCTGCTGAAGCTGAGGATTCGCAAGCTGCATCAACACAGTGTCCGGCGTTACCTTGATGCCAGGAAGATGGAACCGCTGCACCACTCGCGCTTCGGTGACGGCGGAAATGTACTGGATTTGCTCCGGAACAAGTGTGCCGAGCCCGTGTACTTGGACGTCCATGTCTCCCCGCACCACCGTCCCGTGCCAAACGGTCGAGCCATCCACGCTCGGCGGTGCCGGCTTCAGCCGGGAGAGCCCCATCGTCACTCCCACCACACAGACGACCGCCACGACGCTGTAAATAATCATGCGGATTTTGCGTTTCCGCGCCACGCCTTTGCGTTGAATGTCCATAACAATCCTCTCGCCTCCTTGAGATGCTTAGAGCAAATGCTCTGCCAACCAGAAAGTCTGGAAAACACTATGATACTGCGCCAGTTGTGAGATTTCCCGTGAGTTCAGCTCAGGGCTTGGTGTCCGGTTACGGGATTCATCTGTCCGGAATCGGACAGCTATAATCAATTCTGCGGGACAACGGATGGAGCGGGAGATATTAAGCCGATAATTGGTGATGCCTCAGTTTCGGGCGTGTAGAGGCGGCTTTATGCCGCCATTTTGCGTGGCGGGATAAACCCGCTACAATTGCACCCGGAACTGAGGCATTACGATTGTTGCGAAAAATAGCCGATGGTCAGGCTCAAGCCCTTTTCGAGGTTTACCGCCGGGTTCCACCCCAGCAACTCCTGGGCTCGCCTAATTGCTGGGCAGCGAACTTTAGGGTCATCGATGGGGAGAGGCAGGCTCGTGATTTTACTGGAGCTTCCCGTTAGGCGGATGATGGTGCGGGCAATGGCGGAAACCTGGGTCTCAACCGGGTTGCCCAGGTTCACCGGAGCATGCACGCCATCAGGGCTGACTGCCTTTGCGCCGTTTTCGCCCGAAGCCTTGGTCAGCAGCAGCCGTGCGAGCCCCTCCACAAGATCACTCACGTAGCAGAAGCTCCGCGTCTGGCTGCCATCGCCGTAGACCGTCAATGGGTTGCCCCGCAACGCCTGAACGATGAAATTGGAAACCACTCGGCCATCCTCGGGGCGCATGCGGGGTCCGTAGGTATTGAAAATTCGCGCAATGCGAACGTCGATCCTGTGGCTGTGATGGTAGGCCAAAGTCATCGCCTCTGCAAAGCGCTTGGCCTCGTCGTAAACGCTTCGCGGACCGACAGGATTTACATTTCCCCAATAGCTCTCTGGCTGCGGATTAACCAGTGGATCGCCGTAAACCTCCGACGTGCTGGCAAGCAGGAATCGCGCATCTTTCGCCTTCGCCAGACCGAGGGCGTTGTGTGTTCCCAAGGCACCCGCCTTGAGCGTCTGAATCTGAAGACGCAGATAGTCGGGAGGACTGGCCGGCGAGGCGAGATGAGCAACCGCATCGACCGGGCCGTTAATGGCAATGTGCTGGCTGACGTCTTGCTTCCGGAACTCGAAGGCGGCGTCTTTTTCGATTGATCGGAGGTTCTCAACTCGGCCGGTTGAGAGATTATCCACGCACACGACGGAGTTCCCCAGCGCCAGCAGCTTTTCGCAGAGGTGGCTGCCCACAAACCCTGCTCCGCCTGTCACTACAACTCGCATAAAGATTATTTAGTCGGGTGGCGCACACACGGAGCCCTTACTGCCATGTCTGCGAACGGCGGCCAATCGGAGGCGTAACAGTTAATTCCTGACAGACCCTAAGGGCTCAAACGCTGTCTTGGGATTCCTGACCATTCGCGCCATAACCGTAGCCGTAACCATAACCGTAGTTGCCGCCCACGTAGGCTTCACCGTCCTTGCTCAAGTCAACATCGTTTAACGCGATGCCCAGAATGCGGGCATTCGCCCCGTAAAGCAAGGACCTGGCCCGGCGCACCACGTCGTACGGGGTGGAATGAGCGCGGGTCACCAGAATCGCGGCGTCGGTCAGGGTAGCGAGAATACGGCTGTCGGCAACGCTCAGGATGGGGGGAGAATCAACGAGCACGAACTCGAAATCGCGTTGGAGTTTCCTCAACAACTCCCCCGTCATTCTTGAGGAAAGGACCTCGGCAGGATTCGGCGGGATGGGTCCGCAGGGAATCACGTTCAGGTGCGGCACTCCGGGCACCTGGAGAATGGCCTCCTGCAGTTGTGAATGCCCTGTGAGACACTGGACGAAACCAGGCTTATTTTCGACGCCGGTGGAACGATGGCAGGCCGGCCTGCGCATGTCGCAATCGACGATAACGACGTTGGCGTTCAAGCTCGCTAGCGTGGCTCCAAGGTTCACGGCGGTGGTCGTTTTGCCTTCGCTCGGAAGGGCGCTGGTGATCAAAAGGAGTTTCGGCACCGGGCTTGCGGAAAGCAGAATCGACGTGCGAAGGGAACGAAATGCCTCGGCCACCTCGGGAGCGGTTTGGACGCCCGGCGCCAGGTGTCCATTTCCGTTGGTATGCACGGGAACCAGTGCTTCGCCATTCTCAGAATGCTCGGCATGACCGTTCAATGCAAACTTGGGCAGAATGCCCAACGACGGCAGGCGAACGAGACGCTCGACATCGTCGGAGGTTTTGAGCGTCTTGTCCAAATATTCTTGAAAGAATGCTACGCCTATGCCGAGAGCCGCGCCGAGGACGAATCCAATCGCCAGGTTCAGTGGAATGCGCGGCTTCACAGGACCTTTCGGGACGATTGCCCCGTCCACAATTCGGATGTTGCTGGCTCGCAGTCCCGCTGAGACCTGCGCTTCCTTCATCCGCTCGAGCATGCCTTCGTAAAGTTCCTTATTCGAGTCCACAGCCTCTTTCAGGATGTTGTACTGGACGAGCTTTTTACTTTGGTCGTTCATCACTTTTTTCTGCTCGTCGATGGCCTTCGCGAGGTAGTTCACGCGGTGCTTAGCGGAGTTGTAGTTATCGACGATGTTGTGAATAATGTGCAGTTTCGACTGATCGATATCTTGCTGCAGCCGGGCCATTTCCTTCCGCTCGGCGCGAGCTTCGGGATAGGCGGCTTTAACGCGGGCAGACTGCAGGGCATATTCGCTTTCGTCGTTAGCGAGCTTTTCTGTGAGACTTTGGACGAGCAAGTTATCGAGCACGCCCGGCAGGTCCTCCACCTTGCCCTTTTTGACCAAGCTATACAGTGCCTCCTTCTGGTACAAGTCCCCCTGCGCCGCTGAATACTCGTTCAGCAGTTGTTCCATCTGGGCGCTCGCCAGGTTCTGCTTGTCAGTGATGTAAAGAATATCGTGCGACTGCGCGTAAGCCTGGAGATCGCGTTGGGATTCATCCAGAGTCTGTTGCAGGCTCGTCAGCTTCTGCTTCAGCCAATTGGATGCGTCCATCGTCTCCTGCCACTTCACGTCAAAATTCTGGTTGATGTAGTCCTGCGCGACTTTATTGGCGACCGCAGCCGCCGTTTCCGGACTGTAGGAATCGAACGTAAGCTCCACCAGGTTACTCCGGCGCACCGGGGTGACGCCAACCGAGTTTTGCACGCGGGCGATGCTGTTGAGGTAATAGTCGGCATTGGTATCCGCGTCGGGCAGTGATGGAGAAGGAAGCTTCTCAGGAGTGTGCTGAATAAGCCCAAAGAGCTGATAAGAGCGGTAGAATTCTGGCTCGCGGTACAATTGCAAATCGCTCACCACGCGGTCCGCCAGAGACCGGCTCTTCAAAATCTTGTATTGGGTTTCAAGGTAGGCGTCGATGTCAACCGGAGTGGGGCTGACAACTTCTTTAAAGTTCACTACGTTCGGGGCTTCCGGGTCGATTTCGACAAGAACCTTTCCCTGATAAATTGGCCTTTCTTTCAAAGTCCCGATGGCAACCGTAGCAAAGACGACGACGAGGCAAGAAATCACCACCCATCGCCGCTTTTTGATCACCGCCCAATAGTCGAGAAGGTGCGGAACTTCCTCGGTTTGGATGTCCACCACCTGCTGTAACTCGAGCGATTGTGCTCCGTTTCTGTAAAGCGGCTCAGGCGGCAGCGCCTCGTCGTGGCGTCTTTCGAGTTCGTCCATCACTCTCCTTCTCAACTCTGGGCCGTAGCGGGTTAGTTTGATGTAGAGGCGGCTTCATGCCGTCATCTGGCTTGGAGCAGTTTCAGAATGCAAGAGCAGTTTCTGATTTCTGGTTTCTGGTTTCTGGTTTGCTCTCTACAATCCCTGCCAGATGATGAGTCCGCTGAGGGTGCCCAATCCGGTTGATAGCCCCCAAGGGATAAGGCTCTTCGCAAAACTGCCTCGTATCACGAGCATGTCATTTGCGTAAA
>JASHOS010000288.1 GCA_030040995.1 Terriglobia bacterium | reverse complement strand
CCAGACCAAAAATGACTCCCGTAAGAACTCCAATGACGAGCGTGAAAAGCAAGATGCTGTAGTCCATATGGACGTTTGCCTGCGGCGGCAGCATGTCGGATGGCATCCACAACTTCGTTCCGCGCATGAGAGCATCGCCCAAGGCAAGGCCCGCCACACCGCCCACGGTTCCGAGCAAAACGTTCTCCGTAAGCAATTGGCGGATTAGCCGCAGGCGTCTCGCGCCCAAGGCAGAACGGATGGCGATCTCGTGCTCGCGGTCCGTTCCCCGCGCCAGCGTCAGGTTAGCAAGGTTGGCGCACCCAATCAGTAGCACCGCGCCTACCGCCGCGAGCAGCACCCAAAGCGAGCGGCGAAGCTGCGGGTTAACCACCTGATCGATATAGGGATCGACCGTTACGCCCCAACCCTTATTCGAATCCGGGTATTCGGCAGCAATACGCGCCCCAATAGCGTCCATTTGGCCACGAGCCTGTTTCAGAGTGATCTCGGGCTTAAGGCGGGCGATGGCAATGAACCAGTGATAATTGCGCGTCATGTCCACGGGTCTGAAAGCCAGCGGCAGCCACATCACGGCCCACGACCGGTCAAATTCGCTGTTCGCCGGAAGGACGCCGATGATCGTGTAACTTTTTGCATCCAGCGTGATTTTCCGGCCGATGATCTTCGGGTCGCCGCCAAACCGGCTCTGCCAAACACGGTTTGAGAGCACCACTTCCTGATCCTTGCCGAGCTGATCCTCTCCCGGAGCGAACGTACGTCCCAGCGCTGCGCCAACACCGAGCACATTGAAATACGGCGCTGAGACTCTCTGAGCATTAAGCTGCTCGGGTTCACCTGAGCCGGTTAAGGTAACTGTGTCCCATTCGACGGCGGATATAAACTGAAAACAGTGGTTCTGGCGCTTCCAATCCAGGAAGTTGAGGGTGGAAATGACGTTCCGGTGGCCTCCCGGCGGCTTTTCCCATACGCTCACGATCCGCTCGGGATGCGGATAAGGAAGAGGCTCAAGCAACACGGCATCCACAAAACTGAAGATGGCCGTGTTGGCGCCGATACCGAGCGCGAGGGTGATGATGGCAACGGCCGTAAATCCCGGGCTGCGCAGCAACTGGCGCACGCCGTAACGAAGGTCCTGAAGAATCGTTTCCATAGCTCACCTCAAAGCCTTTCCGTTCTCGGTCCGTCAGTTTACCAGCAAAGACCTATCAATATGACGGCGTTCTCGCCGCTTGGATAGCACGAATCGCGCCGGCGACACAGACTTCACCTTGGATTCGTGGCATTATAGGAACCCAGTCGGTATACTTCTTGTGGCGATGCCGGGACCACACCGAAAAGTCATCATCATCTTTTTCGTTTCCATTTGTTGCTCTGCCGCACCGAGTAAGGCCCACCGGAGATCGGCCGGCGACACGAATTACCACAAATTCAGAGAGCAGCAGTTCGTCGCGTTCAACCCCCGCTACCGGGAGCTGCGCGCGCAGCGGATCGAGCGGGCGCGCGCTTTGGGGCAGCAGGTTTTTGAGCGAGAGGCGCAGGGGCGGAATACAACCTGTGCACATCAGATTCTCATGGAAGTTGCTTGGCTCATCAGCAACACGGCCGATTTCGGGCGTATTGACCGAAGGCTCGACGCCCTAAAGGATACCCTCGCTCATCCCGAGAAGGAGTCGCTAGGCCGGCAGCAGGATCCCGCCGACGGTAGCTGGGGACGCTGTTATACGGAATGGTTTTTTAAGCTCGACGGAACGTTCGATTACCTGGACAAAGCCTCAACTCGCAACAAGCCGCTGAAAGTTGTGCCGCGCTTCCTCGATAGGGTTAACTCGCCCGAAAAGCTCAGGAATTATTTCACTTCAGTTTCAATTTCGGACATCGCCCGTCAAGGAGTAGACCGTCGCCGAGAGCTTAACGAGTCGATGGCAGACCTGCTGCGGTTTATTGTGAGAAACCGTCCGAGAGGCTATTCATGGAATCCCGCTCTCAAAGCAACGATGATGGACCTTGTTCTCAACTACCTCCGAAGCCCGCAGACCGGCTGGTGGGGAGAACGCTACGTGCTCCATGGGAAGACCGTGCGGGTCGATGACCTTAGCATGACCTTTCATATGATCCGTTACCTGAACGGGAACGTTCCCAACATGCGGAAGGTAGTTGATACTGCTCTGGCCGTAAGAAACTTGGATTATCCCGTCGGGTGGCTCGAGGACGGGCATTACACGAACCACAACAACATGGATGCGGCCGTTCTCTTTAGGTTCGGCTGGAATTTCGCTACTGCGGCGCAACAGAAGAGCATGGCAGAGGAAATTAACAGGATGCTTGACTGGTGCCTCAACGACTCCCTTCAACCCGACGGGTCATTTGGGATCAGAGGATACAGTGATGATTCGGTTGAGGAGGCGAACTATTTTGGAGTATCCTTCCTCGCGCGCATTGGCTTTTTCGATGAGGAACGACATTTTTGGACGAACCGTGACTTCCCTCAGGCTGCAGAGATATGCCAGAGATTGCTCGCATATATCGCTAAACATAGGGACAGCGGCGCAGCCGGCGGAAGCTATTACGAAAGTGCCCTGGAAGAGCTCGGGGTCCGTCCGGGCGACTGAAGCTACTCGAAATATACTGAGCGACATAAGTTCGCGTCGCGTCACGCTTCTTTAGGCATGATGCGGTGGCGTTTCTTTACCTCTGTCTGGTGGCCTGCTGATTCCAGTAGAATAATCTGACCTATGTTGCGGCGCGCTTTTGCTGTTCTCGTTTTTGGCATGATGGTGGGCAGGCCGGGCCTCGCTCAAATGAGTGGCTGGGCGTCCCTGAACGGCACATTGCGATTAGCGGACGGCTCGCCCGTGCGTAACGCCACGGTGACGCTGTCCGAAGGCCGCCATCGCTTCGTCGGCGCCACCAACGCGGCGGGGGCATTCTCCTTTCCACGGGTACCGCCTGGCGTGTTCCATATCGTTGCGGTACGGGGCGGGCGGGCCTGGAAGGCTCGCGAGACGATCCGGCTGAGATCAGGAGAAGCGGTGAGCGTTTGGGCAACTGCTTTGAGGTCCGGCCAGCTTCAATTGCGGCGGAAATCAACGGGTGAAACGTCGGTGGGCAAGCAAGTCTCCGGGCCAGCCCTATCCGCCAACTCCTCCGCGAATGCTACGCCTTCAAACGGGGGAAAACAGCTCACCAACAAGCAGGTTTCCGAGCTTCCCCTGAATGAGCGTGACTTTGGGCAGCTCCTTCTGCTCGCGGCGGGGACGATGAC
>JASHOS010000038.1 GCA_030040995.1 Terriglobia bacterium | reverse complement strand
CCATGCCCTCGGCAGCCATCAACACGATCCGGGCCCGGAGCACGAGTTTCTGTGCCGTGCTTCGTCCTCGTATCCACCGATTCAGTATCGATCGTTGTTCTTCGGTCACTCTCAACGGCTTCGCTGGTTTCCACATGAGCGAAGCTAACACAAAGAAGGCCTCATTGTCTACCTATTTATGTGGCATATGACTAGAGCCTCATCGAGAGCGACCAGTTCGCCCGCGTTGGAGCCAACGACAATGCAAGCATTATCAAGAGAAACGGGCTGGTCTCCTTTTCCGCGCTTTTGTGCAAAATGGGCGCGTGCGTGATCAACCAATATGCGACGCATCAGTTGCGCTGCCACCCCAAAAAAGTGTGACCGATTATGCCAGTCCACCTCACGCTGCCCTACCAGCCGGAGATAAGCCTCGTGAACAAGAGCGGTGGCCTGCAAAGTGTGGTCCGGGCGCTCGCTGCGCATGTAGTGACGGGCCAGTTTACGCAGTTCGTTATACACCAACGGCATCAGCCGCGCTTCAGCTCCGCGATTGCCGTTACGCATCTCAGCGAGAAGCTTAGTCACTTCCCCCGGCGCGCTGTCCATCTCTAAGCCTTTGGGAATGTACGGATGAGTTATTCTAGCGCAAGTAATTTTCGTTTGCTTATGAATTTTTGAGACGCGATCCTCCCAAAGGCACATCCCCAGTTGCCCGAGTGTGGCTCGAATAAGCAGTCCGCCGCATCTTGTCCCCTTTTCTCGGCGTTTTCCGCGTTACTCAATGAACGGTTCAAAATGGACCGTACAAACCGGAGGAGGACAACATGAAAGTTCCAACATTGGCGGTGATAATCTTGCTTCTTGCTTCAGGAAGGATCGGACGGGCACAGGTCCAGGATGACGTTCCAAGCTGCAGCCAGGCACGCGAGATCACGCAGTCCGTGCAATCAACGGCCGATCAGACAAAAGATAGCATGGCGTTTGCGAAAAACTTTCCGAAGCTTAATGTGTTAGAGGCAAGTCTTATGGAAAGCGTCTGCATGCAGTCCGCGGCAGAAATCGAATCAAGCGCGGGTAACAATAGCAGCCTGCGTACGGGGCGGTGGGCGGCGCTAAATAGCCTGTTCGTCGATAATATGAAGCTCGATGTCCAAGGAGCCTACAGCGACACGCTCCAGCGTACTGTAGAGAGCGACGGTCAATTAACTGCTTTTCAACTATCGGGGGTGAAATTCGTGCCGACATACTCACTGACCTATGAGCTAAACCTCGGGCAGTTAACGAAGGCCAAAAGAGGTTGGCGGTCGGCGAGCAAGGCTCGACGGGACCAGATCACGGCCTTCGATAAAGCACTGCCGGCGCTGTTTTCCGCTTACGTCCAGTTTGAAGCCTCGCGTGCTGATTTCCTAAGTCAAAAAGACCAAAGCGCCCGGTCGGCCTCCTTTTACAAAGTCAAGGCGGCAGCGGTTACTGCCTTGGGGGCGGCACACTATTCTGAGCGCACGGAAGAAGCATGGGCTCTCGCGGAATATGCTGCGCCGCAGGGCCAAGAAAAAGCTCCAGTTCAGACGGCCATGCTCAAAAAGTAGCAGGAAACAAGCGGAATGCGGATCCTCAAGTCGGTACACTCGGTGCGCCGACCTTTTGTTTCAGGACGGCAGTCGACCGCTTTCCGGCTCAGAGCTCGAACGGTGGGTCCTTTGTATGTTGACTCAGACCAATTCGCTTCGTGTGAGCGGTGTCTTCTTGGAATGTCCGCAGGTGACCAGTCTCCTCTGCTAGAGTGCTATGTCTATCAGCGCAGTGCGCATTGTGGTGGCGGCGGAGCCGCCGGTTTTTCCACAGAATTTTGTTGCCTACTACAGGTAACTTCAGGACTACAGGTAAATAACTACAGGAGGCGCCCGTAATCGAATGCTGCCAAATGGTTTCACTGGCAGTCGCGCGAACTGAATCACGTGTTCTCCGCGAACCCAGTCACGTGATCGCCGGGCCTGAACTCACGCGACGCTGTGCAAAACTTTGATGGTGACTTGGCCGGTTTGATGAGCAAGCAGGCGCCTGCGTCCGTGAGGCCCGATGGGCACTCCGGCCAGAGCTGCCGAATGACCTTGAGCCACTGGACAATCTGGCGGCGAAAATCACATTCCCTGAGCTTCGCGGAATTGCCAAGCTGGGCGATGAGGCCCTCCGGGCCGAACAAGGGGACGGTGGTTGCGCCTTTCGCCGTCCAGCAGCGCCAGACGAGCCAGACGTACAGGTCCAGGTTTCCGGGCGAGTCGGCGAGCGCCTTCACGACTGCAAGGTCAACCGGGATCGGGTGTTCCTGGATTTCTCTCCAGAATTCTTCTGAGAGCACGATTATATTTTCAGTTCGCGGCTGCCCCGCTGAGGACTGCGACGCACCGGGTCCGGCGTACCAGAGCTTCGCGTCTTTCACGAAGCGGAAGCTCCGTCGTTCCATTACCGTCGCCTCGCCTACTTGCTGATCGCTGGAAAAGAAAAACGTGGAGTAGAATATACGCTCGAAACCGGCAATGAGCCGCTTGTAATAGCGGCCGTCTTTGGGCAGGCCAAAGACTTCGAGGATTGTGGCGGCGGAGCGAAAACGAATCTCGCGCGTCTTCTGCCAAATGGCCATGGTAGCAGTCCAGATAAGTAACAGGCGGTCCTGGCCGAAGGGCAGGCCGTAATCGGGATGGCCGATTACGCGAAGGCGGAACTTTCCATTCTGCCGCGAGTATTCGAGACTGCTTTTGGCCGGCCGCCTCACCGGAATGCCGCAAAGCACGAAAGGCCTGGCGCTGTAAGCCTTCTCAGATTTCGGGTTTCGCCGCCGTTCGTGGGCTTCGACAATCGTGTCGAGTTTCTTAAGGCGGCGTCGCGTGATGCCGCTGGATTTGAGGATTGACAAGAGGGATTCAAGGCCAGAGCCTGATGGTCCTGGATGCAGGCCAGGAGCCACGATAGGGAGGCCGGGGATCATTCGTCGCCTCCCTTTTCCGATGTGTCTTTAGGCGGGTCACTTTGTGGCGCAAAGTGTTTGCGTCCCGTTTGCGGAATTTGCCCGACTTGTTGGGAATTTTCCTCCGTAAGTTGTTGATGTGCTTGAGGCTCAACTGGCGTATTGAGACTTCGAATCTGTAGGTCGGGAGTTCGAGTCTCCCCAGGCGCGCCATTCCCACCCACACGTTCTTAAGGCTTCGTCGCCGAGACGCTTTGCTTGAGGGCCTCTGACATCTTTGGGTGTCAGTTCGTTCTGCGTCTTTCGACCCGCTAGAGATGACTGATGCAGCCCATCCGACCGCCCTCCACCGAAACCATGCAGCGAAGAATTTTGGGGGCTTTCGTCGTCACCGTTGAAACTGCCGCACTCTAAGGCGCTTCGCACAAACAGCGCATACTTCTGCTCATTACTCCCTTGACCTCGCATAATCCTTGAAGCGCTTGCGCGCATATTTCACCGCGCTACGCCCCGTCCTCAACGGAGGTTGCTCGTGGTGATAACCCGCGCCTTTTACATCGGGAAGGGGCAGCAGTTCGGCAGCGTCGGCAAGAACCTGTTGCAGATGTGATGGGCGCGTAGGAAGGCGCGGCGCCGCCTGGCTCTGCGGCGGCGTCACTCCTTCGAGGGGATCGTCTGTCCTCGCTTCGGTCAACGTCAAAACGCCGCTTACATCCGGCGCCGCAGCATCCCGTTTCGTCAGTGGCGGAACACTGAAGCGTTTCTCCAGAGTGGCCAGTATGGAGGTGTGGTCGAAGGGCGTTTCAGGCGCCGTGCGGAAGACGGTTCCCGCCTGAATGAGGGGCGAAACCAGTAACGTCGGCACGCGCAAACCAAATCGCTGGAAATTGAAGCCGTACTGTCCTGTTGAGCTATCGGGAGCCACGGCGTTCTCGGGAGGTGCCACATGGTCGTAACACCCACCGTGTTCATCGTAAGTAACAATCAGCAATGTGCTGGCCCAGAGGCTTGAGCCATAGAGGGCATAGTAGACGTCGTGCAGGAATTGTTCGCCTTTCGAAACGTCGTAGTTCGGATGCTGGCTATTGCCTTCCGCGCTCCAGTCCGGCTCGAGAAAAACGTAGTTGGCCAGACTGCCATTCTGGACGGCTTGCTGGAAATCGGAAAATTCACCGAAGTGGGATTCAGGAGCCTGGGTGATATCGGAGATCGTGCCGCGGGCTAGTGGCGGCGCGTCATACCCATAGACTGTCCAGGTGGCACCTGCCTTTCCGAGGGCTGTAAAAATACTGGGTGCTGTGTAGACCTTGGTCGCCGAGTCGGCCAGAAATCCTTGAGACGTGGCGCAGCAGACGAAGGCGCGATTGGGGAGCGTTTCCGTGGGGGCAGACGCATACCAGTAGTCGCATACCGCATAACCCTTCGCTAGACCGGAAAGAACCGGCAGAAGTTCAGGTGTGTACATCCCCATGATGTCTGAGGCTGTTGTACCGGCGATAACGGCGTCCTTCTCCTTGGACTCCCATCCCAGCGTGTAATCGAAGTTGGTGACGAATCCATTGTTTGACGAGGGAACGATAGGACTGGGCTCCTGCGTGGTCCCGAAAAGTTGTGAGTTGGTATTGAGATATCCTTCTCCGGGATCAGCTCCCGGCATGAAGTAAGGGAATGCATCAGTAGCCGAAATTTTGAAAACCTGGGTAGCGCCTCCCGTGCCGTCGGGATTGGATTCATTACCGCTCAAGCCTTCAAAGGGCTGCCCCAACGGCGAGACATTGCCTTGCGCGGTATACAAGAATCCGAGCATATGGTCGAATGACCGGTTTTCGAGCATCAGCAGTACGACGTGCTCGATTTGACCGAGCAGAGAACTGTTTGATGGCATAGTGACCTCCTGCCTGACTCGAGAATCGGGGGGCCAAACCTGAATTCCAGGCCACGTGGGTTGTAGCGCCGGCAAAGCACGAGAACACCAGGACCAGAAACCTAAAGAACTGGTTCGGGGAGAGCGGAGAAATGGTCGGCGCCACGCGGAGTCTGCTGCATACGGTAGAGGTGGTGAAGCGGCAGGCGTCCCGGCCCGGTGGAGAACGCTTTGCGGATTGCTTCGGTGACATAGACTTTGGCAAGCACAATGGCGTCGGGGAGCTGGCGACCCAAGGCCAGGTTGGAGACGATTGCCGAAGAAAACGTGCATCCCGTTCCGTGAGTGTTATCAGGTTTCAGTTTGTCTCCGGTAAACGTCTCGAAACCGGCGCCGTCGTAATAAACATCAATAGCCTTATCGAGATGGCCTCCCGTCACGACCACGGATCGCGCCCCCATTTCTACCAGCTTCCGCGCCGCGAGCTTCATGTCCTCGACGTTCTCAACCTTCAGTCCCGTTAAAGCTGCGGCTTCTTCCGCGTTCGGGGTGATCAACGTGGCAAGCCCCATAAGGCCGTCGCGCAACACTTGAACGCCGCCCGGATCGAGAAGATCGTGCCCGTTTGCCGAGCGCAGAACCGGATCAATCACGCTCGGAATCGGGTTTTTCTGCTGTAACACCCGCTTCACCAACTCTGCGTTGGCGCGATCCCCGAGCATGCCCACCTTAATCGCGGCGATGCGCCCGTCCTCAAACAGGGCTTCGATGCTTTCCCGCAGCTTCGAGGTCTCGACGGGATAAACAGCACTGACGCTTTGGGTGTTTTGGACGGTGAGCGCCGTTATAGCCGCAACACCATAGCAGTTATGGGCGGCAAACGTCTTCAGGTCGGCGGCAATTCCTGCTCCGCCGGAAGGATCGAAGCCGGCAATCGCCAAAATCACCGGCTCCGGCGGAGAGACAACATGATTGGTCGATACGTTCACGGGTGGTCTGCTGCTCCTTCAGGGGCTGGTTACCACAACTGTAGCGATTATAAAGTCGCCACGGACAATGTCAATAAAAAGATTTCTAACGTTCTAATTAATGCTCCACTTTTGAGGTAGGTGGCGCTGGGCGTGAGCCCGGCATCTGGAAAAATGCCGACCTGAAGGTCGGCGCTACAGAGCGGGCGTGACCAAAAGTGAGGCATACCTGGCAATTGGTAGCGGCTCCCCACCTTCGTTTGCAGCAGCGCTCCGAATTGTTGTGGTGAATGTTGTGCGGGGACATCGCCGCGGGGGTGCCGGGCTCCAACCTGAGGTAATCGATTTGGCGGCCAGTATGCGCCGTGGGGCAGCATCAAGGTGCGGCAGGCGCCAAAGGCTTGCTTCCGTGGTGCAGAACACCAGCCGTAAAAACAATAAATTTCAGGCTGGCGCTGTGTCCAGGAAAAGAATTGAGCCGTTAAGGGAACGTCCGCAGCGGGTCGGGAGCCGGGATCCCCTCACGCGCCTGCGGGCAGGAGCCGCTCCGTCGCTGAAGCTCTGGAGCGTAAGCGATCTTCGGTGGGCGCAGGCCCTGTCCCGCTTGGCGGGACCGCCCTCTCTCCCCCAATGGGGCGAAGGCAGGTTTGTTTTCGTCGCTTTGCGCGTGTCGCTAAGCTATACACAACGACATAAGTCCGCGACGGCTATTTTGTTGTAGCGCCGCTCTATGAGCGGCGAAATTCGCCGGTCGCAGACCGGCGCTACAGCGATCGAGCGTCGAGGACTTATGTCGCTCAGTATAACAACCAACTGGTACAGGCAGGACGGCCGCCGTCCTGCTCCAAGCAAACACCAATGGCGCTAAGCCTCGTCATGAATCGTCACCATCGAGCGGACTTCAAACTCGCGCGCACCGTTGGGAGTGCTGATAGTGACCGTGTCTCCAAGCTTCTTCCCCATCAAGCCGCGCCCAATGGGAGACGTGGTTGAAATAAGGCCGTGGCTGACGTCTGCCTCCTCCGTAGTCACCAGCTTGTATTCGAGCTCGGCATCACGATCTATATCATAGAGAACGACCCGTGTTCCGAAAGCAATTCGGTCTTTCGGGATATTGTTAAAGTTGATTAGGGAAAGATCGGCCAGGCGCTTCTTGAGCTGCGCGAGCCGGGCACCCACGTAATCCTGCCGTTGCTTTGCCATGATGTATTCGGCATTCTCACTTAAATCGCCGAGCGCACGCGCACGCTTCAACTCGTTCGGCAGTTCATGATTGAGCTCGTGCTCGAGGGCCTGAATCTCATCTTCAAGTTTCTTTTTAGGGGAATTCGACATCGCGGTCATCCTGCGTCGGAGATGAATCCATTATAAGGGAATCAGACCTGCACGGTCGATGTGAGAGAACAGGCAGGACACCTGTAGGGCAAGATGGTCGATAGCCGGAGGTGGCGCCTGCAAATTGACGACGATCAGTAATCTTGTTCCGCAGGCGGTTCCAAGGCCCAGCGGTTTTTGCGAATAAAATCTTCGACCATGGTGATGTCACCGGCGCCACACTCCACAAGCCGGCAAAAGACCAGGGCAGAAGTCAGGTTAGCCTCCAATTTTGATGCGGCAACATACGCATTGCGCGCCTGACTCCGTTGCCCCTGCTCCCATAAGTCCAGCGCCTGAACGGCCAAGGTTCGCGCAGAGTGCGAATCGGCTGCAAGCGCCATAGCACATTCGGCAAGGGAGGCGTCGTAATTTCGCTGCTTCCAAAGGACCAGGGCCATCACCCGATGCCCTTCAGGGGCGGCCGGGTTGCGCGAGGAAATCGAGTCGGCCTGCGTGGTCGCGCCGGCAAGGTCGCCACGCCTCACCAGATCCAAAGCGTATCGCTCCCGAACGGGCAGGAAGCCGGGATTAAGCTGGAGTACGTTTTGGTATAATTTCATGGCCTCGGCGACGTTACCCTCACGCTCGTAAACTTCACCCAACGTGAACTCGCTCATCCAATCGCGGGGATCTAACTGCAAGGCGCGATTGAGGGCAGCAACCGCTTCTGCCGGTTGCTGCGCTTGCTCAAGAACCTGGCCCAGCGCCGCATAGGCGGCTTCGAGGTTCGGCGCCGCCTGAATAGCCTGCCGGAAAGCCGCCTCGGCCTGCGGTAACTTCTTCTGCGACGCCAAGAGCTCGCCTAAGGCTAAATTCCCCTCCCCGTTATGAGAATTCAGTTGGATCGCTTTCTGGTACGCTGCGACGGCCTGGACGGCATTGCCCTTGCTCGCATAAGCGTCACCAAGGGCTACCGCTGCGGCAGGATTCGAGGGCGCCAGATGCTCTGCTTCGCGAGCCTCGGCAATCGAGTCATCAGTTTTTTTAGTCTGAAGGTATAGCCGGGCCAGATTGAGGTGTACGTCAGCATCTTTGGAGTTCAGCGCGAGCGCCTTGCGCATCTCAATGATGGCAATTCCACGATAATCGGCCGCCGTAGCCTCCGAATCCGCGCTGCTCGCCTCTTCCGAATCCTGGGCCATCGCCCACTCTGCTTCCGCGAGATCATAATGCAGCGCGAAATCGCCAGGATCGAGATCCGCGGCCGCAGTGAATTCCTGGAGAGCTTGCGTTCTCTTCCCTTCGTCCCACAGAGCCAGGCCAAGGCCGTGGTGGGCAGAGGCAAGCTTGGGCAGCGCGCTGACGGCCTGGCGGAAGTCTGCCTCGGCTGCAGCGTAATCCTTCTGGCTCAGTGAAGCGTAGCCCTTTTGAAGAATCGATAGCGCGCTAGAGCTCGAGGCCGTCCCATTTTGCGTCCCAGACTGTGGCCGCACATCGGCCCGCAGCGGGCGAGATTGTCCAACCAGTGCCGACAGGAGGACGGACGCGGCGCCGATCCACATCCCGCGCCCTAGGAAAGAATGCTGGGAAGGCTTCATTGAATGTAATTCCCTCGTCACTGCAAAACGTGTATCTGTGAAGGGTCGTGAATGATAATTTCCGCCCGTCCGGAGTACGTGGTGATCAGCCCTCGAAGCTCAACCGTTCGTCCAGTCAGGCTCTCTAAATCCCCAAACTTCTTGCGGTCCGAGGCGAAAATCACGGAGGAAAACGGGCAGGCCCGGTAGTCGGAGCAGAAATCAAGAAACGTACTGCCGCCCTTTGAAGTATACGCTCGAAGCACGAGACCGGAAACGCAGCCCTCCGCTCCGGTGTGGGCGGACGCTTGGCGAAAACTCACACAAGGGCCGTCTCCCATTGGAGAGTTTGACCCGGCAGCGGCCGTTCGTCTGGACACTCCCCCGCTTACCCAAATTTCGCGCACCCCAATAATCGCGAGGACCGCCAAGATGGCCGCCACAATGACGAGCTTGTGTTTTCGGGTCATCGAAGAATTCACGCGCAGCGGGTTAGCGTTATCTGCCGCCCGATGGGTGAGCTTTACACTTGCTTCGCCTGCGCCCCGTTGCGCGTCATTCGAGCGCCAGGTATTTTTCCCTCTCGCTTTGTGTAAATCCGAGCAACTCCGGTTCGAGTGCGATTCCGATGCCCGTCTTGGCAAAAATTGTCTGGCGAATCTGCATGGCGAGAAGCATTACTTCTGCCGCCGTGGCGCCTCCCCGGTTGAGTAGAATCAGAGGTTGCGCCTCATTCACCTCGACGTTACCGATCCGGCGGCCTTTGAGCCCACAAATTTGCATCAAGAACGCGGCCGGTATTTTGATTCCATCCGCCGTATCGAACTTGCCCCGCAGTTCCCGCAACCGCGCTAATTCGGCCGGAGTGAAATTCTCCCGGAAGCGACGCTCGAGCGCCCGATACTCCTCGTCGCTCAGAACAATATTTTTGAAAAATGAACCGGCGTTTCCTCCCCGCTCTTCGCGAGGAAACGGGAATTTCGAATCGCGGATGCTGATGATAGCCTCGCGAATGTCTTGGATTGAAGGGGTGGGATTTCCCGCTCCTTCGAACCATCGCCGCACGTCGGGATAGGCAAGATTCGGGCAGGCTTTTTTGCGCAGGCGCAGGGTGATATTCGAAATCAAATAGGCGTCCTTGCGGGTCGTGTTAAAGATGCTGCGCCGGTAGCCGAACGCGCAATCCTCTTTGGTGAGAACTTTGGCACGACCGGTCGAAAGCTCCACCACGTCCGCCTGCTCAAATACTTCGCTGATTTGCTGGCCATAAGCGCCGATATTCTGAACGAGCGCCGCCCCCGCTTGTCCCGGAATATGGGAAAGATTTTCAATTCCCCACCAGTTATGCTGGACGGCATGCTCTACGAGGGCATCCCACGGTTCCCCTGCCTCAATTCGCAGCGACACGGTCTCCGAATCCTCGCGGACAATACGGACGCCCTGGCGCGCGGGATGAATGACGAGCGCGTCGAGACCAGGGTCATTCACCAGAACGTTGCTGCCCCCGCCCAGAATGAAGACCGGGAGCCTTCGCGACCTGGCAAACTCCAGCCCTTCAGCCAAATCTTCAGCGCTCTCGATCGAAGCGAAATAGCGGGCCGGACCGCCAATTTTAAAGGTCGTGTAAGGTTTCAGGGGATGGGCTTCGAGAATGCCGAGTCGCGCCGCCGCTTGACGCATAGCCATAAACTGTAGTTTACCCCGATCCGCTTTATCTAATCCTGGTTTTCGCTGGGCGCAAAGTCAGTAGGGATGGCGGTTTGCCGAACCCTGTCCCCGTTTCGTTGATGATGAAAGTGTACGGCAAGCAGTGGTTACGGCGAGAATCACATTCGGTACCTAGCCCGCGCATACCGCCGCGCGCCCAGATCCTCTCGCTTCGCGAGATCTCAGACACTACACTGTAAGCATCTGCGCCACCCCGGCCCCATGGGGGCGAGGGCGAATCTGACCAAGTAAAGGAAATCAATCATGCCACCGGCTGGGCGTTACTGTCAGAAATGTGAGAGCGTGTCGAACGGAAAGTGCGCAAGATATTGCGGGACCAGGAGAAACGTTCACCTGAACACCGATAGGCGTGACTGCGAGAGCTGCCAAGGCACAGGAAAGTGCCCTGCTTGTGGTGGAACTGGGCGCAGAGGCAGCATTGTCGATCTATCCCGCCACATTTCCCCAAAGCGCACCTCAAACTGAGACACTACCGCCGCCGGTGGAATCTTGCTTTCCCTGTGGCGTTCGAGAATAATGAGTTCAATTCATGCTGGAGATGAATCCGGAACAAAGGGAAGCCGTCGAGCACGGCGAAGGGCCGCTGCTGATTGTGGCCGGGCCGGGCGCCGGAAAGACGCGTGTCATCACGCAGCGAATCGTTCATCTGCTCGAATCGGGTTTCTCCTCGGCGCGCGCTCCTTTGCTGCCCAGTGAAATTCTCGGTCTGACGTTCACGGAAAAAGCGGCTGAGGAAATGAAGCGCCGGGTAGCAGAAGCGTTGCCGGACTTCACCGCATTTCCCACCATCTGTACTTTCCATGCTTTCTGTTACCAGGCGTTGCGCAAGCGACATTTGGAGCGCCGTCTTCTCGACAAGATCGACGTCTGGATTTTTCTTCGGCGGCGGATGGCAGAACTGGGTCTCAAGTATTATCAAAAGCTTGCCGAGCCGGGAGCTTTTCTCCACGACCTGAACGAATTCTTTTCCCGCTGCCAGGATGAGCTGATCGAGCCTGCGGATTTTGAGCAGTACGTACAAACCTGTCGCGAAAAGCTCCTCGCTCACCAGCCGCAGGTTTTGGCACGCGCCGCTGCCGCACCGTCCGCCGCTTCCCAAAGCGTATCGGTGGTCGAGCACCCGGAATGGGAAGAAATCCTCAAGAGGCAGGAACTGGCTCACGTCTTCACCGCCAGCCGGCGCCTTCTCGATGAAGCGGGTGCTTCCAGCCTGGGGAGCCTGATTAGCGAGACGGTGGCGCTGTGGCAAAAGGAGCCGGAGGTGTTGGAGATCGTGCGCGCCCAGTATCGCGCGGTGCTCGTCGATGAATTCCAAGACACCAACTACGGCCAAGTGGAACTTTTGAATCTGTTGGTAAAGCCTCCGTATAACATCACCGCCGTTGGCGACGACGACCAGGCCATCTATCGTTTTCGAGGCGCGTCTCATGGCGCCTTTGAGATGTTTGGCAAGGCATTTCCTGGGCACCGGGCAGTATTTCTGGCTAGGAATTACCGCTCCACCCGGAAAATTCTTCGCGTGGCCGTGAACCTCATTGGCCACAACGACCGGTTTGCGGAAAAACCAGCCTTGATTTCGCACAAGGATGAAGGCTGCCCCGTTTATTTACTCCTTAAGGCCCGCGACGCCGGGAGCGAAGCGTTCTGGATTGCGGACGAAATCGAGCGGCTGGCAAGGGAAGAGTTACGGTTCGGTGAGATGGCAATCCTTTATCGCGCCCACGCCTATCGCGACTTTTTGGTCGAAGAGCTCCAGCGGAGGGGAATTCCGTTTGCCATTCGCGGACTCTCGGTTTTATCCGTGACCGTCCTGCGCGACCTGCTCGCTTATCTGCATGTCATCTTCTCGCCACACGAAAACATCAGCTTCACGCGAGTGCTGCTCGCCCCGCGGTGGCGCTTCCCAGACGAGCTTGCGCAGACTATTCGCCAAACCGCCTCCAGAGAACGCCGCTCGTTATATAGCGTGATGAAGGACCCGGCTCCAGAGCTTGCTCAGGGTCTTGCGGCGACGGGCTGGGGCGATCTCGAGAAACTGCTGAAGAGTCTGCGGCGGCTTTCGAAGTCCTTACCTGTGACGACATTAATGGACCGGCTCATCGACCGCTTGGGATGGCGCACGCTGCCGGGATCGCACGACCAGGTGTATCTGGAAACGTTCCGCAGGTTTCTGAGCGATTGGGAGGCGAAGAGCGAAACGCGGCGGCTCGATGAATTCGTGGAATACTTCGCCTACTTTATCGAGGCGGGCGGAAAGATCGAAGCTCCTGAGCCAACTCCTGGCCAAGATGCCGTACAGATGATGACGATCCATGCCGCCAAAGGCCTGGAGTTTCCCATCGTCTTCGTGATTAGCGTTTCACCCCGCCGGTTTCCGGCGACCGAGCGGAAGCCGGTCATCGAGTTTCCTGCGGAGCTGCGTAAGGGACCGCCGTCGCCGCCGGATATTCATCTTCAGGAAGAACGCCGGCTCTTCTTTGTGGCGATTACGCGCGCCCAGGAACGGCTTTACGTTTCCAGCGTTTCAAAATCGGCCAAGCAACAGTCCGTTTTTGTCAGCGACTTGCTCTCCGACCCCGTCATTTCAGGGCGCGACATTGAGGCCATCGATGTGCCGGAGGCGCCTTCGGTTGAACGGGTGTCGACTAGCGCACGACCTGGAGTCGCCCGATTCCATCCCGCGCTCCCTCGAAATGGAAACGCCATAACCCCAAGCCAGGGTCGCTTGTTTGAGGAGACCGGTCCGGGAAAAGGCGGCGAACATCCAAACCTGGATGCCTGGGCTCGCGAGTCACGCGGGGAGGCGCCCGGCGAAAAAATTCAACTCAGTGCGACGGCCATTGAGGACTACCTCGACTGCCCGCTGAAATTCAAGTTTCAGCACATCTTGAAAATTCCCACGGCGCCGCAGGCCGCTCTGACCTTTGGAAACTTGATGCACCGGAGCGTCCGCCACTATTTCGAGCTGCGGCGGAAATCTCTACCCTCATTCGAGGAGCTGGAAGCGTTCTATCTTGATCGCTGGAAGAGCACGGGCTTTGACGACGACTACCAGGAGGAAACATACCGCAAAGCCGGGCTCGATCAGCTTCGGGCGTTCGTTAACCGCCAAAATGCAATACCGCTTGATTGCCGAAACGTTCAGATGGAACAGCCCTTCCGGATGGATTTCGGAGATATGAGCCTCGAAGGCCGGATTGACCAGATCACTTTGCTCGAGCCAGCTCGCGAGGGCGCTGTGGAATTGATCGATTACAAAACCGGGCGGCCGCGCACGGAGAAAGATGCCCAAAAGAGCTTACAACTTTCCGTTTATGCGCTGGCGGCGAAGAAGATTCTCCATCTCACTCCGGTAAGGATGACGTTTTACAATCTGATCAACAATGAGCCCGTCTCGACCGTGAGGACGCCGGAAGACTTGGAAGACGCGCTCAAGAAAGCCCGCGAGGTGGCCGTTCAGGTGCGCAACGGGAGTTTTGATCCGGCGCCTGGCTTCGTCTGCCGCTGGTGTGAGTTCAATCCGGTCTGTCCCGCGCATGAGGATTAGTGAGGTTAACGATGAACCCTTGGCTTTTTCTGATCGTTGGTTTGCTGTTCGGAGCGATCATGACCTGGCTTTGGAGCAACTGGCGGGCCCAAAGCAGCATGAGCGCGATTCGCATTGAGTCGGAGGGGAAGATCCAGGGCGCGCAAAGCACGATCTCAGAGTTGCGCGGGCAGCTTCAGGAAAGCCAGGCTCTGCGGGAACGGTTGAAATCGGAAGAGCTCGCCCGCGCCACGGCAGAAACCCGGCTTGCGCAGGCGCAGGCCAATCTCGCCGAGCAGCGCGAACTGTTGCAGGAGGCGCGGGCGAAACTCTCGGATTCATTCCAGGCGCTTTCCGCGGAAGCGCTCAAGAGCAACAACCAAGCCTTTATCGCTCTCGCGAAAAGTACTTTTGAAACCATTCAGGCGCAAGCGAAGGGCGACCTCGAAACACGACAGCAGGAAATCCAAGCACTGGTAGCGCCTCTGAAGGATGCTCTCGACCGGTATGAGCGGGAAATTCAGGACATGGAAAAAGCCCGCCAGAACGCGTATGGCGGCCTGGAAGAGCAGCTTCGGAGCCTGGCTACAGTCAACCAGCAGTTACAGAAGGAAACCGGGACGCTGGCTAACGCCCTAAAAGGCGGTCCCCAGGTGCGCGGGCGTTGGGGGGAAATGACGCTGCGGCGCGCCGCCGAGCTGGCCGGAATGGCCGAGCACTGTGATTTTGTTGAGCAGGAGACCGTCGCGACGGAAGCGGGACGGCTTCGGCCGGACATGGTGGTTCACCTTCCCGGCGGCCGCCGGATCGCCGTGGACGCGAAAGCGCCCCTCCAGGCTTTCATCGATGCTGCCTCGGCCACCGACGAGGAAGTTCGCAAAGCTTGTCTCGCACGCCACGGCCAGCTTGTCCGCGATCACATGAACAAACTGGCCTTGAAGGCTTACTGGGAGCAGTTTGACCATCATCCCGAGTTCGTCGTGCTTTTTCTGCCGGTAGAGTCGTTCTTCGCCGCCGCGCTTGAACAGGGCCGGGAGCTGATGGAGGATGGAATGAGGAAACGCGTGGTACTCGCCACGCCTACCACGCTGGTTGCCCTTCTGAAGGCCGCTGCCCACGGCTGGCGACAGGAGAGCATTGAGCTGAATGCCCGGCACATCAGCGACCTCGGCAAACAGCTCTATGACCGCCTGCGAACGTTTGCCGCTCATTTTACAAACGTAGGAGCGTCGCTGGGCAAGGCGGTTTCCGCTTACAATAGCGCTACCGGATCGCTCGAGCGGAGCGTCATGGTTCCTGCAAGAAAGTTCAAAGAACTCGGCGCAGCCACCGGCGAAGAAATTCCGGAAGTCAGCCCCATCGAAGCCGCACCACGCGAACTGGAGACTAGGGACTAGGGGCTCGGGACTAGAGGCTAGCTAGGGACGGTAGACCAGCCCCAGTCCCTATCCGCCCGCGCTGCCATCGCGCCTGTCCTGGACTCTACCTGCGATTGTCCGGGATTTTACTACAGTACGACACTAGCGACGCCCACGCCCCATTGGGAAACCGGCTGGTCCGACCCAGCAGTCGGGCTGCGCATACACACGAAGCAATGAAGGGAAGAAACCCTAGCGGTCTAAGTTTCAATGATCCGCAGCTTTCTCATCTCCTCTTCAGCATCTGAGCACGAGATCCGCACCCCGTTATAAGTCACGTACTCAAAACGCTGAACGACGCCAATCAGCCCTTCAGAAGCATAAAGGTCGCTGGCGATCCCGGCAGCAATGTCGGCCGCCTGTACATAGAAAGATTCGCTTGACTCAACTGGCACAATGGCCGGGGTCGGCATCAGCCCATAAACAGTGTCATGTGCAGCAAGCTCTTCAAACAAGATATTCCGAGTGTCGTCGAGCAGGTCCAAATGTCCCCGATTTCCTTCATCAAAAGCATGCACGGGAAGAAGGTGCTGTGCCATCCGGCGCCGGAGAAGGCTTCCAAGGTCAGAGCGATAGCTCATAGCAGAGTCGTCGTCGGGAAACTGCCCGGCGTCCAGTGCCGCATGAAAAACGGCCGATGCCTTCGAGGCCCACGAGGCAGCATCTCGGATAACGCTTCGGGATTTGCGAAAATCCCCCGTCGAGATAAGCGGCCTGGATGGCGTCGCCGACCTGACAAAGTATGGTCCCAACTCGTCGGGTTTGATTATTCCGAAGGGGTCCAGATGGACTCGGCCCAAGTACTGTACCCGCACTGCTGTGGAGTCCTGCAGGATTGAATCGGCAACCATGTCGCGTAATTGTAGCGACAGCCGGAGGGCGTTGGTCAGGCCTTCCCTCGCCAACTTATCAAGCAGCTTGGGAGCGTGTTCGTTTTTCCAGGCCCTGCGAAGAATGTTGTTGATTTTGTGACGATGGAAACGAGGATCGACGATGTGGATTTTCACCCGAGCCAAACCCACCCAGATGGAGTTGCGAACCCCGGCTGGAAAGCTCCTGAATCGTTCGGCGACTCCCCTCGATTTCAATTCTCCACGAACGTCAGGAAAGAATTGGATGATTTTGTAGTACCAATCCAAGGACCGATCACGGTTGACTTGACCATTGATGCAGATTTTCCCGCCGGTGACACGGCTGTCCGGGGAAGTCTCGTCAACGAATGAAACGGCCCTGTCGTCGCCAGAGAAGAGGATCACAGAGGGATACTAGCCTGCCGGATTTCCTTCCGGCCGCTCCCGGCACGATACATCTCGCGACGTATACCCTAGTCTCCAGCCCCTCTCTAGCCACCAGGACGCTTTTTCCAGCGCTCCCGAAACGTTCGGGATGCAAGGGCCGGAAAATCACGCTGATCGGTCCAGCGGGACATCGGGAACACGGGAGCCTTGGGAATCCACTGTCCTCGCTGCCAGAAGCGTTGTGCGAGACGAGCCAGGCGGCTGCCCCACTCGTAGGCGCGCGGTCTCTTCATGGCCCAGGCCCAAAGCTGCATGGAAAATTTTTCCCCACGGGGCGCACCGGAAGCGGCCGGAGCGTGCTGCGTCTGTGCTTTGCCGCGCAGGTGGAGAAGAAGGTCGGGAATGTTGATGCGTACCGGGCACACCTCCCGGCATGCGCCGCATAGGGAAGACGCAAAAGGCAGTTCGCGCGCTTGGGAGATGCCGTTGAATTCCGGGGTGATCAGAGCCCCGATGGGCCCGCTATAGACCCATCCGTAGGCGTGCCCGCCAATCTTCCGGTATACGGGACAGGCGTTCAGGCACGCGCCGCACCGGATGCAATAAAGCGATTCACGCATTTTTTCATCCGAGAGGGTTCGAACCCGGCCGTTGTCTACCAGAACTACGTGCATCTCCGCAGGGCCATCTTCGCTGTCGCGGCGCGGGCCGCTAAGCAGAGAAGTATACGCCGTGAGCTTCTGGCCCGTACCCGAGCGCCCCAGAAGGCGCAGGAACACAGCCAGATCCTTAAAACGAGGAATGATTTTCTCGATTCCCACCAGGGCAACATGCACCCGTGGAGCGGTTGTGCAGAGGCGAATGTTCCCCTCGTTTTCTACGAGCACGATCGTGCCCGTCTCCGCCACGGCGAAATTCGCGCCACTCACGCCAAGCCCGGCGCGCGAAAACGCCTCGCGGAGGGCGCGCCGGGCGATTGCCGTCAGCCGCTCCGGCTCGGTCGTGCGCTCGGAATGCAGGTGGTCCGCGAAGAGTTCGGCAACATCTTGCCGTGTCTTGTGGATGGCCGGAGCAACGATATGCGCCGGCCGCTCTCCAGCCAATTGGATAATCAGCTCGCCGAGATCCGTTTCGATCCCGCGAATGCCGGCCGATTCGAGCGCCTCATTCAGCTCAACCTCCTCGCCAACCATCGTTTTTGACTTCACGAATTCGCGGACGCCGGCCGCCTCGGCGATCCGCCGCACGGCGCCGCAAACCTCCTCTGCCGTTTCTGCCCAGTGGACTTTCCCGCCCTGGCGCTCGACGCTGTCCGCGAATTCAGCAAGATACTCGTCGAGGTGCTCGATCACTTCTGCTTTGATCGCGCGGGCCCGGTCCCGCAGGGAGTCGAACCCCGGAACTTCGCTCATGGCCTGCAAGCGGTGGGTGTAGAGACGGAGAGTGGAGGACTTATAGGCTTCCTGGAGGCGGACATCGCCGAGAGTTTTCCCGGCGCGCTCGTGAATGTGCGCGCTTTGGACGCCGGTTTCAGGCATAGGATGGTGATCAGCCGGTGGGGCGACCGATCAGAGCCCAGGCCTGGGGCCTGAGCTCCGGAGTCTCCAGATTCTGAGCCGCGAAGCGGCGCTCTATCAAAGCCCAAGCCAGCCGGCCTGGGTCAAAGGCTTTAGGTCGCCCTTTCAGGGCTCGTTTTCGCAAGGCAAACTCGGTTCCCTGGGCGTTGCCCCATAAGCGTTTACTTAAGGCGTTCTCTGACAAACGCGAGGCCTCAGGAAGCTCATCAGAGCAAACGGGAGTCCTGAATTGTGCGGGAAAATGCATTGCCATTACATTTCCACAGGCTCCTAATGCGACATGATCCGATTAAGTAAACGCATATGGGGCGTTGCCCAGGGCTGCGATAGAGAGGCCCTTCAGGCCTTCAAATCTGTGGATGTGAGGCGCAACCGCAGTCGCCCCCCCTTACAAAAGCGCGTTCCACCGCCTCCGAAATGTAGCGCTTTCTGCTTTCTGGCTTTCGCTCATGGTCCTTGTTGCGCCAGCAGTTGGGCCAAGTGCATCGTCTTCAGCGGAAGCTTCCGCCGATGGATAAGGCCTGCAAGGTGCATGAGGCATCCCGAATCATTCGCCACCAGATATTCTGCTCCGGCATCGAGCGCCGCCCGGATTTTCTCTTCACCCATGGCCACAGAAACCTCCGGGAACTTCACAGAAAACGTTCCACCAAAGCCGCAGCAGAGCTTGTAATCCGGCATCTCAATGAAATCGATTCCACGCACCGCCCGGATCAGCTTGCGCGGTTCCTCAGAAACTCCCAGCTCCCGCAGAAGATGGCAGGAATCGTGATAGGTGACGCGGTGCGGGAAGAAGGCGCCCACGTCTTCAACCTTAAGCACCTTAAGAAGAAATTCCGAGAATTCGTAGAGCTTGTTTCGCAGCTTTTCGGCTTGGGCAAGGCATGCCGGCTCGCCCGCGAAAAGCTCGGGATAAAAAACCCGCACCATGGTCGAGCAGGAGCCGGAAGGCGCCACAACGTAATCGCAGTCATCGAAGAGACCGAGCATTCGCGCCGCGACGCCGCGAGCTTCGTCACGATAGCCGGTGTTAAATGCAGGCTGGCCACAGCAGGTCTGCTCCGCATTGAAGACCACATCCGCGCCCAGGCGCCCCAGTATTTTGGCCACGTTCTCTCCCACCTCGGGAAAAAACTGGTCGCCTAAGCAGGTAACGAACAGGTGGACGCGAGGATGATGTGGCGCCGTTGTCATCTGTGGAAAGGGCGGGCGGTTCCTGGATTATTCATTGTCAGACAGAACCCGCTCACGCCGCAAGTTGAAGAGAGGTTAGGTTATCATCTATTGTGGCATACGAGTTATGGAGAGTGTTTGATTGAGGAAATGCGGGCGCACCAATGGACCTGATCTCTCGCGCCGGTCGTTTCTATCGAGCTTCGCGGCTGGCGCCGCCTTCTCCTTCATCAGCTCCGGAAAACCCCAGATGGCGCCTGCCTTGTCAATTCCCGTCCGCTTCACGGATGTAGCTCAAACGAGTGGAATCGAGTTTCTGCAAGATTCCACGACATCCGTTCAGAAGCTTTACCTTGAAACAATGGGAACCGGGCTAGGCTGGATCGACTACAACCAGGATGGTTTATATGATCTTTTCCTGGTACAGTCCTCGGCAACGCCAGCCTACAAGCCTCTCCGTCCGCTGCGCTGCGCGCTCTATCGCAACAATGGCGATGGTACCTTTACCGATGTAACCGAAACAGCAGGCCTCGCCGGCGCCGGCCATTACGGGCAAGGCTGCGCAGTGGGTGATTACGACAACGACGGCTATCCCGACCTTTACGTCACCGGATATGGCCGGGCCATTCTTTACCACAACAACGGCAACGGCGCGTTCACCGACGTCACGGCGAAGGCCGGTGTTGCCGATGAAGGAGGATGGTCAACGAGCGCGGCCTGGCTTGATTACGACCGCGACGGATATTTAGACCTTATCGTATGCAACTACATTGAGTGGTCCCCGAAAAACAACCTTTATTGCGGCGAACGCCGGCCCGGCTACCGCGCCTATTGCCATCCCGACAACTACCGCGGGCAGCGAATTAAGCTTTATCACAATAACCACGACGGCACCTTCACGGACGTGTCGGTGAAGTCCGGGGTGGGAGTGCCCGAGGCCAAAGGCATGGGAGTGGTGTGCGCTGATTTCAATCAGGATGGATGGATTGATGTCGCCATCGCCAACGATACCTGGCCAAACTTCCTTTTCATCAACAATAAGGACGGCACGTTTCAAGACAACTCGTTCGTCTCGGGAGTTGCGGCAAGCTCAGACGGTAAATATGAGGCGGGAATGGGCATTGACGCCCAGGATGTGGATGGCGACGGCTGGGCCGACATTTACATCACGCACCTCGATTTTGAGTTGAATCGTCTTTACCACAACAACCACGATGGCACGTTTGACGATGACACCTATCCTTCGGGTATTGGGAACAAGGCCATCTTTCTCAGCGGCGTCACGGCAAAGTTCATGGACTATGACAACGACGGCTGGATTGACATCTGCCAGGTGAATAGCGCCATGCTTGATAACATCCAGCTCTACCACGCCGAGGTCACGTACAAGGAACCGAAGCTCATGTTCCGGAACTTGGGGCACGGAAAATTCGATAAAGTTTCCGCGCAGCTTGGCCCGGATTTCATGCGGCCGACCGCCGGGCGAGGTTTAGCCGTAGCGGATTTCGACAACGATGGGGATCTGGATTTTGCCGTCAACAATCGCGGCGGCTACCCTCAACTTCTCCGCAATGACGGCGGCAACGCGAATAACTGGCTGATCGTATCCTTAGTGGGCACCCGTTCCAATCGCGATGGCACTGGAGCGCGGCTCACACTGGTTTCGGAGGATTTCACCCAAGTCCGCCAGGCAGTGGGCGGCGCCAGCTACATGAGCGCCAGCGACCCGCGGATCCACTTCGGACTGGCACAGCGGAAGTCGATTGAATCTCTCGAGATTGCGTGGCCTTCCGGCGCCGTCGAATTACTGAAGAAGGTCCCCGTGAATCAGATTATTACCGTGAAAGAGGGCGAGGGCATTATCCCGCGCAGTTTTCCCAGGGTGCCTGGGCTAGAAAGACGCGGCAGTTAGAGCGTGGCGGCATGTTTAGTTCTGCATCAGCAGCCTTGAAAATGTCGGCAGAACCCCCTCACCCGCCTGCGGGCAGGAGCCGCTCCGTCGCTGAAGCTCTGGAGCGTAAGCGACCTTCAGTGGGCGCAGGCCCGACTCGCGCCGGCTGGAGAAAACGCCGGCCGCGAGCCACCCTCTCCCCCAAGGGGGCGAGGGCAGAGGCGATTTTCATACCTTCGCCCGAATAGAAGGTGAGAACTCAAGCTATGAACGGCTCAACTGGTGATAAACAAGAGGGAAACCATGTGCCTCGGAGAAAAAAAGCGGGTGCCAGGAAAGGACCTCAAAAACGGGGCGAGGGCCAGGATCAAAGCGCGACCCTTTCCCTGACCGACTTCCGGCCGCGCAGCATGCTGCGCGCCGCCGAAACGAGAATGCCGCGTCCACAATACCCGGTCATCGATTTCCACACCCATCTTTCCTGGAGCGCTCCGAGCGTGAACGGCGTCGCTGTAGGAGACGAAGTGAAATTCACCGGCAGTCCGCAGGAGCTGCTCCCGGTGATGGACCGTAAGAATATCCGAACTCTGGTGAACTTAACGGGAGGAGTGGGAGTTGGCCTGGAGGAAACGGTCCGCACGTTTCCGGCGGCGTACCCCGGACGGTTTCTCGTCTTCACCGAACCCTGGTGGGGAAAATTTGCTGAGCCACACTATAGCCAGTTTCAGGCCGAGCAGATTGCCAAAGCGCACGCGGCGGGAGCGCGGGGCTTAAAGGTGCTAAAAACGCTTGGGCTTTATCTGCGAGAAGAGGTGACGACCGGTTTGCTGGTGAGCGTGGATGATCCTCGTTTCGATCCGATGTGGGAAGCTTGCGGCTCGCTGAATATGCCCGTAGCCATTCATGTTTCAGATCCGGAAGCTTTCTTTTTGCCCATCGACCGGCTCAACGAGCGCTATGAAGAGCTTCACAATCATCCGGACTGGTCGTTTTACGGTAAGGATTTTCCAGCCAACGCCGAGCTGCTGGAGGCCCGCAACCGCGTCTTCGGCCGCCACCCCAAAACGCAATTCGTGGCGCTTCACGTGGGAAACAACGCCGAAAACCTGGACTATGTTGGGGAATGCCTGGACTGCTTTCCCAACATGCATGTGGATATCGCCGCACGCATTGGCGAATTGGGACGCCAGCCCAGGGCAGCCCGGCGCTTTTTCGATAAATATCAGGACCGCATCCTTTTCGGAACTGACGCCACGCCTCACGACCTGACGTGTCTTCAGCAGATCTACTGTGACGAGCTCTACGACATCTATTACCGCTTTCTTGAAACCGAGGATGAATACTTTGACTATGCGCCAGCCCCGACTCCGCCGCAGGGACGCTGGAAAATTTACGGCATTGGCCTCACCAGCGAAATTCTTCGCAAGGTGTACTACGAGAATGCAGCCCGGCTTTTGGGGCTAAAGGAGCTAGCACCGTAGTGTTGCGTTACAAAACGTTTTCACCGTTCGCCCCGTATCAGGGCACGTCTTTGAATCCGTGCCCTGTTCCGAAAATCCCTCACCCGCCTGCGGGCAGGAGCCCTGCGGTGGGCGCAGGCCCGGCTCGCGCCGGCTGGAGAAAGCGCCGGCCGTTCGCCACCCTCTCCCGCAAGCGGGAGAGGGTGGCGAACGGTGGTTAGGGTACTTTTCATGGCTTCGTGGGTGTCGCGAAGCGACATGACGACTGATACAAGACACGCCGACCGCACGTCGCTTCCTGCAGGCAGGGCGCAGGGCAAGCCCCGCACTACAGAGCGGGGGTTAAACGGCAGCATGGTATACTGCACAGTAAGAGTCGGGAGCAAGCCTTCATGAAGAACTGTCCGACTTGCCATTCGACCTATCCCGGTCATTTCAGCGCCTGTCCCCATGACGGTGTCGCATTGGTAGAGGCCGAAGACTGGTCTTCTGGGATGGTGATTCGCGGCAAGTATCGCATCCTCAATAAAATAGCTCAAGGCGGAATGGGCGGGGTTTATAAGGCGCATCACGTGATATTTGACGAGTTGCGTGCCCTGAAAGTGATGAACTCAGCCCTGCTTGGTGACTCGGCCTTTGTGAGGCGCTTTAAGCAGGAGGCCGTCATAGCGCGCAAGCTGCAACATGCGAACGCGGTCCGGGTGGATGACATTGATGAAGCAGAGGATGGGCGGCCATTCATCGTCATGGAGTACATTGAGGGCGAAAGTCTCAAGCGCGTCATTCAGAAGCGTGGCCGGCTACCTGTCGAGCGCGCTTGCTCGATTGCGAAGCAGGTAGCAGCCGCCCTCGATGCCGCGCACCGGATGGGCATGGTTCACCGAGATATCAAGCCCGCTAACATTGTCCTCCTCCACACGCCGGCAGGCGAGCAGGCCAAAGTACTGGATTTTGGCATCGCGAAGCTTAAGGAGGCGCATGCAAGGGACTCGGGCGGCCTGACCCTTACAGGCACCGGAATGGTGATCGGAACTCCCCAATACATGTCGCCGGAGCAGGCTGCCGGAAAGCGCGGAGATCAACTGGATGGCCGGTCAGACATCTACTCGCTAGGCGTCGTGATGTACCAGATGCTGACGGGAGAGCTGCCGTTCAAGGCAGACACGACGATCGAACTGATCCTGGCTCAGATTAATTCGCCTCCTAGACCAATCATCGAGGTGCATCCTGAGCTCCGTATTCCCTCGTCTGTGGCGCAGTTAGTGATGCAGTGCTTGGAAAAGAGGCCCGAGATGCGCCCGCCTACCGGTGAAAACCTCATCACTCGGATGACCGCTGTCGGCGACATCGCGTGGGAATGGGAAACAGCACCCACGCGATTTACAACCATAGCATCACCGGGAACTATCAGCAGAGCTACGCGGCAAATCACCAGGCAAAGGACGGGCCAAGTCATTGCCGCCGCGGCACATCAACCCGGCCGGCCGGGCGCCGTCACGCCTTCGAAGCAGGAACAGGCCCTGCCTCTCAATGAACAAGTGGACCTCGTTCCCTCGTTCGCTCCTGAACCTCCGCTCGCTGGAGCGCAAGGGAGAAGGCGTCACTGGTTGCTTTTCCCGGTTGCCGCCGTCCTGGTCATTGCCGCCGGACTGGCAGCACGGCAGTTTGAGATCCGCCGCCACGCGGCCAAGCTTGATTCAATCACTTCGAACCTTTCACACCAGGCGCCAAATCGCAGTCCGGCACAACGGCTGAACTCTCCGTCGAGCTCGTCGCCGGCTCTGGCCGGCAATGGAAGCGGACCGGGACCCTCTGCTTCTTCTCCAGGGTTGGCAACACCTGCCGCTGCTGAGAGCAAACAATCTTCGGGTGACCAGATTTCCGGCACTGCATCAAATGCTGCCTCGATGCGCAATCAAACTGATAGCCGCGCCGAGAAGCTCGCGGGAAGGACTCGGCTCCAGAGAATCAAACAGGATCGAGAGACAATGGCGTCGCTTAGATCGGCTGGAGGAGCCGAGCGGTTCGCGCCAGGTCAGGTGGAAATTACACCGCTCTCCGATTTGGCAGTCGCCACAGCGCCGGAGGCGGCAGTTTTTGTGGACGGAAAAGAAGTAGGAAAGGCAGACAGCACGGGGCAGATCACCGTAGACAATTTGAAACCAGGCTCTCATGCTCTTCGAGTGGAGCTCGCAGGCTATCCGGAGATTGATTATTCGGTCCAGTCCGCGCCGGGCGAAACAAGCTTTGTTAGCGCGAAGTGGACGTCAAAAGTGCCGCGGAGCGCGGTAACGGCTTCTGAGAACACTGGCGCAAGCTCAGTCGTAGCCTTCCCGGCAACGTTCGCGGTGATCCACGAACACCGGATCGGGAGCGATAAAGGCGCCCTGGTGATCCAGAACAATTCTATTCAGTACCGGGCCGACGATGGCAAGGATTCGTTCATTTCTCCGCTGAACGGGGTCAACTGCAAAGAAACCAGAAAAGACGAACTCTCGCTTCGGCTGGCGGACGGCCGCACGTATACGTTCCGCTCCACGTCAATTGCCGCAATCCTCTCTGCGATTCAGCAAGCCCTCTCGAAGCCCTGATCATCGCGATCTGGACTTATCACGTCAGAAGATAAATCTCAGTCCAAACTGAATTTGGCGCTCTGTTGTGGCGGTGCCCGTTATTTCGCCGAAGCCCGGTGAGCCAAGAAGGTTGCCGGGATTGCCAAACGTGGCTTGGTTAAAAACGTTGAAAAATTCGGCGCGGAACTGCAGCGTCTTGGATTCCGTGATTCTTGTGTCCTTGATGATCGAAAAGTCGAAATTCGAATAGCCGGGGCCCGTGAAGGTATTTCTCCCCAGATTACCTGGACTCGTTAGCGCAGCGTTCCCGGTTATGGGGCTGGTGACGAGGGGCACACCGAAGAAGCCCGTGCCGATGCCTTCATCGGGAGCCTGGCAGGTGGAGGGGTCGAGGCCGATGACGGCGTTCGAAAAGAACTGCGGCCCGCAGCCCGCCTCCAGAACGGAACTCCGCGCAGCCTTTTCCTGGAGGAAAGGCCTGTCGCCCAGACCGTCGTACGAGTCAAAGCCGTACTCTACACTTCCATAAGAAGTACCGACGGTGAACGGAAAGCCTGTTTGCGCTTGAAAGATCCCTAGCATCTTCCACCCTTGGGTGAGCCGCTGAGGAAGCCGCGAGAGCGCCTGCCATTGGCCGAATGGCAGATCGTATTCGAAATTAGCAACGAGCCGCTGAGCAACACTGAAACTGGCGGCCGAATATTCGCACATGCGGCACTCGGGATTGTTTTCCATGATCGCGCCACTGTTATAGGAGTTGTTCGTGCCGGCAGCCCAGACATCATCGGCGTCCGTCATGTCCTTTGCCCAAGTGTAATTCACCTGAAAGATGATGCCATGAGCGGTCGAGTTTTTGCGGGCCTGAACCTGGAGGCCGTTGTAGCTGGAATAACCTCCATTATGAAAAACCTGAAGTTCAGACAGGCCGGGAGTAATGTTGGTGAAAGGAGTATACTGCGGTTCCGCGCCGGCCATGGCATTGGGATAGTCTTGGGTGTAAAGGCTGACGCCATTGTTCGCGACGTACGAGGCTTCGAGGGCGATGCCCCCGGCAAACTGGTGCTCGAGGGTGAAATTGCCGCTTTCTGTGTAGCCGTTCCGCAGGGAGTCAGACGGAAAATCGCCGATCAGCGGACCGACGACGGACACGTAGGGCTCGTAATTTATCTCGGTATTGGGAGGGACGGATTTTGTGTTCCCATTAGCCGCCACAGGCACTCCCGAAACGCTCGTCAATACGGGAAGAGACACAGCGAGCGGGCTGAGGGAATAGGGCGCATTGGATAAAGTACTGAAAGAGGCGACCGGAAAATCTACCAACGACTGATCCGGGTAAACGGTTGGGATCATATTGGTGAATATTGCGTACCCGCCGCGCAGTACGGTGTTGTGTCCCAAGTCGAGGGCCAAACCGAAACGCGGTCCAAAATCCCCAGCGACGTAGTCGGGCTGCCACAGCGGTTGGGGGTTTACGACAAAATGGCCGTAAAGGCTGCCCTGCTCGGCGGGTTCAGACAAGCGGTCACCCACTTCCCAAGGGACGGAGTCGTACTCGTAACGCAGGCCGAGATTAAGCGTCAGGCGGCGCGTGGCCTTAAAGTCGTCTTGAAGGTACGCAGCCATCATGGAGCGGCGCAGTCCCCACCATACGAATCCGCCATTCGGTGGGCCATAGCCAGTGGCTGCTACTGCACGACCGTAGTAACAGACAGCACCTTCCATCATGCTGATCAGGCCGCTCGGGCTCGCCGCTCCGGCGGGCAGGGACGAGCCACCGCTGGTCGAAGGGATTGCGACAGGGAGAGGGGTCCCCGCATTGAAGTTCATCACGCCGCTGGGTCCGTTCGAAGTCACGCCCGTACCATTATCCCATTCCCGGATGAAACTGCCGCCGATGTTAAATGAGTGGCGCCCCTTAACCCAGGCGATGTTGTCTTTGTAATCGAAGAGTGTATTCACGTACTTCGTCTCGAACGTGTCCGGACCCCAAGTTGCCAGGCTGCCGTCCAGGAAACTCGTATCAGTAAGCGTAGCTTCCGCCGGCACCTCGGGCTCCCCTTCAATGCCCCGGTTCAGTGTGAAGTTGAAGGTATTCAGCAGCGTAGGAGAAAACAGATGCGTTTCGCTAAGGGTATAATTGCGCGCTTCCGCGATGGCACTCTGCGAAAAGTTGGAGCCACCCAACTCAGCCGCCCAGGCGTCTGTATCTTTAGCCATATTGCTCACGTAAGACGCGCGCGCGAAGAAGGAATCTTTCGCGGAGAATTGATGGTCCAGGCGCGCCGAAAACTGGTCGTCATTCGTCGGCTCGGAAAACATGAAGTTGAATGTGTTTGGCCCAAGCGAGCCAGTAGGCTGATTCGGGAGCGGGTATTTGCTGAGCACCGACGCCGCGACAGAGTTCAAGGGCACCTGGAGCGTGTCCGGCTGCCCGGTCACGGGGTCGGCAATCGTCACCACGCCGCTTCTTTCACCCACGGTAGGAACCGGGACGATATCGGGTTCGCCAAGCCGCTGCCGCAGGCCTGCATACTCTACGAAGAAAAACGTCTTGTCCTTCTTGATCGGGCCACCAAACGTGCCGCCGAACTCGTTTCGGCGGAACGGAGGGACAGAGGTTGCGAAGAAGTTGCGAGCGTCAAAGGCGCTATTTCGCACAAATTCAAACAGACTGCCGTGAAACTGGTTGGTTCCGGATTTGCTCACAATCTCAATAACGCTGCCACCGCCCTCCCCATACTGCGCGGAGTAGTCGTTCTGCATTACGTTGAATTGTGAGATGGCATCCAGGTTGAAGTTGGTGAACTGCAGGGTCCCCATTTCCGCATCGCTAACATTGGCGCCGTCTAAGCTGCCGGTCTCTGTCTCACCGCGATTGCCATTACTGATCCACTGCGTCAGGCTGTCCGGCTGCGATCCCATCCAGCCCATTGAACCTGTGTCCGTTGCCATGCCAGGCTGCAGAAAAACCAAGTTCGTTATGTCGCGACCGTTAAGCGGAAGGTCCTGCACCTGCTCTTGGGACACGGTACCGGCTAAGGTTCCGTTGGTGGTGTTGATCAAGGGTGGCGCCGCGGTCACTGAAACTTTGGCTTGCACGCCTGCCAGAGCGAGCGTGAAGTTCACCTGCCTTTGCTGGCTAACATTCAGTGTGATGTCGTGAGCAATGCCCGGCTGGAAGCCTCTCATCTCTGCCGTTACGTTGTAGGTACCCACCAGCAGGTGAGGGATAGTATACGTCCCAGCGCTGGTCGAGATCGTTGATTGTGAAATGCCCGTGGCAACGTTGGTGGCCGTGACACGGACGTGCGGGACCACGGCGCCGCTCGGGTCAGTGACCCTGCCTGTGATTTCGCCGACAGCCTGACCTCGCAGGAGGCACGGCGTGATTGACAGCAAGAATCCGGCTGTTAGCGCAAAAAATAACACGCGGAGCGCGTATCGATCATTTTTCATAGCGTTCCTCATCATGGTCTCCTGCGCTTCGATGTTGGATGGCAGGACAGCGTGGGGAGCAACGTAGGAGCCCGCGGGTTTACTGGCAGCCGCATCGGCTGCTACCTCCGTTAACCCACCCGGGACGGATCAAGGGATAGGGTGAGTCTCGACCTTTCGCTTGGGCTTCATTGTGTTTCAGACGCTTGCGAATGTCAAGTAGAAGGAAGGCGAATCTGACGTCTTTAGAGATCTTGCCGCGCTTACGGGTGGGCGTGGTCACCGAGGCGCAGCTTCGGCCTGGATTCATTTTCTGCGCCGCGGCTCTCCGTTCCTGGTTCCGAACACTCCCGTCTGCAGCCCGCTTCCAGGCCGCTGTTGGTTCGTGACCGACGTAAGTTCGCCACAAGCAGCGGTTGGGATATAATCGGTGATATTAACGACTCGCTGAGAGAGTTGACACCCATGATGCCGCTCTCTTTGCCACGGGAGTTCTTATGACCAATGAGAAGCCAGATCAACCCGTATTGGGTCATATCAACCAACTGGTCGCGGAGGAGGAGCGCCTGTTTGGGGCGAAAGATCTCACCGACGACGACCGCAAACGCTTGGCGCAGATCAAGGTCGAACTGGACCAGTGTTGGGACCTGCTGCGCCAGCGCCGCGCTCTGCGCGAGTTTGGCCGTGACCCTGACCAGGCGCGGGTGCGCCCGCCCGAAATCGTCGAAAACTATGAGCAATAGGCTGTGAAATCTCTGCTGTATCCTTCCCGTCACGGCTGCGGCCGCTGTACTTCCCGCAGCCGCCGCTCAAGGTGCCGGCGTTCGCTGTCATTCGTAACAAGCGTCAGCGCCCGAGTGTAACTCTTCGCCGCCTCGATTCGCGCTTTTCAACGCCTGCTGTGTAGCGCCGACCTTCAGGCATTTGGCGAGATGCCGGGCTGAAGCCCGGCGCTACTTCTGCACGACAGGTGCTCGTGAAAAAACGAATCGAACGACTCAATTCCAACATCCTAAGCGAGGGAGGCTTTGGCTTCCATTCGCGAGCCTCCACCGGGAGGAATGGACATGAAGATTGGCATCATTGGCGCTGGACAAATTGGGGGCGCTCTGACACGCCGGCTGACGGCAGTAGGGCATGAGGTCTATGTTGCCAATTCGCGAGGCCCTGCATCGCTTGCGGATCTCGCTCGGGAAACCGGAGCGAAGCCCGTGACGGTTCGAGAGGCGGCTCGGGCCGGTGAGGTGGTTGTGGTGACAATCCCGGAAAAGCGAATCATCGACCTGCCGCGGGACCTGTTCGCAGGCGTGCCCGGCGAGGTTGCCGTCATCGATACGGGCAATTACTACCCACAGGAGCGGGATGGCCGCATTGCCGAGATCGAAGCGGGAATGGCGGAAAGCCGATGGGTGGCGAACCGGCTGGGCCGGCCCGTGGTCAAGGTGTTCAACAACATCTATGCTCAACATCTGCAGGAGCGCGGACGCCCGGCGGGCAGCCCGGGGCGAATTGCTCTACCCGTGGCCGGCGATGACAAAAGCGCAAAGGAAACCGTCATGCAGCTTGTGAACCAGATCGGGTTCGACACTGTTGATGCCGGAGACCTGGATGAATCGTGGCGTCAGCAACCCGGCACACCCGTTTACACATCCGACTTCGACGCCGGCGGAGTACAGCGCGCCCTAGCCCAGGCCAGCAAGGAGCGCACCGCCCAATGGCGGGCCACGGAGAGCAGCCCCGGCACTTTTGCGAAGCCGGCCTGAAACGGATTACCTACCAAACAACCTCGGTCCGCGTTAGCGCGTCCCGAACTGCTGGTCGTGTTTAGTCTTGCCTATTTTGAGACCTCCTGCCCCCTCGCCCACCGCTGCCCGGTCCCTCCTCTCCCGAGGGCTGAGCTTTACCCATATCTCCAGCTGGAGACGGGGTGGGCCTGAAGTCGCTACTGCGCAAGGGGGTTGAGGAGGGCCTCGTATCAGTTGGTCATGTCGCTTCGCGACACCCGCGAAGCTATGAAAGGAGCCTGTGCCCTCTCCCTCGGGAGAGGGTGGCTCGCGGCCGGAGCTTTCTCCAGCCGGCACGAGCCGGGCCTGCGCCCACCGAAGGTCGCTTACGCTCCAGAGCTTCAGCGACGGAGCGGCTCCTGCCCGCAGGCGGGTGGGGGATTATCGCATAGATAGCCGCGGGTGGGCATGCGAACCGAAACTTTGACGGAACCCTGGGTATTCCCCAGTCGTTTTTAACGGATAACTAATTTAAATTATAAGTATAATAAAGTTAAATATTAATCATATTATAATAACAAGGAGAGGCATATGCTCTCCCGCGTTCCTCATATGGACCATGACAGCTTGCTCGTGAAGAGTCTTGCCTGCTGCACGGCTAAAGTCGTGCCCTGTTTTCAGTGACGCCAAACCTGGCGGGAGCATTTTCAAGGCTGCCTCTTAGGGCCCCTGGCCCGCGAAAACTCATGAAAATGGGCTGCGAGTTAGGATAGTAGCAGCCGGAGCGGTGAGGCCGAAGCCGCAGTGGAGCCATCGAGGCCGTAAGCGCTGCCTGGTCCGGGGCGTGCGTGTTGAGCGAATAAGTGGGCGTCCCTACGGGATAGCCCGTGACCGTGTTTAAGGTAATTTGAGGCACGCTCTCCGCTCTGGCAACAAGACCGGAATGCGCCATTTAGGCGCAGGCGTTGGAGTGTGACTAATCCAACGAGGGCCAGTCTCCAACCCCTTTATTTCGGCCATAGCATTTTCGACCGTG
>JASHOS010000287.1 GCA_030040995.1 Terriglobia bacterium | reverse complement strand
AACGCTGCCAGGACGCCCGCACGCTGATAACCGAATGTTTTCCGCTGGTTTGGAGGCCGGCGTTCAAAGTAAAGGGCCAGCGAGGCGAAAACCAGTGAAGGGATGTCCGACAGGTTATGCCACCCATCGCTGACCAGCGAAAGACTATGGGCAAGCGAGCCGGCCACAAACTCTGCAATCACCAGCACCAGAGTGATGAGAAGTGCGATTTTTAACCAGCCTCGGATTCCCGGAGAACCGCCGTGGACGTGCATAGGACCTCGTTGCGATTCTATTCCACGACGGTTTGCTTGTGCAACGAACGGAGCTCCTGTCTGGCAATTTGACAGAGATGATAGCGCAGCGCAGCCTACCGTCCGCAACCAAACCTGCACGAAGCCCAGGCCCTCTCCCTCGGGAGAGGGCCTGCCCTGAGCAGCGCGAAGGGATGACAGTTCCGAAGGTTTTCCCGCAGCCTGTCTAGCCCGGTTCGTAAATTGGCTACGTCTGCGTCCCGTGCTACTCTATAGGCACAAGATATTTTCCCCGGGTCCCGGGAGTTGACTCATGAAACGTTACGGCGACCACCGCTTTCCAGGAAAACTGTTTATTGTGGAAGGTATTGACGGATCGGGTAAGTCAACCCAGCTTAATCTACTTTATCAATGGCTGCAGAGCGAAGGGTACGGAGTGGTTTTCAGTGAATGGAATTCCTCGCCGCTGGTCCGGGATGTGACCCGGCGCGGCAAGAAGAAGCGGATGCTCGTCCCGTCAACCTTCAGCCTGATCCATGCGACCGACTTCGCCGACCGGGTGGAACACAACATTATTCCGCTCCTTAAGGCCGGAGCTGTTGTTTTGTGCGACCGGTATATTTATACCGCTTTCGCGCGAGATGTGACGCGGGGAATGGATCCGCAATGGGTGCGGGAGCTCTACGCCTTTGCCGTAAAACCTACCGTCTCGTTCTACTTCCGTGTTCCGCTGGAAGTCGCTACGAAGCGCCTGCATTCGGGTCGCAACGGGTTCAAATTCTATGAAGCGGGGATGGACCTCGATCTGGCCGATGATCCGGACGAAAGCTTTCGCGTGTTCCAAGGGCGCATCGTCGACGAATATGAAAAAATGGTGCCCGAGTTTGAGCTCACCGCCATCGATGCCACGCTCCCTATCGAGGAACAACAGTCTCAAATGCGGCAAATCGTCAAAGCGCGGCTTGCGCAGGCCAAGCGGCTGAGGGTAGCGCCATGAGAGAAACCTATGGAGTAGTCTTGCCGGCAATGAAGCTGGGGGACCTTACCGGCAAATTGGTCGTGATTGAAGGGACGGATGGTGTTGGCCGAACCACGCAGATCAATCTGCTTAAACCCTGGCTCGAGCATCAGGGACACGCAGTTGTGGATACGGGAATTACCCGTTCCAACCTCGCAGGCAAGGGAATCAAACGGGCCAAAAAGGGCCATACATTAGGACGCATCACTCAAACGCTCTTCTACGCCACCGATTTTGCTGACCGCCTCATTAACCAGATCGTTCCGGCGCTTCGGGCCGGATTCGTGGTGCTTACCGACCGTTATATCTACTCTCTGATGGCTCGTGCCTCAGTGCGGGGCCTCGATCCCGAGTGGCTGCGAAAGATTTACAGCTTTGCCTTGATACCGGACGCTGTGTTTTATCTTCGCATCGGTGTGGACGATTTGATCCCCCGCGTGGTCTTCTCCCGCGGCTTCGACTTCTGGGAGTCTGGGATGGATCTGCATCCAGGCGAGGATATGTATGAGAGTTTCCGCAAGTATCAGAGCGCTCTGCTCGGCCAATTCGACCGTCTGGCTGAGGAGGATCGCTTCACTGTGATTGACGCGACCGGCGATATCCGCTCGATCTTTGAACAGCTCCAAACAGGCATCGCAGCGTGCCTGAATGGCGAGGAAAGATCGAAGGAATCTGGCGTTGCGCCACAGCCGTCTGCCACCCCTGTCTCGGAATCCGCTGCCCCAACCCCGGAAACGGACGCGGCGGTCAGGGAGGAAGTGGCTGTGGGCAAGGCTACTTAATTTCAGTCGTGCGCGCTTCACATTCCGGTGATCGGGCTTGCAGATTTGGAGGGCCGCTCGTAGTGGGTCTGTTTGATGTAGAGGCGGCTTCATGCCGCCATCTGGCGAGGTAAACTCGCCGCTACAAGTCCAAACTGACCCACTACCGTACGCCCTTTCATGGCTTCAGTTGTACAAAACATGCTATGTCTTTAGCCCAGGCCGGCTGGACTGGGCTGTGATAGAGCGCCGCTTCGCGGCTCAGAATGTAGAAACTCCAGCGCCCAACCATCGCTTTCGAAGTTCACCTACAAACTTTTCGCTATTTCCGGCGTCTAATTACCTTTACAAGCTTCCAGTAAAGCTGATGCATAGCAAGACCAAAAGTCCAGCATGGCGGCTGGAGCTCGCGGACAACCCGGCGGTAAAAGGACGGAAACTTTTCCGGACTGGGATACGTAATACGTAGCGATAGAACAATGAGGGGAAAGCGAGGAGTTATGTGGCTACGGCTCGGCGGTGACGTCATTATTGAAGATCTTTGGAACCATTCTACGGAGAACGTTGCGGAACTTCGTTCATTGCTGGCGCGAGGAGTGGAAGCCGCATCCGAGCGGCAGCGGAAGGATTTCTACGAAATCGATGGTGGATTCCGCGTCTTCTACATTCATTTGTGCCCGAACGGCAAGGTGCTGCTTCTCGCGATTTGGGCCCACGATCACGTCCAGGCGGCCGCTTCAGCCGCCGCTCAGTTTCGAAGTTCTGCGCCAATTTAGCAAGCCGGCGTCTCCATTCGGTTTGGTTGCAACTCCGCCGCACCGCGCAAAAAAATCGCGCCGGCCATCTCAACTGTCGCCACCGTCTCAATCGAAACTGCTATTCTTTCACCTGCGCATGAATATACACAACGACATAAGTCGCGCCGGCTATTTTGTTGTAGCGCCGCTCTATAAGAGCGGGTAGCGCAGAGTCTCTGTCTTTGAGACTCTGCGGTTTTTATCCCCGGAACTCGAGAAAAACCGCAGAATCTCTGAAGCGCGAGAGTCTGCGCTACCCGGCTGCCGCAGAGAGCAATCAGAGCGGCAAATTGCGCGAAGTCGCAGAAAAAAATAGAGATAGGTCTCTCGAGCGACCGGAAAAAGCAGAAAACAGCCCCCTATGCCACGGGTCTTTCTCGTAAGCTACTGATTTTAAATGAACATTAGAGGAACGAAGCCAGACGAACCCAAATTTTAGCAAAGCCAGATTCGCTCAACCAACTGAAAACAAATAGCTTATAGTGATAAAAAGAGCTGCAAGCCACAACCTTTTTTGGCGCAAAGGCTTGCAAGGAAAGTTTGGGTTCGCCGCGGGTTCGGTATGGCTTCGCCGTCAATCGCCAATTATCAATCCGCTTACCCAGCCTGATACCCGCTGTCCCTGTTGGGACGCCAAGCCTTGCGCCGGGTATTCGTTCCGAAAGCGTGCAAGAGATCGGCGGTTCTGGCGCATCAGTTTCATAAGCTCCCATGCAGCTTCAAATTCGCTGCGCAGGAACGGCGGCCGGGCCAGAGCCTCCGCCATCATCTGCTCCAGCACGTGCTGATCGTGCCAGCCGCCCAACCACCGTTGTAGGCCCCGAAGCCAAGCGACCACTTCATCGCATCCGGCAGTTTGAAATTCGCGCATTATTTCAACGAGGTATCGGAGCCGCTTCGTGGCAATTCGCGCCCGATGAACGCATTCTGCATCCGGCGAACGCTGCGAGTCCGTCAGTTCCTTCTCAAACCGCTGCCAGTTCTTCCGGAGTTCTTCGGTGAGCCGAAGCACCAGATAGTCCGCTTCCGGCGGAGCGGCCTGGTCATCTTCTACTGGCTGTGTCGGCGGCTGGAGCGTCTCTCGCAGGTGGAGGCGCACCTTAGCGAGATTGAGTTTGGTCAGTTTGCGTAGCCCGCGAGCGCGAGCGTCAGCCTGGCGTTCGCGCAAGTAGGCCTGCATAAGTTCCCACGCCGGCCGGTGAACCGTGTGTTTGCGGGCTAACTGCTTCTCGCTCCATTCAATGAGCACGCCGCAATTCCGGGTCTCGGACAAGGCGCGGCGCGAGCGTTTGATGGTCCGGCGAAGGCGGCGGTTCGCGTGGGGCATTGGAGAAGGACTCAACAAAATCAGCGCCTGCTCAAGGCGGCGTGCGGCCACCCGGAAATCATGAATGTATTTGGTATCTTCATTCTGGAGGATCTTCAGCTCCAGACTCAACATTCGATCGACCCCACGCAAAGCGATCTCGCACAACTTTTGCCATGACGCGCTCTCACTGGGGATTTCAAGAGGCGAAGCGTTCGAACTTAGCTCACGGCGCGCAGCAGCTACGCTCGCTGCCACCTCGCCGGAGAGCTTGGCGCCGGTTCCCATAGATGTTTAGCTCTATTTTATTCCGAGGCTTACGAAGTAGCAAAATCGCGCAAATTGTGCGCTGCGCCACGGTGAGAGGGCTTTATACTACAGGACCATAGGTGTCTCCAGCATCCTTGGCATCTCTCCCGTGCCTGTGGGATCGGGGATTTCTGCGTTGGCCATAAATATGGTACGATGCCCAGCGTGAGAACCACGGTGGACATTCCCGATCCTCTTTACCGGCAGCTCAAGGCGAGGGCCGCGACCGAAGGCCGATCCGTCAAAGAACTGATTTTGCACGGTGTTCAGGTGGAGTTGCACGGAACTCTCACGAAACCGCGTAGGAGAATCAAGTTGCCGATCGTGCCATCCAGGAAACCAGGAACCCTGCGTCTGGACAATGACCATGTCTACGAGGTCATTCCTTTTCCCTGATGTCAACGTGTGGCTGGCCCTGACGTATGAAAGGCACGTGCATCACGGTCCGGCGAAGCATTGGTTTGAATCGCTCGATGACGACGCGCGCCTCTTCTTTTGCAGGGTCACACAGCTCGGCTTACTGCGCCTGCTGACGACCGAAGCCGTGATGGGCACACACGAGGTCATGAGCCAGGCCGCTGCTTGGCAAGCTTATGATCGCTGGCTTCGGGATGATCGCGTTTCTTTTCTGGTTGAGCCGCCCGCCCTTGAAGAGGCGTTCCGGGCGATGTCCCGAATGCGGCGTCCTGCACCCAAAGATTGGGCAGATTCCTACCTCGCGGCGTTTGCGTTGGTCTCTGATCTGACGCTCGTCACTTTCGATCAGACTCTTCACCGGAAAGCTCCGCAAGCCGTTCGCCCGGAATGACGGCAGAAAGTCGACCGCAGCGACTCCGACTCTTACTACGGCCGAGCGACTGTATTTAGAATTGCACTCGCCAACCTACCGCTTCAGGTAACCCCAGAGGAATCGGTTGCATAAGCCAAACAAGCTATCACTCAATGCAGGAAAGGATCGAAGGACTGGAATCTGGCTAGTGATATCCTTAGAGCTAGTATCGGGACGGCCGCCATCCGGCCGGAGGAATTTTCGAGAGGAGGCGTCATAATGAAGGTTCTAAATCTCGATTTCCAGCGCATTGCGCACGACACCTTCCGGGTTGCCGGAAGCAAGGTCATCTATACCGATCCCTACCAGGTGAAACAGCAAGATGAAGCGGACGTCATTCTGCTCAGCCACGAACATTTCGATCATCTGAACCGCGAGGATCTGGAGAAAGTATGTACTCCGGAAACGGAGATTTTTGCCAGCCAGCTCTGCGGGGACGGATTGAAAGGCGTTAAAGCCAAGAAAATCACGTTCCTCAAGCCCGGCCAGAAAGCCAAGGTGGATAGCGTTGAGGTTGAAGCCGTTCCGGCGTACAACACCAACAAATTTCGCGAGCCCGGCAAGGCGTTTCACCAGCAGGCTGACGCGGGGCTGGGATTCGTGGTGGGCATGGATGGTACGCGCTTTTATTACGCCGGCGACACGGATTTTATCCCTGAAATGAAATCGATCCGGTGTGACGTCGCTCTGCTGCCGGTCTCCGGCACGTACGTTATGACGGCCGAGGAGGCCGCCCAGGCCGCGGCCGCCATCAATCCGAAGGTTGCAATTCCCATGCACTACGGCGCCATTGTCGGAAGCCCCGCTGACGCTCAAAAATTCAAGTCACTCGTCAGCAACTGCCAGGTGGAAATCGTATAGCGTGGGGTGCCATTCCGCAGTGTATTGGGCCCGGGAACTCGCAGATCTGGAAGGCCCGAAGGGCCGCTCTATCATAGCCCTGGGCAACGCCCAGGGAAGCGAGTATGCCTTGCGAAGATGAGCCCTGAAGGGGCGACCTAAAGCCCCAATACCAACACCTGCGCCAAAGGAGCATTTGCAATGGTACGCCCTTTCAGGACTTCAGTTGTACAAGAAGTAGTATGCCTTTAACCCAGGCCGGACGGCCTGGGCTGTGATGGAGCGCCGCTTCGCGGCTCCGAAGTGTAAAAGCTTTCCGTGCACAGAAAACAACTTTTTTTTCTCCGCCTGCCCTGCCGCTGCCTTTCACTCTTGCTCGCAGTGCTTGCCGCATGCGCTGCGCTCAGGGCGCAGACCGCCTGGCAGTCTTTCAGCGAACCGTCGGTCGCCGCCCAGCCTTTGCGCATCGACAGGGGATCGGCCGGTCTATGGCAGACGCTGCTGAAACTCCGGACTCGGGCCAGCATGCTGATGATCGTGGCTCATCCCGACGACGAAGACGGCGCGCTGCTTTCCTATGAATCCCGGGGCGAGGGAGTGCGGACCATTCTGCTGACGCTCAATCGCGGCGAGGGTGGACAGAACGTGATGTCACCGGACTTCTGGGACGCCCTGGGCATTCTCCGCACCGAAGAGCTTCTCGGCGCCGATGGCTTCTACGGCGTTGAAACCTATTTCACTCGGGTTGTAGACTTCGGGTTTTCGAAGACGCTGAGCGAGTCGATGTCGAAGTGGGGGCGCGCGCGTGTACTCTACGACGCCGTCAGAGTGGTACGTATCACTCGCCCCCTGGTAATTACCTCCGTCTGGGTCGGCGGGCATTCCGACGGCCATGGACAGCACGAAGTAGCGGGCGAGATTGCGCAGGAGGTCCTCCAGGCCGCTGCTGATCCCCACGTCTTCCCGGATCAGATTCAGACCGGTCTGCGCCCGTGGCAGGCCCTCAAAATGTACGCGCGAGTCCCTTCCATCGCCATCGCCAACGGGAAAATGTACGATTACGCCGACCGGCATTGGTACCCTGCGGGCGTCTACGACTACACTCATCATCATTGGATGCCGGGCATTCCCGCCGCCAATGTCACCGTTCCCGACGGCCAATACAACCCCGTCCTAGGGTCGTCTTACGTACAGATTGGCGCGGAAGGATTGACGCTGCAAAAGTCGCAGAACGGCGGCGTAGGCGTGCCACCGCTTGGCCCGCACGAATCGCCGTACCACCGCTATGTTTCTGCACCTGCTGTCGGGGCGCACGAATCTTCGTTTTTCGACGGAATCGACACCTCACTGATGGGAATCGCCACCCTGGCGAAGCAAGGCGATGCCGGCTTTCTGCAGCCGGAGTTGAAGCGAATCAACGATCAGGTGGAGAAGGCGATCGGCGGTTTCTCCGCCCAGAACCCGGAGGTGATCTCCCCGGCGCTTGCGGTGGGCATGGCAGAGACCCAGGCATTGCTTCGCCGCGTGAAGAACAGCAGTCTCCCCAATAGTGAGAAATACAACGTAGCGTTCGAGCTTGGCGTAAAAGAGAACCAGTTCAATACGGCCATCACTCAGTCGCTTGGACTGGCAATTCGGGCTACGGTGGCGCCGCACGCCGCCGGGTCTGGCAACGCCGGTTTTAGGGCGGTTCCTACCTTTCAGACTGCGGTTCCAGGCCAGCAATTTAGCGTCACGGTCCGAGTCGTCAATCCCAGTGGCGTATCGGTACGCTTGACCGGCATCGCACTCCAGGGCCCGTCCGGCGAGGATTGGAAGATCGAGGCGGAGGATGAGCCCTCCGGTGACCTGGCCGATGAGCATCCGGCTGTTGCTCGGTTTCGAGTGATGGTTGCGCAAAGTGCAGCCTTCACACGGCCTTATTTCTACCGGCCCAATATCGAGCAACCGTACTACGACATTCTGGATTTTCGCGATCTCAACCTGCCTTTCGCTCCTTACCCATTGTCAGCCCGGGCGCATTTCATGTTTCGAGGCGCAGACATTTGCTTGGGACAGGTGGTCCAGACGGTCGAGCGCGAGCGCGGTCCGGGCGTGACGCTCCAGCCGCTAACCATAAGCCCGGCGATTTCCGTGTGGCTTCCTCAGCACGCTGGTATCATTCCGCTGAACTCCAGGACGGCGCCGGTGAATGTTGCCCTGCAAAGCAACCTGGAAGGGCCGGCGAAAGGCTCGCTGCGGTTGAGCCTTCCCGCGGGCTGGCGTTCCTTTCCGCCAGTTGCACAGTTTGCTTTCTCCCGGAACGGCGATCAGCAAACTTTTACTTTCCGTGTCACCGCCGGTCAGTTGCAGCAGAAGCCGTATACAATTGGGGCAGTAGCCCAATACGACGGCCATCGGTACAAGGAGGGGTACGAGACCGTAGGATATCCCGGCATCCGGCCTTACAATTACTACCGTCCCGCAACCGTGAAACTCACTGGCACAGATATCCAGATTCCGCCAGGGCTCAATGTCGGCTACGTGGCGGGCACGGGAGATCGCGTATCCGAGACTCTTGAAAGCGTGGGCGTCAGAGTGCGCTTCCTGTCGTCGCAGGACCTGGCCGGGGGCGATCTCGGTTCTTATGACGCGATTGTTCTCGGAGTCCGAGCCTACGCGGCGCGCGAAGACATCAAAACGTATAACCGCCGGCTGCTGGACTACGTCAAAAACGGCGGCGTTCTCATCGTCCAATACAACACTCCCGAGTATGATCACAATTACGGTCCGTATCCCTACTCTTTGAGCTCGAATCCGGAAGTGGTAGTCGATGAGGAGTCGAAAGTGAATATCATCGAGCCATCGAGTCCACTTCTCAATTGGCCCAATATAATTGGGGAAGACGATTTTGCAGGTTGGGAGGAAGAGCGCGGCCACAGCTTCATGAAATCCTGGGATACGCGATATCACGCTCTGCTTGAAACTCACGATCCCGGTCAGGCGCCACAGAAAGGAGGGCTGCTGTGCGCCCGGTATGGGAAAGGATTTTACATCTATGACGCCTACGCTCTTTACCGCCAATTGCCGGAAGGCGTCCCCGGGGCCTACCGCCTGATGGTGAATATGATCAGCCTGAAACGTTCGCGGCCGTAGCCCTCTCCCTAAGGAGAGGGTGGCCGACGAAGGAGCACAGGTAGCGCAGACCTGCGTTTTTGCAGGTCTGCGGCTTTTATTCCCCGAACTCCAGAAAAGCCGCAGACTCTCTGAAATATGAGAGTCTGCGCTACCCGGCTGAGGTGGAATGCCATCACGGCACCAGTACCACCGGGGCGCGCCAGAACGCTCCCTTCTGCCCCGTAGGGTCCAGCACGGTTACCTGGCACTCATAGTCGCCCGGCGGAAGCTGGTCAAGAGCGATACTGAAATTGAGGGGCGCTGTGTTCAAGCGATTGCTCCACCCGCCCGTTATCTCCACCGGCTTTGTTTCAAACGCTTTCGTCTGCCCGCGGTAAAAACTGAGAAACGCAACTAAAGGCTGAAAGCTTGGCACGCCCTGCTCGTAGGCCTGAAGGTAAACATACATGTTCTGGTTTTGCCGGAAGACGCGCGTCACGCTGGGAATCAGCTTCTGCCCGTTATCGACCAGCGGGTTGACCGCCTCATCTTTCGCTTCATCCTTCTCCTTCACCGCGCTGTAGAGGGCGTCTTTCAGCTCGGCGCGCTGGCTGCTCAATACCACGGCGCTGATCGGGATTCGTTTTTCCACTTTGTTCAGATCGGGAATGACAAACGCAGTTTGGTAGGTTCCGATCCTTCCGGTTTCGGCATCGCGGGCCAGGAACTTGATCGTGTACTTTCCCGGAAGAAGCGTGAAGCCTGCGTCATATTCAATCGGCCGCTTCGCTAATTGGCTCGCTGTTTCATCGCTCAGCTTGATGTTCATCTTGTCGCGCAGGTTTGTAACCGTTGTACCGTAGTCGTCTTTAATCTCGCCGATAAAATCGAGCAGAGTGTGCTCGGCGCCCCGCCGCTTGGCAAGCGCCAGCTCCCGCCCCGGAATCTTCACGACGATGGGAACGAAGTATTCGGCCCGGTTCAACTGGAAATAGTCAACCTCCATCGCGATGGTAAGGTCCGTAATGGGGTCGGGCAACATCAGCGCGTCTTCAAGCTGCCGCTCCTTATCGGCAGGGGTGAATTGCCGGAACTTTTTGCCGGCGTAATAGCCCGGGCGATAAACCAGGCTGGCTGCGAGGTTGTTGTTCAGCGAAATCTTGATCCGCCGGAATTTTCCATCCAAAGCCGTGTTGCTGGTGTAATAACCAAGAATGTAGTAGCTGGAAATCGCCTGCTCCGCCTGCGTGATCCCCTTAGTGAGGTCGTTATAGTCAAACAAGGCCTTTCCGCCCGTATCACCCGCCAGGGCATAAAGGGTGTCTTGCGACTGCTGGAAGTCGCTCTGGAGCGCCAGCGCCGCAGCTCCGGAATACATCCCGATATTGCCCTGCGAGCCTTGAGTGGCGTTGCCGAGAGGTGCTTCCGCCACTAAGCCGCGCGCGTCGATGGGCCAGAACGATACGCCGGCGCGGATGGCCTCGTCAATCGTGGCGTGGAGCTGTGCCTGGTTATCCAGGCCATTCAGCCGCATGCCGCTCGCAAAGTAAATCAACTCCTTCTTCTCGCTCAGGTGGGCCAGCATTTCCGCGGCCGTCTGGAGCGCGGCGAGCTGTCGATCGGTGTTGAAGATGTTGAACTCGCTGTCGTCCTGGCCGAACGCAGCCCCGGTATCGGAGGAGCTGCTGTCGTCCACCGCTTCAGCGAATTCCTGGCCTTCTCCCACAATCATGGTTTCAAGGATGCTCAGTAAGCGGTCGCGGTCAGCGGTGAAATCCGAAAGCACATTGACGCCACTTCCCTGATACCTGAATATGGCCACGAGATCGTCCGGGCGCATTTGATTCCTGATGAAGTTCTGAGCGGCCGTTAGCGCGCGAATCTGGTCCGCGGGCGGCATGGCGGTCATATCGAAGTAGAGGGCCAACAGACGCCGGTCTGTGTAGCGGGTGCTTCTTGGTTCTTCGGGCGCAATCTGGGTTTGGGCAAGCTGATAGTAAACGGTAATATTTGGGGGTTGGGATGGAGCGGCAGGCGTAGTGCCGCGAGTTGCCGGAAGTGTTTCCGGTTTGAAAAAACGAATAGCCTGCGGCACGCCATCTTCCGTAACGGTGAAATCCTTTGCGGTCAGACCTTGAATGGGCATGCCTTTCTTGTCCTTCACAACCACGTTTTCCACAACCAACTGAGTGCTGACCTTGATTGTGGAGGTCTGTTTTTTGGCCAGCAGCGAGCCATTCTGCCCAACCTGCTGCGCCGCCGCCGGCATCGCCGCGAATAGGACAACGATTGCAATCGCTACCAGCAGCGAGTAGCGCAGACCTGCGCTTTGTGCAGGTCTGCTGCTTTTCGTCAGGAATTCACCAACACGACGCAGCGTTTCCATGGCAGGGGCACCATTCACCATTTAGCATTCATAATTCACGTGGGCTCTTCGCGACGGAAAAACACTGACCGTGGCTACCATTCATCACTCCTCACTGCTTTCAGAACCTCAGCCGCAGCGTGGCCTGCACGCTGCGCATCGCATTGGCCGCCAGTGGCAGGCCAAATTGCGCATTGTTGATCGTGGTGTTCCAGTTGGTGAACGTCACGTGGTTAAGCACGTTCGTGGAGTCGAAACGCAAGTCGAGGTTGTACCGGCCATGCAAGCGGAACGTCCGTCCCAGTGAGGCGTCCAGACTGAACTGGCTGGGGCCGATGATCGAATCCCGGCCCGCGTTTCCCCATTGGCCTGATAGCGGCGCCGCGTATGCCGCCGGGTTCAGAAATAAGCCTGTAGGCGCCGCGTAAAGTGGCGCGCCTGTATAGTCTGGCCGGATGCTTCCCGTCACGCCCGTGCCCGGCACCGGATCGAGATAGACGGGTGTCTCTGGCAGACCGCTTCCCACCGAGATCAGAGTGAGAAACGTCCACTCCTTGAAGAGCGTTCCCTTCCGCCCGCTCAGCAGCGTTCCGCCGCCCAGGCCCATCCCCGTGGTGTATTGTAGCTCCGCGTTCAGTAGGTTGCGTTGATCGAAAGTCGAAAGGCTTCGTTCAGCTTCGAGATCGAGCCAGTTTTGCGCCACCGTAGCCGTACCCTGGCTGGTTTCGCTGGATTGCGCAGCTCCCTGAGTGAGCCACGGCAGCACTGTCTCGCTTTGCGAGGTCACCGGTCCCTGGCCTCCCAGCAGCGAATCGTCATCGATGGCTTTCGAGTAGGTGTATTCGACCGTCGCCGTGAGACCGCTTTCCAACCTTCGTCGCAATTCCACTTGGCCGGCTTCGCGGCTCGAATTGCCGTTCGAATTGAAGTAAGTAAATCCTGTGGGACACGCGGGGCAGGGATTCGCCGCGCCTGGCGGATAGGTGTTCGGCAGAAATTCCTGAAGGCCTCGCGTCCCTTTCGTGCCAAGATACGTTGCGGTCAATTGCAGCGAGCCGGGCAGGTCGCGCTGCAGTTCCACGTCCCAGTTCTGCGCGTAGCCCACCTGGAAGTTCGGATTGATGGCGAACGTGTCGGGAGTGATTGAGGGACAAGTGCTGAATCCATTCGCCAGCGTGAGCGGGCACGCTGCGCTGTTTTCGACGCTTAAGCTCTTTGACAGCGGCGCTTGCTGCGCCATCTGCAGGGCGATGGTTTGATAGACCGACGTATCGTCATAGATTCCGTAGCCGGCGCGAACCACCAGTGACGATCCGGCGATGGGGCGTAAGGCGATTCCCACCCGCGGCTCGAAACCGGTCCAATCCGGGCGGATGAGCGAGTTCGGATACGTTTGGCCGGTTAGCGGCCCCACCGGATCCGTTGCCACCACCGGGGCAACCGCCGAAAAATCCTGAGCGATGTCCAGGTTGACGAGCCGGTTGTATAACTCCGTTATCGGTGCGCCGTATTCCCAGCGAATTCCCGAATCCAGGGTGAATCCAGGACGGACTCGGTAATCATCATCGACATAGGCGTCGTAAGCGGATTCCCGGAAGTATTTATCCGCATTGCCGAAAGCGATGGAGCTCGTGTCCGGAATTCCCAGCAGGAAATCCGCAAAGTCGGAGCCCCCTGTGCCGGCGCTTCCCTCCGTGGCTGCGCCAGTAAAAGTAAACTCGCCGCGCGGGTCTTGCTGGGCCAGGTAATTGAATTCCTGCCGGCGGAAATCGCCTCCAAACGTGATGTCGTGAAGCCCGTGACTCCACAACAAAGAGGAAGAGAGCGCGCTCGTCTGATTACGGTCGAATGAGGCGTTTCCATCGGAGAGCCCTGCGATGCCGCTTGCGAAAGTGAGGCTGGGTGGCCCCCAGTTCATAGCGCTTTGGTCATTCCCTGTGATTCCCGCTTCGCCCGAGACATTTTCGCGGTCTTCGAAGTATGGGGTGACGCGCGTCCCGAGGCGGCTGAATTCGTACCCGAGCTTCAAGTACAATCCCTGGTTCAGGCGCCGCGACCAGTCAATCTCTGTATTGATCCCCAGCATGTCCGTCGTATCGAGAAAGCCAAACACATTTGGAGTGCCGGTGTTCGAGCTCTCGAACGCGAAGGCGCCATCAAGCTCGTCTTTAGCGTCAATGGTCTGCTCGAACCGCGATTGCAAAGCGTCTTCATGCGTATCGCTGTTGATTGGGACTTGATAATTGTAAGGCGCGCTGCCGCTAAAGTTCGGGAGCGAGTAGAGTTTCAACAGAGCGCGCGCTTGCGGGCTGATCATGCTTTGCGGAATCACGTTGCCGGGGAAAGGCAATCCGGTAGCCGGATCGAAAATCTGGACCGGCTGCCCAAGAGCGCTCAGAACCTGGGAGAAATCTCCGTCGCGCTCCGCCAAATCTGGAACGAGAGCCGAATCCGTGGAGTCATTGAGACTTCGCGTCCACTCGTAGGCGGCAAAAACGGTAGGGCCGTTCCGAAGTACGTGCGGAATGTTTATCGGCCCTCCGAACGTCGCCAGGCCCGTGACGCGGTTGTAAACGGGTTTGGGCGTCCGCTGGCCGCTCACGGAATATGGCGCGGCGTCCAAAGCGGAATTATCGAGAATGGCGCCGAGCCCAAATCGGTAGAGCCCGTTCCCGCCATTGCGATTGTTTCCGAACGCCGGAAGCTGCGCGAACGGCGAAGCGGCGCCGTTATTGACGCTGCCGTTGATGAGGAAGCCAGGCGTCGCGAGTTGGCCGAGCCCCTGTCCGGAAACGCCGGCGTTGGCAGGCGTCGCCGCGGTCAATTGCCCTTGGGTTGACCGTGGACTTGTGTTCCCTTGGGCTGAGGTCGCGCCACCGCTAGGTGGGTAGCGCAGACCTGCGGTGTTTGCAGGTCTGCGGCTTTTCCCCGCCGCTTGCGATAAGGGAGTAGCCACGGCGAGCGTATTTCCTCGCCGTGGGCCTTGGTTCGTAATTTCCGCCCCAATCTGCGCGAGTGGCAGCATCTTCAATTCCCACTTCGCCGCCGGCATGTTCGGCTCGACCGTCACATTCTGTTTAATTGGCACAAAGCCTGTCATCTCGACTTCAATCGTCCATGTCCCACCGGCCAATGCAGGAAAGTAATACCGGCCTTGTTGATCTGTGATTGTGGTGAATGTTTTGTTTCCCTGAGTTGCTGTAACCGTTGCTCCCGGAACCGGTAATCCACCGAATGTTACTTGCCCGCGATAGATAGCTTGTAGCACAGGGTCCGTCTTTTGACCGTTTGGCTTTTGGTTGGGCGACTGGCGCGTGTAGCGCGGACCTGCGTCTTTCAGGTCCGCGGCTTGTCGGCCTTGCTTCTCGGGGAAAGCCGTCGCAAGGGATAGGGGCGCTACACCCGCCAAGCACGCAATCACGCAGAGGAGGCAGAGGCAACTTCTCAAGAACCACCATGACATAAGACGAGAGATCTCCGCGGTTGGCTTGCCCGATTTGTAGCGCAACGCGGCAGAGCCTCAACCAAACCGGAGCGGAATGCTGCCCTCGCCCCCTTGGGGGAGAGGGCGGTCCCGCCAAGCGGGACCGGGTGAGGGGGTCGCGCTAATTCGGCGTCGGCGGCTCGATATGATCGATCACAATCATCCCGACCGGCGCCTTTCCCGGTTTCAGCCGCAAGCCAAGCTGCTGCTGAATTGCCGTGAAGATTGAAGGACCGGAGGAATCAGACGCCTGTGTTGTCCCGGCTGTCGGCTGCTCATTTCCGGCGCCTCCTGGCGCTTGCCCGGGCCTACCACCTCCGCCGGGTCCGGGACCGCCGAACATCGGACGGGGATCTTCAGGCGTCCACTTCAGGGTGAAATCGTAGCGACCCTCGAGCCCGGTTTGGTTTACGACCTCGCGGCCGCCGATTCCCGGCACATCAGAGAGGGCGCTGGCCAACTCGTCTACAGACATTCCAGACCCGATGAGCTGACCCCACGCGATCCTTATCATGGGTCCTCGTCCCGGTCCGGGAGGCCTGGCGCCGAAGGGATTGGGAAGTGGAACGGTCGATTTGGTAAGCTTCGGGCCGTTCTTGGCTACCACCAGCACGTAAACGGGGAGTTCTTTCGTTTGGTGAGTCACCTTCAGCTTGAATCGCTCCACGAGCATCGACTGAACCATCAATCGGATTTGATCGGCCCATTGATCGAAAGGAAGTTTTTTCTCCTCTTCTTCCCGGACGAGAGAATCCTCTACCTTCGCGTTAATGTCAAAGCTTTCGGAGTTGAGCCACTTGGGTCCACCCAAGATTTGATCGTCCCTCAGTGCAATGCCAGGTTGTTTATAGTTGTACGCAAACGCGATCAGCATCTTAGTGGTCATGTTCGTCGCGGTGAACCTTCCGGGAGGAATCCCGAAAAAACGGCCGCGCGCGCCCGGTTTGGCCGGCTTGATAGAAGCAACTTCGAATTTAGGTGCCCCAGCGGCTTTGTCTTCGCCGGCTGCCGCCGAGCGCAGCCCGGCGCTTGGCCTCGACAGGCCAAACCCAATCGGAACTGCAACGGCCAGGAATCCAACCACACCCAACAGCAGCTTCCTTCGGAGATCGAGCGAAATCATTGTGGATACCTCGCTTCCGGGTATGCGAGCGGCTTCACGCGGCCTTGCGTGCCGCTTTGCATTAGTCGACCATATCGCTTTTCGACACCCGCAAAGCTATGAAAAAAAATCCCTGCCCTCGCCCCCTTGGGGGAGAGGGCGGCGCGCAGCGCCGGGTGAGGGGGTCCGCTCCGCGCTCGATCCTTGGTTAGGTTCACTCACCAACTGCTGCACGCGCTTGATGAACTCCTCCGGCGCGTTAAGCACCATCCCATTTGAAAGCCGCGCTACCCGATACCCGAGGGCCCGCAACCGCTGATCGCGCCTCTCATCACGCGCTAGTTGGCTGGGCTGTGCGTGAACGCTGCCATCCAGTTCAATGATCAGCCGCTGCTTTAGGCAACAGAAGTCAACTATCGATTTGCCGATAGCTTGCTGGCGCCGAAAGAGGAAGCCGTCCCCGCGAAGACCGCGCAGCAAGCGCCAAGCGATATTCTCCGCTTCGGTAGCCGTCTGCCGTAATTCTCGGGAGCGTTCAATCTGAAGGGTGCTTCGGGCAACGGATCGAGAAGTGCGCTTTGGGCGTGATGCTCTTTTTTCCATCTCGCTCACGGTCCGTCTACCCCCGCACCCCCTGCCCCCATAGGCGCTAGAATAATGAATTGACTTTGATGTATGCTTCCTGGCATGGACAAAAACTTGATCGAGAACGATTGGAAGTATCTGTGCCAGTTTTTACCAGAGAATCTGAGCGAGATGGCCAAGGCGAGTGGGGCCGTCGACCGATGGCGCAACATTAAGAACGGTGAAGAGTTGTTGAGAATTATCCTAGCATACTCCATGGAGGACCTCTCTTTGCGAAGCACCGCCGCTTGGAGCAGCCAGACGGACCTGGAACTGAAAGATACCTCGGTCCTCCATCGTTTGCGCAAGGCTCCGCCTTTGTTGGAAAGGGTCTTGGCCCATCTGCTGACGCAGCGGCTCAAAGCCGAAGCGGCCCCCGGACCCGAGTTTCGCATCAATGACGCGACGGTGCTCAGTATCCCGGGCAGCGAAGGAACGGATTATCGTCTGCATGTTGTCTATGATCCGGCTCAGTGTCGTCTCCTTCGGGTGGAAGTGACCGACCACCGCGGAGGTGAGCGATTGGATCGAGATCGGCCCCGGCCTGGAGATATTGTTTGTGGAGACCGAGGACTGGCGCATGCCGGCGGCATCCATGCCGTATCCGAAGCTGAGGCCTACGTTCTGCTGCGAATGCATTGGCAGAATATCCGACTGCACGGCGCTCAGGGACAGGCGTTGGATATGAACGCGATTTTGAAAAGAGCCGACGTCGGCGAGACGGGGACAATTGTCTATGTCCCCCTTCCCGGGAAATCTCCCGTGCGGGCTCGGCTGGTGATCCGTCCTCTGCCCACCCAAGCGGCGAATCGTAACCGACAACGCTTGCGCCGCAACGCCGCCAAAAAGAGTCGGACCCCTTCGGCCACGGCGCTGCACTTGGCGGGCTACTTCTGCGTCCTGACGACCCTGCCCGAAGCCGTCGCCAGCGATGACGTGGTGTTGGAACTCTACCGAATCCGTTGGCAGATTGAAATGTTTTTTAAACGCTGTAAAGGGCTGCTGCATTTTGATCGGTTGCGCGCCTTTGATCCTGACCTGGTGCGCGCCTATTGCCTCGCTAAGTTGATCGAGATGACTTTGATTCAGTGTCTGCACGAGGAGGCGATCTCATTTTCCCCCTGGGGAGTTCCCCGATGCCGTCGTCTTGCGGCTTAGCCAGTGGCGAGTGGTCCAACTTCACCGTCTCGACTTGGTGCTCGCCATTTACGGAACTCTTGCCCTGCTAACAAAGCAGCGGCTACTGCCCAAAGCATGCGGAGCCCTCACGGAGGCACCGAGAAAACGAAAATACTCGCTAGAAAAATTGCAGCCGCCGCTCTTGAAACTGATGAAACGCCTCCTCAAACAACGAGTCCTCCAAGGTGCATCGAATGGCCTATTCTAGCGCCTATG
>JASHOS010000286.1 GCA_030040995.1 Terriglobia bacterium | reverse complement strand
CAAATACTAATTTGGCGGTTTCGGTGGATTGGCAGTTTCAGCGGCACGAAGTTGGTCAAGAGCAAGACCAAGACGATTACTGAGCTGTTGGACGATGCGGAAGGCGGCATCAGCGTGACTAGACAGGAAGGCCGAAAGATCATCTCGGCTCACAAAAATCACCTCGGAAGGGCCCTCGGTCTGTGCCGCCATCGCATACGCCTCACCGCACAGCGCTGCTTTCAGGCCGAGGAGTTCGCCAGGCTGAGCAACGTGCAATATCGCGCATGGGCCGGACCCGTCAGAAACAGACACACTCAATCGCCCGGAAGACACCCAATAGATCCCCGAACACGGCTCCCCGGCACCAAACAGGATTGTGTCGGCTGGATACCAGCTTTTCCGCCCCAGGGCCTCGAAATCCCTCAACGTCTCGGGGGCGAGTCCCTCGAAGACCTCGTCTAGAGTCAACACGACATTTGCATCCACGGCCCCTCCTCAATTCTCTTCATAACCATAACTCAAGGAGACACGGCAAGGCTCACGCCGAGCGGATGTTCAGCCGCCTCTGCAAAGGCATTCTCAGGCGCGATCTCGAAGGTTGTGACCACGCTCACAACTGGGCGCAGCATCGCTTCGATAGCGCCGTGGATCGTGCTTGAGAGGTGGATCGCCTCCCGAACCGCCTCGGGATCGATCTCCCGGCCGGCGATGACGTGATGCAGCCGGACAGTTGTGAAGACCTTGGGCTCGGTTTCGGTTTGGTCAGCTTCAACACGTACCTGGTAAGCGGTCACTTGCTGGTGGCGTTTAAGGCGAAGATGATCGATCACGTCAAAGGCCGCACAGCCTGCCAGGGCCACTGCAATCAGTTCCACCGGCTTCGGGCCAGTCCCGCCCCATGGATCGTCCAGGATGACATGATGCCCCGAGCCAGTTGTTGCCACAAACTGGCGAGAGAGGACATTCGGTTGTGTCAGAACAACTTTTGCTTCGATCATTGAAGTGACCTTCTTTCTTCCCTCGGTTCGTTAGCACTCCTCAGAGCCCACGCCGGCAAATTACCTTGCAGCGCCTTGCTCAGGCTGCTTTTGCCGCAAGATACTTCTCTGCCTTTCCCGCCTTGGGAATACTAACCTCAAGCAGGCCGTTCGAGAATCTTGTTTTTGCTCCCCAAGGCTCAACTTGAACAGGAAAATTGACTACTTCAAAAATCTCGACCGGCTCTGGCCTTGCCTCAGAATGGCTCTGAGCCATCCCTCCGCCAGGCACTGTCCTTTTTCCGCTGACGATCAGGCGCCAGGGCTCGATGGCCACCTGAAGTTGCGGCAATTCAGATTTCCTGATCCCAATATCCACCTTCAGATCGCCGTTCAGTTCCATAAAGCCGACGCAAAGGGGGCTGACGACTTCTGATTTGGCTAGTAACCAGTCCTCAATGTCATGACCATGAATGTGCCCGCGTCCTTCGTAGATGGCGTAGGCCCGCCGCGCGATCAGTTCGTGGACTTCCCTCGCCCGCTCCGGGATGTCCGTGATGCCGGAGAGCCTTATCGGTGAAAGATCCTTGTTTCGCCTGTTTTCTGTAAGTTCTAGGGTCATCGCACACCTCCTATTCATTCCGGTTGCAACGGCCGGGAGCTTGGCGTTCTTGGGTACTTGCCGCCTTCGTTTAGGCCAAGCCCTGATCGCTTTACTCGAATCTTATGATGTGCTTTCGGCAAGGACATTGCAGTGACGGCAATCACTTCTGCACGTGATCTGCGTCACCTAAGGATGGGAGGTCGGGAGGATTCGGAAATGTTGGTTCAGATCGGCAAGATCGGAAGTGGGGCGAAGCAAGGGAACTGCGCCTGACTGACCATCCAAGAGATACGCGCCGGTTTCGGCTCCAACTGAACACTCTTTTTGCAAAACCGGCACTACCTGGGAAGGTGCTTAGTGGGGCTACATTCCGGCGAACTGCTCAAGGGCGCCCTTGTTCTGAATCACAACGGTCGCGCCTTTACTGGCAACGAACTGGCGGCGCTTGAAATCGCCCAGGGTGCGAGTGACCGTCTCACGGGAAAGGCCAATCATCTGCCCGATTTCCTCGTGGGTCAAAGTTAGCAACACCCTGGTGCCCTGCTTTGTGGGTTGCCCTTTCGTCGCCCGAAGCAACAAGAACCCAGCCAGTTTTCCCATCGCCGAGTGCGCCAATCCGATCGACCGCACCTGCTCGCAGGCAATGTGGTAATTTTGGCTGAGCTGTTGGGCCGCGTGGAGTGAGGCCTCCGGATTTTCCCGAAGAAAACGCAGGAAGTCGTCGCACCGGACGAAATTCAATTCGCAGGGTTCCAGCGTCTCGGCGCTCGCCTGGTACGGCTGGTTTGAAACTACCGCATGGAGGCCCAGCACTTCGCCCGGATCCGCGATCCGCAAGATGACGCTCTTCCCCTCGCTTGAAGTCATAGAGAGCTTGACACGGCCTTTGCAGAGAATGAAGACCCCTTTCGGAGCTTCCTGCTCCCCAAACAGGACGGCACCCTTGGGGTAACTGCTCGCGAACTTGATGCCGTCCAGCGCCCTGAGCGCTCCCGGGGAAAGATTGTAGAAGAAGCTGTTAGACTCCAGCGATCCCTTCTGGCAAGCTGTCCGAAGGTCTAAACTATGCGGCGAGCCCATACTATCCTCCATTTCCAGTGTTGTGGTTTCCGTTAGAGTCTTTTTTGATCTGGCTGAGAATAAATTGCGTCATAAGCGAGTGGCTCTGAAGGTCCGCTCCCTGCTGAAACATTGTCTTCAAGAGCGTTTCGCCTTCGGTGCTAATGAAGGTGACATCGGACAAGTCCACCTGCACCGGCCGCGCCAGACCCTCATTCAGACATTCATTCCAACTGCGTTCCAGCTCAGGAACCCAGGGGCCGCTCAGCTTACCTTCCAGCTTGAGCATGGGCGGTCCGGGCTCCCGAAGCAGTGTGATTCTGAGCATGTTGCGCTCCCTCGAATCCAATTCCTGTGATTGCCCGGGAGGAAACGGAGGGCGCCCGAACTGTGTCGCGGAGAAGTGCGCTCTCTACGACCCAGGCCAAGTCAACTTCTCGAAAGGGTGGAACGATGTAGTCAGCGGCGCCTCGCTCCAACACATCGAGATAGACGGGGAGATCCACGAACCGGGAAACCACAATGACGGGCACTTCTAGGTGCTCTGCCAAACTCTGCATATCAGTCCAAGTGCCGTCACATAGAACTGTGTCAGTGAAGATCAAGGCAGGCGGCTCAACGCAGGCCAGGGCCGACTCCGCTTCGGCACAACTCCGTGCCTGCATCGTCTCAATGCCCTGTAATTCAAGCAAGGGCTTCAGTTCCGCCACAGGTCTTTCTTCGTCGTGTACCAGCAAAGCGCGAACCCTAGCCTGCACGAGCTCTCCCTCGATCCAAATCTTTGAAATGTGAGGGGCGCTTTTATTTTCGTTAACGGTGCTGGAAACTCATTTGTTCCTTCGCTCGCCGTCAGCGCCCCTCGTTCCCACATCACCGAAGGGCACAAAGATAGCCAAACCCGCCCGGGGCTATCAATCTATTGAATTAGCTGGATTTAATGCGCAGGTTCGAATTGCGGCGACGGTAAAAGCTAGCGAGTGACCGTGACCTTATAAGGTCATCTGACCTAATATGGTCAGAAATCCTTTCGGGTTATGCCCAACTTTCGCATCTTGTTATTCAGGGTGGTACGTCTGAGGCCGAGGCGGGCGGCAGCGCCGTTTGGACCGGCGATCACTCCCTTGGCTTCGCGGAGCGCACGCAGAATATGCTCGCGTTCAGTAGCCTCGAGTGTGGAGAGTTCAGTGGCGCGCATTTCGGGCTCGGCTAATTCCGAGAGCGGCACACGCAGCACCGAGCCGGGAGACAGAATGACCGCCCTCTCAATAAAGTTTTCTATCTCGCGGATGTTTCCTGGCCAATGCCACCTCCCGAGGGCTTGCATCGTTTCTGGCGGAATGGTGCTAATCCGCTTGTTCATCCGGCGGGCATGTTTCTGCACGAAGTGATGTACCAGGATGGGGATATCTCCGGGACGTTCCCGAAGCGGCGCCAGATGGATGGGAAACACTCTCAGGCGATAATATAAGTCACTGCGAAACTGCCCGTCTTTCACCATTTTGGCCAGGTCCCGATTAGTGGCGGCAATCAGGCGAACATCGACCGGAATCGTGCGGGTACTCCCCAGGCGCTCGAACTCTTTCTCCTGCAACGCGCGCAGAAGCTTAGGTTGCAGTTCCAGGGGAATGTCGCCCACCTCGTCCAGAAACAGAGTACCCTGGTGGGCTAGCTGCAGCCGGCCAATCTTCTGCGAAATCGCTCCGGTGAAGGCCCCTTTTTCGTGGCCGAAGAGCTCGCTCTCGAGCAAGCCACCAGGAATTGCAGCGCAGTTCAGCTTCACAAAGGTGCGCTCCCGCCGAGCGCTCAGGTTGTGGATGGCGCGTGCGACAAGTTCCTTGCCTGTCCCTGTCTCGCCGAGGATTAAGACGGTGGCGTCGGTCGGGGCCACCGTCTCGGTCTGCTTCAGAACGCGCTTCAACGCCGGACTCTCACCAATGATTTCTTCAAAGTTATATTCCGTGCGAAGCTCATCTTCCAGGTAGCGTTTCTCTTCCGTGAGCCGTTGGGCCAATCCGTTAATTTGACTCACGGCTGAGGCGTTATCAATGGCAAGAGCTATCTGGTTCGCCACTTGGCTCAGCAAGTTCAAATTGGCTTTTGCAAATGCGCCTTCCTTCACGCTGGCGATACCCAGCGTTCCCAAAGGGCGCCCGTGACTGATAAGCGGAAGCCAGCATCCCGATCTGATACCAGCCTCAATGAGGTGTTGAATGGTACTGGTGGTAAAGCGTCCGTCGTCCAGCCGGTCCACTACGACAGGCTGCCTTGAGGAAAAGCTCAAACCCGCCGGTGTTCCTTCAAACGGAATCAACATCTCTTCGGCGTTAAGATCCAGCCCTGCGGGCGAATTCAACAAATGGAGCCGCAGCTTCCTGAGCTCAGGATCATAAAGCGCCAAGCTCGAGTAATCGTGAGGCGTTACCTGGCTGAGGCAGGCTGAAATGGCAGAGAGCAATCTGCGGATGTCCAGGTTCGAGAGCAGGACGCTGGTGATTTCGAGCAGTAGCGCCTCTTCAGCTTGCTTCCGCGCCGTGAAGTCCCGCGTAATCTTGGAAAAGCCCCGCAGGTTTCCTGCATTGTCTCGCAGAGCGGTAACCACGACGTTTGCCCAAAACCGTGATCCGTTCTTGCGGACACGCCAGCCCTCGTCTTCGAAGCGGCCATGCTCGGCTACCAGCCTCAATTCCTGGTCGGGCTTACCCCGCTCGATGTCTTCAGGTGGGTAAAAGCGCGAGAAGTGCTGTCCAATGATCTCCTCGGCGCGGTAACCCTTGATGCGCTCAGCGGCCGGCGTCCAACTCGTAACCCGTCCCTCGGGATCGAGCGTAAAGATGGCGTAATCCTTCACCGTTTCCACGATCGACCGAAGCCGCTCTTCGCTCTGGCGCAAGGCATCCTCGGCTTGTTTTCGCGCAGTGACATCGCGGACGACACCCAGGACCATTTCTCCGTCATCGGTCTCGACCGGACTACACGTGATTTCGACTGGAAACTCCACGCCGTCCTTTCGCTTCGCATAAAGCTCTAGAATCGCGCCTGCTCCTTCCGCTCGATCTTCGGGCCGGTAGGTCAAGCGGTTGAGCCCGTGTGGGTTGCGAGAGCGCGGAGGGATGAAGTCGTCGACGGATCGACCCACAAGCTCGTCGCGGCTATAGCCCGATATCCTTTCCGCCTGGGCGTTAACTCGAACGATCCGGCCCTCCGGACTGGTCACGAGCACAATGCCGTCAGGGGAAGACTCGAAAAGCTTCTCCAGCATCGCTCGGCTCTCTTGCAATGCGTGCTCGGCCCGTTTGCGCTCCTTGATATCGCGCACTACCGCAACGACTAGCATGCCTTCGTCGGTCTTAAAAGGGCTAAGCATGATGTCCACCGGGAACTCAGCGCCATCCTTCCGCTTTGCAAACAGTTCGAGTCCCGCGCCCATCGGGCGGAGGCGAGGATCGCGATGATAGGCATTACGCTGGCCAACATGACCCGCCCGGAAACGTTCCGGAATAAGGATTTCCACTGGCTGACCCAAAAGTTCCTTACGGCTGTAACCAAACAGCTTCTCCGTCTGCACATTGACGCGAAGAATCTCGCCGTTGGCATTCATTAGCAGGATACCGTCCGGCAGCGACTCGTATAGACGCTCGAACAAATGAGCCTGTTCCCAGGTTGTTTGTCCCAAATCCATTTATCGAGAAATTATCATCGCACGTTTGGTTGTGCAACCTCTGGGTGTGACATCACCAACACCTGTGATGTGGGTCACAGCGTCGGCCGCTCTGACGGAATAGAGTTTCCTCACTAGGGGCACGGGCGATGGGACTAGACTCAAGCCCACCTCGAGAGGTGAATATACATGCTAAAGATTGCGCGGATTCTATGTCCGGTGGATTTTTTCGAGGCTTCAGCCAAAGCCTACGATTACGCCTATTCATTGGCATTGCGCTACGAGGCCAAGCTTTACATCCAGCATGTAATCGACCTCCTGGTGGGCGCCTACCCTTACTACAACTTCCCGGATGTGGCGGGAAACAGTATCTACGTGGATTTGAACAAGGGAGCCGAAGACCGGCTGCGGCAAATGGTCAGCCATCACGCAACCAAGGGGATTCAGGCCGAAATGGCGGTGCACAAAGGATTCGTGCCGGATTCAATCCTTGCCTTTGCTCAAAATCAGCATGCGGACCTGATCGTCATGGGCACCCATGGCCGCCGAGGTCTTGACCGGCTGGTGATGGGCTCAGTGACAGAACACGTGCTGCGCAGAGCGCCCTGCCCGGTGCTCGCCGTGCGTCGGCCCTCTCACGATTTCGTCAATCCGGAGCAGCCCGAGGAGCCAGTTCGTCTTCGAAAGATTTTGTTCTGCACGGACTTTTCCAAGTGTGCTGGTGCCGCCATGAAATACGCTCTCTCGCTTGCCCAGGAATATAACGCGGAGCTGACGCTGCTTCACGTGGTGGAGGAGTTCCCGGAACAAAAAGGGCGGGTGGTGATGGAGGAGACGCGCAGGGAGCTCGAGGCGCTGGTTCCCGACGGTGCACGTAATCGGTGTACGGCCAAAGCGGCGGTGCGCGTAGGCAAGCCCTACGAGGAGATTATTCAGGTCGCAATAGAGCAACAATCAGACCTGGCGGTTCTCGGCGTCCGCGGGCGCAGCGCAGCCGACCTTGCGATTTTTGGGTCTACGACACATCGCGTACTCCAGTTGGGCCCCTGTCCCGTGCTGGTGGTCCAGGAAAATGTGAACCTCCTCGAGTAGCCGACCGTGATCCCTGAAAGACGTGGTTTTCGGCTCCCGCGGCGTCTGTTGTTCGAGATCAGCTCTCATGAACGGAGCGAGGAGTAATTGAAGGTGACGGCGATCACACAGGGATGTGTGCGCCGTCACAGCTTCGCAGTCGATCTTGAGCCAAGCTCTAGTTGGAGGTTGAGGCGGCTGAGGTTGAGCGGTCCGAGGCTCGCGAATCCTGCCGCCGAACAAGTCCATGGTAAAAATTAAAACTATCCTTTGCCCCGTCGATTTTTCTGAGTTTTCCGCGAAGGCCTTTGAATACGCCTATTCTCTCGCCCGGCGGTATGACGCCAAGCTTTATCTTGAACACGCCATTCGCCCCCTCACGGAGTATTCCTATCACGTCCCTAACTCGTGGGCGCATGAGTACTACGAACAATCCAGGACAGAATCGGGAGAAGAACTTCGCAAAATGATTGCTAGGCAGGCTACAAATGGCTTCAAACCGGAAATAGTGATCCAGGTCGGTTTCCCGGCCGAAACCATTCTGGACTTTGCCCAGAAGCAGTCGATCGATTTGATCGTGATGGGGACACATGGACTCCGGGGTATGGATCGCTGGATGGCCGGCTCGGTCACCGAAAAAGTTATCCGCAAGGCTAAGTGTCCTATTCTTGCTGTGCGAAAACCCACTCATGACTTTGTTGCCCCTAAGGAAACAGAGGATCCGGTACAACTCCGGAGAATTCTACTCGCAACCGATTTCTCGGACCATGGCCAGCGGGCGTTTGCCTACGCTATTTCTCTCGCCATGGAATACAACGCTGAATTGACCCTGCTGCACGTCCTGGACGATGTTCCTCGTGATGAGGATCTCTCGACCGTCACGACGCGATTGATCCAAAACATCGAGGCACCCGTCCCGGCTGACGCGCGCAACTGGTGCACCATCAAATCCACCGTCCGGATAGGCAAGCCTTATCAGGAAATCATTCAGCTCGCCCTGGACTCGCAGACGGATTTGATCGTATTGGGTGTCCGCAGCCGCAGCCGTCCCGATCTGGCCGTCTTCGGATCGACGACCTACCAGGTGCTTCAACTGGGATCTGCGCCCCTGCTGGCAGTCCACATCTGACCATCGCGCTTCGCGCAGTCAGAAATTAGCCGGGAGGTGCGAAATGAAAGACATTACAGCATTGCTGGTTCACAATGACGACCGGCCGTTCGACGAACTTCAACGCAGACTGAAGGAACTGAGCATTACGTCTTTGCGGTTACGAACCTTTGTCGAAGCCAAGTATTTCCTGAAACGGTTGCACCACCGAGCCCTGATTTTCACAGACGTTAACCTTCCTGACGGCACCTGGGCAGACGTGGTGGAGGCAGGCAAAAACGCAACGCCTCCGTGCCCCGTGATTGTTGTGTCGCGGTTCGTCGATCTGAGTTTATATCTCGAGGCATCGCAGAAAGGGGCGGCGGATTTCATCGTCCCGCCGTTCGCGACCAAAGACTTTGAGCTCATCATCCATTCGGCGGTGAGGAAGCTGGCGGACACACGGGGGCTGCCTTCCGTCCCTCGCGCCGGCGGAGCGGTTGGAACAGACGGCATCGTTCTCGCCGAGAGTTATGCTGGGGCCGGCACTAAAGCGAGCCATGCCGAAAAGCAACTTAGATGTGTTTTTAAGACATCTCTTTTCAGCGGTGCTTTTCGAGTTACTTAGGAGGAAACATGCAAGCTACACAGACGGAAAAACAAGTGCGGCACGGAAAGGCACGTTCGATGAAAGCGCTGGTGTTTCGAGGCAAGCACCAAATCGGGCTTGAAGAAGTTCCCATCCCAAGACCGGGATACGGAGAGGTAGTGATTCGTGTAACGCTCACGACGATCTGTGGAACTGATCTGCATATTGTGCGGGGTGAATATCCGGTGAAGCCTGGGCTGATTCTGGGGCATGAACCAGTGGGCGTGATTCACGAGATCGCTCCCGGCGTGACCGGTTACAAAGTCGGAGAGCGAGTACTGGTCGGTGCAATCACCCCCTGCGGCCAGTGCAATCTTTGCTTGAGTGGGAACTGGTCTCAATGTGGCGGGCCAATCGGGGGCTGGAAATTCGGAAATACGATTCACGGCGCACAAGCTGAATATTTGCTGGTGCCCCACGCGCAAGCCAATTTGGCCAAGATTCCGGACAATCTCGCGGACGAGCATGTGGTGCTGTTGGCTGATATTGCCTCGACAGGATTTTCGGCGGCAGAGAGCGCCGACCTCAAGCTCGGCGACACTGTGGCGGTTTTCGCCCAGGGGCCCATCGGGCTTTGTGCAACCGCCGGAGCAAGACTGAAAGGAGCGGGATTGATCATCGGTGTCGAATCCGATCCTGTGCGTCAGGAGTTTGCACGAAGCATGGGGGCTCAGGTGGTCGTGAATCACGAAAAGGTCGACGTGGTCGAAGAAATTCAGAGGCTGACGCATCGACGCGGAGTCGACGTAGCGATTGAGGCGCTCGGGACTCAGGCGACTTTTGAAAACGCGTTGAAAGTTCTCCGGCCGGGCGGCACACTTTCGAGTCTGGGCGTTTATTCAGGCAAACTAAGCGTTCCGCTCGAACCGTTCGCCGCGGGGCTGGGCGACCATAAGATCGTCACCACGCTGTGTCCGGGCGGAAAAGAACGGATGCGGCGGTTGATTGAGTTGGTCGAACGCGGTCGCGTGGACCTTCGTATGCTGCTAACGCATCAGTTCGCGCTGGATAATATCGTTGAAGCTTACGAGTTGTTTGGCGAGCGGCGCGATGGGGTCATCAAGGTTGCCATCAAACCCTGAAGCTACCGGCCAGGACCGTTGGTTCGTACGTGTAAAACCCTAGGCGCTGTCAGCCTGCCGCTTTTTGCGGGCTGCGTAGGCAGAAGAGAGCTTGCCTCCGAATCCGGGATGCATGAGAATGTGGGGCGCGCGACCGCACGTCTCTGCGTGTAACGAGAATCCATGGTTTCTGCTCCCAATACGGCGATTGAATCAGTCCACGATATTCTCAGACGCCGCCGCCATCCACTCGATGTGTTTTTCAGGCCCCACAACGTCGCTGTGATCGGGGCCTCCGAAACAGAGGGCAGCGTAGGGCGATCCATTCTCTGGAACCTCATTAGTAACCCTTTTGGCGGCACCGTCTTTCCTGTCAACCCGAAGCGCACGAGCGTTCTCGGAGTCAAGTCTTACCCCACGATCGCGGTCACTCCTGACCAAGTTGACCTTGCCATAATCGCCATTCCTGCCCCTACAGTTCCCCAAGTTGTGGGTGAATGCGCCGATCGAGGAGTCAAAGGGGTCATCATTATTTCTGCCGGCTTCAAAGAGTGCGGGCCGGAGGGCACCCGTCTTGAAACCGAAATTCTTGCACAAGCACGCCGAGGGCGCATGCGTGTGATTGGACCGAATTGCCTGGGTCTGATGAGCCCGCTGACAGGCCTTAACGCCACCTTCGCGGGAGCTATGGCGCGGCCGGGAAGCGTCGGCTTCATCAGCCAAAGCGGAGCGCTCTGCACGGCGGTCCTCGATTGGAGCCTGCGTGAGAACGTCGGCTTCAGCGCCTTCATTTCCATCGGCTCGATGCTAGATGTGGGCTGGGGAGACCTGATTGATTATCTGGGAGATGAGCCGCAGACGCGAAGCATCATTCTCTACATGGAATCGATCGGCGACCCCCGCGCCTTCATTTCTGCGGCCCGACAAGTGGCGCTCTCGAAGCCGGTGATTGTAATTAAGGCTGGGCGCACGGAAGCGGCGGCAAAAGCAGCGGCTTCACACACCGGGGCTCTGGCCGGCCGAGATGAAGTTTTGGACGCAGCCTTCCGGCGGTGCGGGGTGCTGCGCGTCAATACGATCGCCGAACTCTTCTACGTGGCGGAGGTCTTAGCCAAGCAGCCGCGGCCTAAAGGGCCCCGCTTGGCTATGGTTACGAATGCCGGTGGGCCTGGCGTGCTGGCCACTGATGCTCTGATCGATGAAGGGGGCGAACTCGCTGAGTTGTCCAAGGAAACGATCGAGGCCCTCGATCAGCTTCTCCCTGCCCATTGGAGTCATAACAATCCGGTGGATGTGATCGGCGACGCCAGCGCGGAGCGATATCGAAAGGCGGTCGAGATTGTTTCTCGCGATCCGAATAACGATGGTGTTCTCGTCATCCTCACGCCACAGGCGATGACCGACCCCACCCAGACGGCCGAGCAGTTGAAGGACTATGCCAAACTTGATGGCAAGCCGGTCCTGGCAAGTTGGATGGGCGGAGCCCAGGTGAGCGCGGGCGAGGCCATTCTCAATCGCAATAACATTCCGACTTTTGCTTACCCGGATACTGCGGCCCGTGTTTTCCATTCCATGTGGCGATACACGTATAACCTGCGAGGCTTGTATGAGACGCCGGCGCTGGTATCTGATAGCAGGCCCGCCCGTGAGGGAGTTGAAACGGCGACAAGAATCGTTCAGGCGGCCGCAAGCGCGAGCCGGACGATTCTTACGGAGCCGGAAGCCAAGGAATTGCTCAAAGCTTATGACATCCCGGTCGTTGAAACCCGCCTGGCAAGAAATGAGGATGATGCGGTGAAGGTGGCGGGCGAAATCAAGTATCCCGTGGTTCTGAAGGTCTTCTCCGAAACGATTACTCACAAGACAGATGTAGGCGGCGTGCGGCTTCACTTGGCAGATGAAAATGTTGTTCGTCATGCATATCGCGAGATTGAATCTTCTGTGAAAGAGAAAGCTGGACCGGGACATTTTCTCGGCGTGACGGTTGAACCGATGGTAATGGCCAGCGGCTATGAACTTATTCTCGGCAGCGCGCTCGATCCGCAGTTCGGTCCTGTCCTCCTTTTTGGCCTGGGTGGTCAACTGGTGGAGGTTTTTAAGGACCATGCCCTTGCCTTGCCTCCCCTCAACACAACCTTGGCGCGCCGCCTGATGGAACAAACGCAGATCTACAGAGCGCTCAATGGAGTTCGCGGACGGAAGGCGGTGGATCTAAAAACCCTTGAAGAACTCTTGGTGCGATTCAGCCAGCTTGTGGTTGAAAACCATTGGGTCAAAGAGATCGAGATCAATCCTTTACTTGCCTCGGGCGAGGGTCTTATGGCGCTGGACGCTCGCGCGGTGTTGCATCCTCAGGAGGTTCTTGAAGATCAACTCCCGAAGCTCGCCATTCGGCCATACCCCAGTCAATACGCTGCTTCTTGGGCAGCAAAAGATGGGGGACGGTTCAGTATCCGTCCCATCCGTCCTGAAGATGAGCCCTTGATGGTAAAGTTTCATCAGGCGCTGTCTGAATCGACGGTTTACATGCGATATTTCCACATGCTGAGCCTCGGTCATCGAGTCTCTCACGAACGGCTCACGCGGATTTGCTTCATCGATTATGACCGGGAAATGGCCCTCGTTGCCGTTGATCAGGGTTCCCATGCAGGCGATGAATCGATTGTCGGCGTGGGCCGCTTGACCAAGATTGCAGGCGCGAATGAGGCCGAGGTCGCCGTGGTAGTGACGGACTCCTTTCAGCGCCGGGGCATAGGAACCGAATTGCTGCGGCGGCTGCTCGAAATCGGACACGATGAACGGTTGGATCGCATCGTGGCTGATATCCTTGCTGGGAACTATGCCATGCAGTCCCTCTGCCAGAGACTCGGATTCAGCCTGAATCGGAGCGCCGACGGTTCTCTCATCCGTGCGATGATCAACCTTCACATCTCCTAATGGCCACTCTGACTTTTCTCGGAGGAGCAGGTACTGTTACCGGCTCGCGCTATCTTTCGGAGGCCGGGGCCCCCGCAGGATCCGAAGAACGACTACCCTTGGCACAGTTGATTCAACTCACCCTGTTACTGCCCTGGGGTATGGAGAGAATTTTCTGTTACCTGGGTCACAGTTTTCGGAAGGGCGAGCGTTGCCGCCTCCGTGACCGCCATCGAGACTTTAGTCATAGCGTTCGCGGGAAAGAGCGGCCACGATGAAGCTAGGAGGAACATAAGAAGTATGGATGCAGCAACGAACATCTTGCGACGCGAGCACGCGGCTCTTCGCAAGATGCTGGAATTCACAAATGGTACGGCAGACCGAATGCACCGGGGCGAAAGTATTCAGGCCGAAGTGATTGCGAGAGTTACAGAGTTCTTTCAGGTATTTATGGAGGAACGCCTGACCACCAAGGAAGAAGATTTCTTGGTTCCTCGCTCGAAAGGAGAGGCCTTGCGCACCAAAGCGGACCGATCGCATTGATGCTGATCGATCACGAGAGGGAGCGGCGATCGGTAAGACAAATGGCCGAGGCTTCCTTTTCAGAGAGACTTTATCTGGGCCGTTATTGGGTGGACCTCGGTCCATGATGACCAGAGGAGGGGCGCAGACCGCGCCCGCAATGCGATCTTACTCATGCCAAGATCACGGCAGAACACCATGGCTTCAGTGTAACAGGGCTGAAGATAGGAATTGCTGCAAAGGAATCAGGATCATGAACCAGCTTCATCGCTGGATTTGCCGGTCAGGATACTGGAAGCGGGAGCTGGAAAGAAAAGTGTTACCCTGGGTACTCAGAGAGCTCGAATTCGGCGGGAATGTGCTCGAAGTTGGCCCAGGGCCAGGCCTAACGACTGACTTGCTACGCTTGCGCTTCGATCGGCTCACCACGGTTGAGATTGATTCCCGCCTGGCCAAGTCGCTCGCCAGCAGGTTCAGCGGCACAAACGTCAACGTGGTCCAGGGCGACGCTACGACTCTGCCATTTCAGGACGGGTCATTTTCGGGGGCCGTGTCCCTCACCATGCTGCATCACGTGCCCTCTACTGAATTACAAGATCGTCTCTTGAGGGAAGTATGCCGGGTGATCCGTCCTGGAGCCGTGTTTGCGGGGGTGGACAGCCTCTCGAACTGGCAGATGCGGTTAATCCATATCTGGGACACTTTGGTTCCGGTTGATCCTTCGACGATGGGAGCGCGGCTCGAAGCAGCCGGCTTTGCAAGGATTTCTACTGTTGTCGACCGGAGAAGGTTCTGCTTTAGTGCGACGCGCGCATAAAGGGTTTTACCGCCGGAAACGGGGAAGGCACTAGCCTGAAAGGAGAAAACAACATGGAGATTGATCAAACGAAGCCAGTGAAAGAAATCGTCCTCGGGATGCCAGGCTCCGCGAAGGTATTTGAGCAGTTGGGAATCGATTACTGTTGCGGCGGCGCCAAACGGCTCGACGAGGCATGTCGGGCCGCTGGATTAGAGGTAGAGACCGTCACCCGGATCCTTGAGATCGCCGGGAATACGGCGCAGCCAGAGGGAGAGACTATGGACTGGAGCGGACAGCCGTTGGCCAAGCTGATGAATCATATTGTTGAAAAGCACCACACGTTCTGCCGGCAGGAGGCCGCTCGCATTGAGCCGCTTCTTGAAAAAGTGATCCAGGCACACGGGACTGCGCACCCTGAGCTGCGCCGCATCAAAGCGCTCTTTTCAGGACTCAGCCAAGAACTTCTGATGCACCTGGTGAAGGAAGAGCAGACCTTGTTTCCGTATATTTCCCGCATGGAGGATTGTGCGACGCGTGGGGTTCCCTTTCCCAGGCCCCCGTTCGGGACAGTTCAGAACCCTGTACGGATGATGGTACTCGAACATGACAACGCCGGTGCGGCGCTACATGAGATTCGAGGCATAAGCGGTAATTATCAGCCTCCGCCAGATGCCTGCAACAGTTACCGTGCGTTGTACGAGGCATTGCAATGTTTTGAAAGCGACATGCACCAGCACGTCCATCTGGAGAACAACTTGCTTTTTCCGCGCGCCGTCGCCATGGAAGACACAGCAGTCTCAGGGAAAAAGAGCGCCGGGAATTAGCCGGTGCGCGCGTATGCTGAAGACCGAGCCTGCTGTCATTGCTGGGCTGATGACATGGAACTTCTCACTGTCAACCACAGCAGTTATCCTCGCATTGGAAGTACGCCGGAAGAGCAAATCCTGCGCCGCACCCTGACCCAGCGTGACCGCGGCGAAAAGGCAGATGCAGACGTTCGCGCCGCCGAAGACCACCTGGTCTCACTCGCGCTCCAGGACCAGCAAGATACCGACATCGATGTTGTCACTGACAGATTAATTCGATGGAACGACCCGGTATCTCATCCTTCATCACTCACATCTGTTATGGAGATTTTGAAAGCATTTATCCCGGGGTGCTCAATCTCGCCGTCGACAATTTCGACCTCGAAATGTCGAACAGCGGACTCGATATTCTTCGACTGTTCAGGAAGTCTGCATTCACTAAGGACATCAGCTACGGCGTGGTCGACGCTCACCCCCACGTCGTCGAAGGCTGAAGACGCGAACGGTGGAAGAAGCCATTGACAAGCTGGAGGCAGTGGTCTCTGTGGCGAGAGCTTTACGCGGCGCCTGAAGGTACCCTTGAGGTGAGACTATGGCTGAACCAACCTCGCAACACTCGTCGCGACTGGCTCTGCTTGACCCCACCGTCGTTCGCGGCGTCATAGTGCGGCTCCGGCTCACGCATCTGCTTGGCCGATTCCCGGAGCGTCCCATTTGGGCGCTCTTCATGTTTATCAATGGTTTCATCACAATTGGAATTCTTGCCGGTGTGGCGAAGGTTTCTCATACACCTTTTGTCTTTCCCTCCCTTGGCCCAACCGCAATCCTTCTGTTTTACACACCGCTTTCCCCGACCGCTTCCCCACGCCACACTCTCTATGGCCACGCCATCGGCATCCTGTGCGGTTATGGGTCACTTCGGCTTGTGGGGCTTCATCACGTGCCTGCGGCCGTCGGGACGAACGTGGACTCGCGGCGAATCATGGCTGCCGCCTTGTCACTGGCCCTCACTGCTGGTCTGATGATTCTGCTGAAAGCGGCGCACCCGCCGGCCGGCGCCACCACCCTAATTGTTTCGCTGGGTATCGTCACCAAACCGTTTTATCTATTGATCATCGAAATCGCCGTCGCATTACTGGTGGGCCAAGGGATTGCGATCAATCGCCTCGCCGGGCTTGACTATCCGCTGTGGGCAAAGCGCCTGGAGGCCGCTCCAGCTTCTCAACCTACTCCATCCGGCTGCTCGGAACATGCTACCGGTACCTTGAAACTGCGGAAGCAGTGAGTGACGCGTGAAGTCCACATTGATTTAGGTGTTCTTTCACCTGTCGCAGGATCAGCCAGAATCGAATCGCACATCGGCGACAGCACCGTCCGCGCGGACCTCGAGGCGGCCGAGTGCTGGCTCCAAACTGGCCGGATCGCGGCCACAAATAAAGACGCTCGCACCCTCACGGACCAGGCGATCAGCGACGTTGAAGCCGATCCCACGAGCACCGCCGGTTATGAACGCTGCTTTACCTTCAAGTCCCCAAGCTATTTGGTTTCTACTCTACATGCGGCTCGCCGAAGCTAATGATCATCTGTCACCATTGCAGCGATTCTTGTGTGCGGCTTCGCAAAGGAAGCGCACGGCGCGTTCGACTCGCCGATTTTCCTTCAGGCCCTTTTGTCCAGCGAGGATTGGGCTTGGGCCACATCCTCCAATCCAAGCTCGCGCGCCAGTTTCCGAGGGTCAAACTGAGAGCAATGGAACGCCCGCCCGTCCACATTAAGCGTGGGCGTTCGCCGCTTTCCCTCATTGACGCTCATCACAAACTCGAGCCCTTCCCG
>JASHOS010000037.1 GCA_030040995.1 Terriglobia bacterium | reverse complement strand
GAGCCGCCAACTTTCGTGTGCGGCCCTAATTTCTTAATTCCAAGAGCGAAGATCGTTGGAAACATCAGGGACATGAAGAAGCTGGTCAGCAACAGCGCCCACACTCCTACCCAGCCCGGAAAGAATATGCCCACGCATACCAGCGCAATGTTGACGATGCTGTAGAGTCCCATGAGACTGCTCGGTCGGATAAACTTCATCAGCCAGGTAGCGCTGAACCTGCCCGCAGCGAACGCCAGGAGGCTTCCCGTGAGAAGGTAGCCCGCTATCTTTTCCGGCTGGTGAGTATAGTCCTCCACATATTGAATGGTGTAGCTCCATGTTCCAACCTGTGCGCCAACATAAAAGAACTGCGCGATAACCGCTTGAACAAAATGGGGATACCGAAACAGGCTGCGCAGACGTTGTTGCTGGCGCTGGGTCGCAGACTCGGCTTCTTCCGCAATTTTCGGAAATTTTGTCATCAGGATCAGAAACGCCCAGATGAATACGACGGCGCCCAGGACAATATAGGGCTTCACTACCCGGAGGGTCTCGCTTCGGAGATAGGCGCTAAGCCTGCCGGCAGCATTGAGGTCTCTGATCTGCTGTGAGTTAAGCTCCACGCCTGAGAAGATGAAGACGGTTCCAATAAGAGCGCCTGTAATTGAGCCCACAGGGTTGAATGCCTGCGAAAAGTTGAGGCGCCTCTCCGAAGTCCGAGGATCTCCCAGCACAGCGATGAATGAATTTGCTCCTGTTTCTAGAAAGGAAAGACCGCTGGCAATAACGAACAAAGCCAGCAGAAAGACGCCATACTTGTGAACGATCGCAGCCGGCCAGAAGAGGAACGCTCCGGTGCCGAAAAGGAAGAGACCAGTGACAAGGCCCGCCTTGTACCCATATCTCCGCATCAGAAAAGCGGCCGGCATGGCGAGCACGAAGTATCCGAGGTAGAACGCTGATTGGACGAGGCCCGCCTTAAAGCGCGTGATCTCAAACGACGTCATGAACTGCTTGATGAGGATGTCGTTGAGATTGTTGGGGACGGCCCAAAACAGAAAGAGAGCAGTCACCAGGGTGAAAGGCACAGCGTACCCTGGCAAGAACAATCGCGGTTGATCAGAGCTTGGTTGCGTTTTGCTGGGCATCGGTATCGTCAGTGAGCTGCCGCCTTCATTCCCTTTGGCGGTCTCTTCATCAGCAATACCAGCGGGATCATGCATGCGGCAAAAATGGCAAGGTATCGAAGAACGTCGAGATACGACAGAACGCCCGCCTGCCCCTGGAGGGTATGGTAAAACTGCGCGAGCGCGTGGAGTTGCGCGTCGTTGAGCGACGGAGTGTTGCGGAGCGCCTGCTGCGTCAGCGCATGGTAACGTTCCATCCAGGCAGGGCTTTCGCTGAAAACGTGGCTCACTAAATACTGCTGGTGCACCTGCTCGCGCCGGGCCAGCATCGTCGTGTAGAATGCCGTCCCGCAGGACCCGCCAATGTTCCGCGCCACATTGATCAGCCCCGACACGTCGTTGTTTTTCCCCCGCGGTATGCCGATGTAAGACAGCGTATTGATAGGGATGAAGAGGAAGGCCAGGCCGATGGCCTGGTAAAAGCGCAGCTCGGCGGCATATCCAAAACTCATTTGTAAATCGAGGCTGGTCATGTGATAGAGCGCAATCGCCAGGGCGGTGAAGCCAAATATGATCAGGTAGCGGCCATCGACCTTGGAAATCAAAATGCCCACAATCGGCATGCAGATGATGGTCGCGAAGCCTCCCGAAGAGAGGACCATTCCTGCGGACTCGGCGGTATAGCCCATGAGCGTCTGCATCAGCAGCGGCAGCAGTACGGTGGTCGCGTAAAGCGCGAATCCCAGCACGAACATCATCAGAACTGATATGGAAAAGTTTTTCTTCGCAAATAGGCTCAAGTCCAAAATCGGACGATGGTCCCGCCGCGCCTGCCGCAATTCCCAGCTAATCAGGCAAATCAGGCTCGCGACCGCCACGATCATAAACGCGGTAATGAGATGGGAGGAAAACCAGTCCTTTTCCTGCCCCTTATCCAAAACCACTTCCATGCCGCCGAACGTCAAGGCGACCAGCCCAAATCCAATAGTGTCGAGCTTAAAGCCGCTGCGTTTTGCTTGCTCAACGGCCCTTCTGATCTCGGGAGTGTCTTCAACCATCCGCTGTGTCAGCGCCAGAGAGAGGACGGCAATGGGGATATTGATAAAGAAGATCCACCGCCAATTGTAGTTGTCGGTGATCCATCCTCCCAACGTTGGACCGATAATTGGAGCCGTGATCACCGCCAGTCCGTAGACCGCGAAGGCTTGGCCAAGCTTCTCCGGCGGAAAGGTGTCGGCAAGAATCGATTGCTCGGAGGGCTGCAGCCCGCCCCCGCCCAACCCCTGCACAACCCGGAAAAGCAACAGAATCGAGAGCGATGGAGCCAGTCCGCACATCAAGGAGCTGAGGCCGAAAATGGCGACGGAGGTCATGTAAAATCGCTTGCGTCCGACGATGCTTCCCAGATAGGCGCCCACCGGAAGGATGATGGCATTTGACACCAGGTAAGAAGTAATCACCCAGGTGGCCTCGTCCTGCGAGGCGCCCATTGAACCTGCTATGTGCGGTATGGCCACGTTGACGATGGAGGTATCGAGCACCTCCATAATCGTCGCCAGAGTGACCGTAATCGCGATCAGCCACGGATTGTGCTTCGGTTTGTATATTGCTTCTGGCATCGAATTTAGTTCTTTTTAGCGGCTCGACAGCCGGTGTAGCGCGCGTCCCGCTTGGCGGGACCGGCATTTGCCGCCGGGACGGCAGCGCTACGCACCCAAAACTAAGCCATGATATCACCTGCAATAAATATGCTGTCAAAAGCACACATCGCATCCTGAGCGGCGGAATTTAGCTGTATCGGCATCGCGAACCCGAGTGCCGAACGCAAGACGCGCGCCTTGTGACTGAAGATCGCCGAGAAACAGCACCCAGCAACGTCCAGAGAATGGCCACGCAGATCAAAGGCATAAGACCGAATCCGATGCGCACTTCATTCCTGCCTGATTTGCACACCCAATCGCCGAGATTTTTCATCCTGGAAGTTGAGATGGAATGTACGTCCTAGCGCGGGACTTGTCCGAAGGCCTGCGGCGGTTTGTTACCGTGGAGGCCATTCCTCCGCTTTATTTTGAACGAGGCTACTTCCTTGGTCCTGGCGGAGAGTCGATGAAGGCCTATCAACTGCTGGCTGCGGTTATGGAGAAGACGCGCCGTGCGGGAATTGGGCAGTGGGTCAGTTTGAATTTGCGGCGAGTTTACCTCGCCATGTGGCGGCGTAAAGCCGCCTCTACATCAAACTGACCCACTACCGGGAATTGCGACATTCGTCATGCGAGGCAAGGAGTATTTGATCGCCATCATCGCGGAAAAGGGAATCCTGTAGTCTTATGCTAAAACCCATGTATTCAACTGGTTGACGAATACCTCCGCGCGTGGTGGATCCTCTCGCAAGGGATGCTAGGGGTAACCGGGTCAAGGGGGCAGTATCCGATGTCTGCCCCCGCGCCCCTCGGTGTGGCAGAAATTCTTGTGCAGGAACTCCGCCAGCCGATATTACGACAGGCCCTTATACACTATCCACGAATTTTGCGGCTTGTCTTGGTAACTTCCACTTTGCCAGCCCCGCAAGCCCCAACAGACCCGTTCCGAGCAAAAGAAAAGGCGTGGGCTCGGGAACAGCCGTCGGGGGCGAGACGGGCGAGAAC
>JASHOS010000285.1 GCA_030040995.1 Terriglobia bacterium | reverse complement strand
CCCCTCACCCGGCCCGCGCCGGCTGGAGAAAGCGCCGGCCGCGGGCCACCCTCTCCCCCAAAGGGGGCGAGGGTAGGGGTTCTTTTCATAGCTTCGCGGGTGTCGCAAAGCGACATGACCAACTGATACACCGCCCGTGTCCGGCAAAAGGTGTGGGACACGTTCAGCCCGAGGGAGAGGGCTGAGATTGCGAATTCATCCCTTACCTTTTGCGCTCGCTCTTCAGAGCCTTCTCGATGCCGGCTTCGGCGAGCGGCGCCATCACGGCGAAGCCGGCCGGCAGAGGGTGCACGCCATCCTTGCTCAGCGCGGGCGGCAAGCCGCCGGCCGCATCCTTCATCGCCGAGTAATAGTCCACATACACATAGCCGTTCTCCGCCGCGTGAGCCTTGATCCATTTGTTCAACGCCGCGATTTTGGGCGCGGGATGGAGGCCAGGGTGCCACCCAAAATTGACCGACGGCAACACCGAGCACAAGACCACCCGGATGCCGTTAGCCGTGGCCAGTTGGGCCATCGACATAAGGTTGCCTTCGGTTTCCGCGAGCGTCATGGGCCCGGTGTTTCCGGCCAGGTCATTGGTGCCGCCCAGAATCACCACCACCTTGGGTTTGAGGTCAATCACGTCCTGGCGGAAGCGCACGAGCATTTGCGGCGTGGTCTGTCCGCTGATGCCACGGTTGATGTAGGGCTTGCCGGGAAAGTAGTTGTGAAGATTCCAGCCTTGCGTAATGGAATCGCCCATGAAGACGACGCGGTTCTCACCTGCGGCTGGCGGGCCGAGCTTGAGGTCGGCATCACGGAAGCGCGCGAGATCGCCAAAGTCCACCAACAACTGGTGGTCGACGGCCACCCAGTAGGCTCCGGTTTGCCAGGACAGAGCGACCACGGTGGGCGGCGGCGACTTGGTCTCTGGTGCGGTTCCCGGTTTTTGGGCCAGCAGCAGGGCCGGGATGAACAATTCAGCGAGGGCCGCGAACGCCGCGGCAAGAAGGGGCAGGTTGCGCAGTTTCATAGGGCTTTGTCAGAAGAACAACATCGCACCGAGCTAGAGAACTCGAGGGCTATTCCAGCCAGTGACTTGACCGAAGTTCCCGGAGCTGTACGAGGTATTCAAGGAGTCCGGATTCACGGAGTTTAACGTATTGTAGGTTTCCAAACGGAACTCGAGATGGGAACCGCGCTCCTTGTTGAAGTAGAATTCCTTGTAGAGGGATAGATCCCAATCCTTATAGCCCGGACCATAACCCGTGTTAAACGCGCCGAAGCCTTGCTTCGACAGCATAGCAATCATCGTGCCGGCGCTGCCCCGCTGTCTACGCTTATCTTGCGGAATATGACGGTCATTTTGCGTCATTTGATGGGAAAAGAGCTTTCTAACAAAAATGCAGATTGAAAGTCGACGCGGGTTAAGGTAGAAACGGACAGAGAGCGTATGGCCGCACTATACGCTCGCCGGAGCTGGAGAATGGAAGAGTGAAATCAGCCACTGCCGTACACTCCGGAGGCGTGCGTGACGGGCGGAAACCGTCAAAATTCGCGGATTCCGCCCGAGCCCAACGTTCTTCGTCTCACTCGCCTCAAGTTGCCCTCCTGCTCGAAACCTCCACGGAATACGGCCGCGGACTGTTGCGGGGAGTTCTACGCTATTCCCGCCTGCACGGTCCGTGGTTCCTGCACGTGGCGCCTGGCCATCTCGAGCAAGCTTTGCCGAATGGCAGGGCAGGGAAATTGGACGGTATCATCGCGCGAATTCGCTCCCGTAAGGTCGAGCGGCGTGTCCATTCACTGCAGCTCCCTTGCGTGGTTTCCAGCCTTGGCGAGTGGCGCCCGCGGCTTTCGCTTGCACGAGTCGGCGAGATTAGGACCGATTCTGCGTCCATCGCCCGGATGGTGGCCGCGCACCTTCTCGAAGCCGGCTTCCGCCGGTTTGCCTTCTGCGGGTTTGTGGGCTGCCACTGGTCGACGCGCCGCGAACGGGCATTTGCGGAAGCGACGCAGGAACGTGGATTCGAATGCTCGGCGCATCGAATTACACTGGCCAGCTGGATGCAGCGGCCAAATTGGATGAAGACCTGGCAGCACGAGCAGCCCCCAATGGTCCGGTGGCTGAAATCCTTGCGCAGGCCGGTGGGCCTGATGGCGTGTAATGACGTTTGCGGAAGAGAGGTTTTGCAAGCATGCGTCACCGCTGGGCTGAAGGTACCCGATGAGGTCGCGGTGGTAGGTGTGGACGACGACGAGATGATCTGCGATCTCTCGAGCCCGCCTTTATCGAGCGTCGCCTTGGACCTGGAACGCGCCGGATACGAAGCCGCTCTTCTGCTGGACAGACTCATGAAGGGCCAAGTGTCTCGCGGAGAGGTGTGGGTACGGCCAACCCACGTGGTGAGCCGCCTCTCGAGTGACGCGATTGCCCATGAGGATCCCGTCGTGGCACGAGCCCTGCAGCTTGTCAGGGACCGTGCCAACCAAAACCTGGCCGTAAGCGACGTATACGAGGAGGTGGGCGTTTCCCGCCGCACGCTGGAGCGGCGCTTTATGCGCGCGATCAACCGCACGGTCCTCTCCGAAATCTTGCGCCGGCGGCTCGATCGGGCCAAGCGCTTGCTGCTCGAGACAGATATGCCGTGTTACGCCGTCGCGGACGAAGCTGGCTTTGGCAGCTTGAACACCTTTAACCGCGCATTCGGCCGCTGGGAAGGAACGACCGCGCAGACGTTCCGGGAAGTTTCCAGGCCCGCGATTGCCGCCGTGAAACCCGAGCCGCACCGGGCAAGAGGTCTACGTTCCCAGAGCTGACGCGCCAGTCGTGCAAATCGCAAAAGCTTGCTCCAGGCCGCCAGCTCAGGCACTTGCATCGTCTCCTGACTCTACAAATAGCGGCTGGCGAACTTGATGAACCACGGCCAGTTCGGTAAATCGGTGTGCCCGCCGTGGTGCTGGCGAAACGCGATATCGCCTGAGATCAGCGCACCGCCGAGGGGAGGAAACTGCGTGGTTCCCAAACCTTGCTTGCCTAGAAGCTCGTAGACCGGGCCTGTCGCCACGGCGGCCATAAATTCTCCGCGCGGGTCCGCCCATCCATCTCCCTTCACCTCGCCGGCGCTGACGAATACGGGACGCGGGGCGCATAGAGCAATAAGCTCGTGAGCGTCTACCGGCAGGTCATTCGAGGTTAGCGGTCCGGCGTATTTCAGAAAATTGCCGGCCATCCAGTGATATTCCTCGACTCCGGCAACGTTTTCCAGCCGCTCACCGAAATTGCGGCGGTAAAGGGCGGCGCCGCCCATTCCCGATGAGCTGATGTAGGCGACGGCGAAACGTTGGTCATATGCCATAGCCACGAGCGCTGCCTTGCCAAAGCGCGAATGACCCTCAATGCCTACACGCCTGGCGTCTACCGACTTGTCAGTCTCCATATAGTCGAGCGCGCGGCTGGCGCCCCACGCCCAGGCACGCAACGCGCCCCAGTCGTCCGGTCTGCGGGGTTGGCCCTTGTTGCACAGGCCAATGATGCCCTCGGTCAGGCCGGCGCCATTATCGGCTTGAACGCTGGTGGGCAAATAGATTGCATACCCCCAGCCCTTGGCCAGAACTTGTTCCTGCCAACTCGGTCCTGGGGGAGACGGTGGAAGTTTCACGCCGCGGGCAGCCATCGTGGCCAGGAAACGGCGCATGAATGCCGGGTCGAAAGCGAACTGCATTATGACGGGGACTGGGCGCGTGGCGTTCGCAGGCACCGTCAGAGTCAAATCGATATTGACGTCAATTAAAGGGTACGACGCATGATCAACATGCCCCACCAGGTGCTTCGTGATGACGGGCACGCCGCCGTTCACCGCTCGGGTCGTGCTGGTTACTTCCCAATGCACGGGGGGAACATTCTTGGGGACGCGGCCTAAGACGTCGCGGTTAAAGTCTGCCATGATCTGCGGGCGACGCTCGTGCCACCACATTGCGGCAGCCGTGACTCTTTCGCCGTCGTTCAGAACCAGCGAGTCTGGCAGCTTCGGATAGGGGTTAGCCTTGGATTCATCGTAATTGACGGCATTCGGCGCCCGGAGGTTGTGGGGATCCGCTCCCGGGCGCAGGGATTTGATATGCAACAAGACCATCATCCTCTGATGGTCCTGCTCCGCCGTCAAGTGTATCAACGGAGGCCGTGTGGCATCTGCCGGACGTGATCCTTGGCCAGCCTGACTCCCAAGGGGGATGATGAACAGCAGCAGGACTAATCCGGCCGACGATCGAAGGGATCGCAGCTTGGGCAAGAGTCGCTCCTTGCGGTCAACCCCGTCAGGGTCGACCTTCTGATTGGCGGCGTTTTCCGCAGGTTGCGCCCGCGGCAATTCAACGCGCCCCAACGGCACAGATCGCTAGTGTGGTGAGAGTCCCAGCCAGATAGTTGTCGGTAAGTCTTGATTCCTGCTCTACAACATCTCACGCACGCGCGCGCACTTCAGTGGCGCTGATGGTTAGCTATCGTTTCTCCAAACGGACGTCGTGCTCTCCCGCAGGAACGCTGAAACTGGCTTGGCCGTTCTGTACCGCAACTTGCGTTGTTCCCCTGCCGTCAATTTCCAGGCGCAGGCTCCCCGAAGCGAATTCCTCCGTCGTCACGCGGACAGCTTTTCCAGTGTGGATCGTGAATGAGACTGCCGACGTCCCGAGGATATAGTCTCGCACGACGACTCCTCGATCGGCCTGAAACCGCACTACCCCATCTCGGACAAGTTTAGTAAGAGCTGGCGCGATAGAGACGTCATAAACGTGCCGTTGCCATTTAACGCCCTGGAATTCGCCCCCGGCAAGCGGATTCAGAGCGCCAAAGCGCAGGCCGTCCCATGGATTGACGTCGATGTATTGCTCTAGTGCGACGAGGCACAACAGTGCGCCCCAAGTATAGTGCGTATCACCACCGCCGTTGCCGCCCCAAGCGTGATACTGCTCATCGTCATGCTGATTCCGCTTCCAGTCAGCCATGTAGAGATCATAGTTCTTCTCGGCATATTCAAGCGCGACCTGGTCAAAGTGGTAGCGTTGCAGACCCTCGTAGACCATGTAGTTGGTCGGTCCCCAGATGTCCCCTCGCCAATAGAACTGATCGGCAAAGGCAGGATCATCACGAGCAATCGTCGGTATCACGTATTTTCCCCAAAACTCACTGGTATTCAGTAGATGTTCTGTGACCATCCGCCGGGCCTGATCCTGCGTCGCAATCCCTGCGAAAAGCGGATAGAAATTGGTGGGCGACAGGCGTTTGGAAAAGCGCCCATCCCAATAGCGATTTTCGTAAATACCCGCCGCCGGATTCCATAACTTTGTTTGCACTAAATTCTTCACGCGCGCATATTCGGCGGCAAGCTGGCGGGCATCTTCGTCCTTGCCCAGAATCAATGCGATTTTTGACAGGCATTCTGCATCGAGTGCGTACAGGGAGTTCAAGCCCACGTCATCGAGATCCATCGTGTAGGTGTGAGGATCGTAGATGGTGTGGTCCCACATAGGGCTGTCATCCATACCGCTTTCCCACTTGGCAGCCTGCAGAAAGCCGCGGCCACCGACCGACGATTCCGAGCCGCGGTCACTTCCCCATTCCAGCAGCCCGTCGCGATTGCCGTCTCGCCACGGTTGGCCATCACCGCGATTCCCGGACCACCGCTCGTGCCACTTCTTAAGCCGCGGATAGGCCCATTCGAGCAGTGAACGGTCGCCCAATCGCTGATAAATTTTCCAAACGCAATAGGCGCCCACGGGAGGTTCTGACCGGTCGGGCGTGGTACCGGCTCCCGACGCCATGTTGGGAACCAGCCCGCTGGATGTTTGGGCCAGCAGAATCGCTTTGATTCCCGCTTCAGTCTGAGCCGTGTCTTCCAGGCTCGTCAGCAAAGCACCAAAAAAGCAGTCCCATTCTCCAACCACCCATCCTCCCCAGCCGTGCGCCCAATGCCGGCTGATGCTCGGGAAAACCAGGTTATCCGAGGGCGCATAGAGCGAATTCCAGAACATAGAATTGCCGATTGCGTGGGCGGCGCCGCTGAAGAGTCCGGTTGCAGTTGGCCGGCGCTCAGCGTATGCTGCCGATTTCTCGCGAAGAATCGAATCGATTTTGCCGGCCTCAAGCAAATCCCGTGCCTGGCGTAGCAGCGTGTTTTTGTGCCATCCGATCGCGGCGACGAAATGGGCTGTTTCCGCCTTTCCGGCCGTGAATTCGATCCCTGCGGCTCCGTCGTTCGGCTGGCCAGCTAATGACGAAGTCAGTCTCCCTGAGCCGTGCATGTTCTCGCCTAATTGAACGACGGAAGGGAAAACGCCGCTTCCAATCAGTGGCCGGTCCACCATCACAATAAACCGCGCAGTCGGCCCGTACACCTGATCGAAAAACCGCTGACCCAGGATCGATTGATTGTGTGTATCAACGCGGTAAAGGCCCTGGCTCCCCCAGTTTGCGGAGTCCGGGAAGTAGGTCTCAAGCACAAGGCGCGCGGCAGTACTGGTGGTGAGACGTCCTACCACAGTGGTTTGATTTATGCGTGACCACTCAAGGATGACCTGCGATTCGGCGGGAGGTTGGCGCCATGCCATACGGCAATACGAGCCATCGGGAGCGTGGGGGCCCACCTGACTGACGGCATCGAAAATCTGGTTACCATCGAGGAAATCGCCTCCTCGTTGCGAACCTACTCGCATAGCGAATACGGAAGGCTGATTAAATGCCCGGGTCAGGAAAACGACGCCATTCCACGCCTCCGCGTCAAACGCTCCAACTTGCACGCTTTGAAAAGCGGGAAGGGCCTGGCCAAAACACCAACTCCCCATCGATATCAAGAGGGCCAGAAAAAGAAGTCTGAGCCAAAGATTCATGACTGCAACTCTCGACGTTGAGCCCAAAGCACGTCTGATAATCATCTTGTAGTGGTCTCCCCAGAAGAACGGTGTTTATTTCTTTGGAATGCACTCGCCCGGTATCAATTGGGTGGTTGCCTCATCACTGCTGGATTTGAACGATCAGTCGTTGCACAGAGTCGTATTTCGTTTCTTGCTCGCGCTCGATCTCAAACAGATGAAACTGCACATTTGCCGCGGCATGGTCTCCGAGTTTCACATAGATTCGCCCCAGCCGGTAGTGCGCCGAAGCGAGCTGACGATTGAGTTGCAGGCTCCGCTTGAGTTCTGCCGCTGCCTGCTCCAGTTGGCCAGCTTGCTCAAGTACTGATCCGAGTTGATAATGGGCGCGGGCAAACTGCGGGTTAAGTGCTATCGCCTTGCGCAGCATCGCGATGGCTTGTGCGCGCTCCGGCGCACCGAGTTCTGAAGCAGACTTGCCATAAAGATAATAAGGCACATACCAGTTGGGCCGAATCTTGATTGCGTTTTGGAAGGCTTGGGCAGCTTCTCGAGGGCGTCCTGTTTGCCGCAGCAAGCTGCCTAAAACCACGTAAGCAATAGCATACTGCGGACGGAGCTTGATTGCCTCGCGAAGGTTCCTCTCGCCGTCGCCCTTGCCTGAGGCAAAAAACTCGCTCATACCCAATCCGAACCAAAGTTCGGGTGACTGAGGCAGAGACTGTACTGCATGCTGGAACACGTAAACTGCTGGCTGTGGCGTGTGATACTTCAGGAAGACCATGCCCAGCCTGAAATAGTAGTCTGCGTTTTGCGGATCGAGTCGAATAGCCTCCTGAAATGCCTGCGCTGCTGCTTGAGGCTTGCCGAGTTCATAATAGGCCGAACCGAGCAATGCGCGAAGCTTGGGATCGCGTGGCGAGAAGACTTGAAAGGCCTTTACAATTTGAATCGTTTTTTGGGATTGACCGTTTTCGTAAAAGGATTTTGCCTGCTGGAACGCCATGCGGCAAATTGGAGCTGCGATGCCGGGTTGATTCCTCACGATCGCCACTGCAGTTTTGGGATATCCGCTTGAGAGAAACTGTAAAGCCAGCGACTCACGCGCCGCAGGGCTTAGGTCGCGCTGATCTGCCAATTCGTCTGCTAAAGTTTTAGCTTCATGGACCTTGCCGCAGCTAAGCTCCGCGCCAGCGAGCGCGGCCGATATGCGAAGATTTTCAGGCGCCAGCGCGTGGGCTCGTCCGAGGTAAAGGGAAGCCGTGGCAAAGTTATGCTGCCGGGCGTAGATCAAACCCACATTGAGAAGTGCTACGGGGTTATCCGGCTTTAATCTCAAACCCGTCTGAAACTCTTTGAGCCCAACCGCGTCCTCTTTCATTGCCACAAGCGTCAGCCCCAGGTTTATGTAGCCCGTCGGATCGTTGGGGTTAATACGAATGCAGCGCCGGAACGCACGGTCGGCTTCAGCATAGCGGTGCTGATCTATGCGGCACAGGCCCAGCAAGTTGAACCCATTGTAGGATCCTGGATTGCGTGTTAGCACGTTAGCATCCAGCGCCAAGGCAGCTTCGAACTGCTTAAGGGCTGGCCCGCTTTCGTGAAAGTACAAAAGAAGCTTGCCTAAGCTGACCCTGGCCGAAATGTTTTTCGGGTTCAGCTTTACACATTCCTCAAATGACTCTCGCGCCTCCGCGTAGTGGCCTGTTGAGACCTGACAAACTCCCAATAGATCATACGCTGCTTCGGATTTCGGATTTTTTGCTAGTGCCCGGCGAAGATCGCTCTCGGCCGCCACAAATTGGCGTGCCGCCACTTCTTGGGTAGCCCGTTGCACAAAATCCTGCGATGCGAATCCTCCCGGCGGCATAATGACAACCAAGAGCCACGTCAGCACAATCAATGTGAGCCCCGCGGAGCCTTTAGACACTTGCCATCGATGCCCTCCTCGTAGCTTTCTTCGATATGGCTCTTGTCTACCGGTTGGACCGAAGTGAATATACGGGCTCATCAGGAGTCCCTTTGAACCTCGCCTAGTTGAGCCAGAAGGTCTGGATCCGCCACTGTGTACCAGCAGGCGGGCTTCCAACGAGGGTCAAGTGCAATGTATGGTTTAGCTCACTAGCTGACACCGGATGCTCGAAGACAGCCCACGAGCATTTCGACCAGATGTCGGTTCCCTTAGCCGGAATAGAAGAGAAGATTGCAGGATGTGAATCAATGCTTCCGGAAATCTTCATGACGTTTTCAGGCCAAGCATAAGACCGGTCGGGTTGGGCGTTTTTTCGATATTGGATAACGATTGCAAGCGTTTTTCCAGCGTCGCGCGGGACAAGTTTGATGTCAGCGTCCCTTTTAGCGGCGAATGGGTTTGGGAAAGATCTCACATGATGATACTTACGGGTCGGGGCCGCAGGAAGGGAAAGCGATGCAATCTCTTCCTGCGGACCAAGAGCATAAACTCGAATTTCTCCAGGAACCAGGATTCCCCGGATTTCGCCGCCGAGACGCTCGATCGGCTCATGGTGCTCACCATCATTCGTAAAGAGCAAGTTCTTCATGCTCCCCGAAGGGAGGGCGGGTGGCGGCACCTGAAACGACTGAGGAAATAGTCCAGGATTGACGACCGTAACGAAGGCAAGATCGGGTCCAGCCGCTAAATACCCGTAAACTTCCCCTCGGCCTGGAATACCCAGGATAGGACGCGTTTTTGCAAAGATCGCCGGATGAGTTCGCAGCAGGCCCAAAGTTGCAGCAATGAATCGGAGGTCGTTCTTTGTCAGGAGTTGGAGGTCCCCGTAAAGCTCTGGGGCCAGATTCCCGCGCATAATATTCACGATCCACGAGTCCGTAAATCCTTGCGAGCCAATGTAGTAAACAGTGGAAGTTTTGCCCACCAAAGTCCCACTGTCATCAATTGTGAAAGGCGGCATCAGAGATCGCATGTAATTGCGAACCTGTTGGTCTTGATACCAGATGATAGAATCACGCAGATTCGTGAACGAAGGTAAATCGGCAGGTCGCGGATCGCCCGAGTAGACGGAGTCAAACCACATGAGCCACCATGGGGAAACGGCGTACGCCTGATCATAGTATTCAGTGCTGTCCATCAACACGCCTGAACTGTAGCCGTTATACGCACGAATTACGACTGAAGGGTCCAATGTGCGGACTTTGTGGATGAGGTTGAGGAGCGAGTCTGCATTTTTTTCGAGGATACCCAAAGAAGAGACCTGAGGCTCATCATGTCGGCAGAGCATGTTTGCAAAGTCCAGCTTCAGTAAACCTATGTGATTCATCCGGATCTGGTAGGCCATGCCATGTTCTAGAAACTTGGAAAAGACCAAGTCGGAGAGGCAGGGGGCGTCAGGGCCGCTCCAGCCGGGAGTATCCTTCAGGTCGATGAAGAGGCTATGGCGGTGCGAATGTGGAACGCAACCGATATCGAACCAGAGGCCCGGCGTCATTCCGAGAGCTAAGATTCGCTTCTCCCCAGGCTCGAATCCGCGCGGCCAGTTGGGCTTCTTGAAGGTGGTGTAACCACCTTGCGGCGCAAACCAGAAAGCGTCGATGAGGTAATACTGGAACTGAATTCCGTATTGGGCCTTCATAGATCGCAACACGTCTAGCATCGAATCGGTCAACTTCTGAGTCAATTGCGGCTTAACTAGCGTCCCGAGTTCGTCATGGGATGCCCAGTCGCAGTAGATTGGCCGGTACACAGCGGTGCGGCCTGAAAGGGTCGTTAAGTATTGGCGGAAGGCGTCCTCAATAGATTCGTCGCTCCCATACACCGCCCCAACAACAGAACGCGCACTTTTCCAACCTGCGTTAGGGGCGATCAGCACTTCCGGATATTGTGAGAGTCTAACGTTCTGCCCTAGCACCTGATTGGCCGCTGCCGGGTCCTCGACGCCAAGGAAGAATTGGTTACTCACGAACACCGGTTGACCAACGCCCCCGCGTATAGGCTCATCGCTTCGAGCGACCCTCAATGATTCAACTGTGGCTCGCAACACGCGAATAGGTTGGGTGCCGAGATTAGTGACATCCAGCCATTTGAACAGATACGGTTGGCTTTTATCAGCCCTGTAATGAACATCAATTTCAAGCGGGAGCACGGTCGATGTCCACTTTAAAACGAGCGCTAAGCGTGAGGGTGAGACGACTATGCCTTTGAGACTTGAACCAAAACGATCGACGATAATTTCGCGGTTGCCCTCGACGCACACCAACTGAAAGCCAGACGATGTGACACGAACTTCCTTCGTGCTAATGAACGACGTTGTGAAGACTTCCTGGGACTTCTGCACGAACACACGCCTTATCAGGGAGTTGCCAACGGTCAAGATTGTGTCAGAAGCAGAACTTGCGGGTTTAACAGCAATAAGGAGAAGGCTTGCAAGGAATAGTGTGATCGCGTGAATAGGAAACAAGCCGTGAGGACGGTCGGATGTCACTTAGGATACACTTCGTAAAATTGTTGGGGGATTCGAAAGGTAAGTGCCCAGCAATCGCCCCTCCTCCCGCCAGCTAATTGGCGTTCGCTCATCCCACAAGTTGGGGCGGCCTTCTGCGTTTAAGTGACTTGCAACGCTGTAGCGCTAACCTTCTACTCTGCTTGGGCGCACCTAGAAAACCCTCGACGCACTACAGGGCAAGGGGCCCGACTGCCGCTGCACTGTCGAAAAAAGACCTTCCATGAGATGCTCGAGGTCCTTTCTTCGCCTCCTCCTGGACCTTCTGCGGCTCGTTCAATAATAAAACTTCAAGGCGAATTGAACCAAACGTGGGGTGTAATTGTAACCGTAGCTGGTGATGGTTCCCGCGCCGCACCCAACGCATATGTCACTGTTCGGCGTTCCAAAATTGACTTCGTTGAATGTGTTATAAAACTCAGTCCTGAACTGGAAATATTTGGATTCCGAAACATGCACATTTTTCATTAGCGCCATATCCCAGTCTTCAAACTTGGGTCCGTACAGGAAATCGTAGCCGGCGTTGCCGAATACGTTCAAGGCCGTATCCACGAAACACCCCGGGCTGAACCACTCCCCGATAGTGGGGTTTGAAACAGTTCCATTACAGATCCGATTGGGCATGTCTCCATTTCCGTTATCCAGGCTGCTGGGCTCCGACACACTGTAAGGCAATCCCGTGTTGAAAGAGGTAATGCCGGACCACTCCCAACCCCCAAGGAACACATTCGTCCATTTGTTCCAGCTTGATCCAAAATGCTCGCCATGACCGAAAGGTAATTGATAGGTGTAACTTAGCGAAAATATTTGCGCAGGCTGGTCAAGGGTCGATTCCTGGCACATAAAACACTGTGGGTTAGTATAATCTTCACCCTTACCCAAATCATGGTCCCAAGTGTACGACGCAAGGAAGGAAAGGCCGAACGAGGTCCGCTGTTGGAGCTCTACCTGGAGAGAGTTATAGTAGGACCAGGCAGTCAATTCTCTCTCTGCGATGCCCGCCAGGAGCGGATCAACGTCATAGTACGGTCTAGCTTCTTGTAAGGTTAACCCGGTGGCTGTCACGACTCCTGGCGCCGGATAATTAAGAGGAGGCTCGACGGAAAGATCACCCGCGTGGTTACCGAAGTATTCAATGGACAGCATGAGGTTAGGAGTCAACTGCCGCTGTAGATCTAGAGAATACTGCAAAATGTTAGGCATATGCAGATCGTCGGGCATATAAAAGACGGAACTAAACTCGCCCCCCGCTCCGCCACCATTTGGAATCAAATTTCCTGATGGGGCATTAGGCCTTTCTTGGGGCTTGGCAGGCGCTGGCAGGCCGTTGCTTAGAACCGGATCCCCCGGGGTGACCTTGAAAATGTTCGCCGGGGTATATGCCTGTCCTATAACAAACGGATAGTTGTCATTAAGGGTGCCGATACCAGATTCGCCGTAACCTGGATAAAAATAAGCTACGCCAAATCCTCCTCGCAGTACTGTTTTTCGGCTTTGACCCATCGAATAGGCGAATCCGAGCCGAGGCGCCCAATCACCGTAAAACGGCTTAACGGCCGCGGAACAACTGATCGCAATGCAGGCGAGTTGGATGTTCCCAGTTGTGATATTAAAGTTGGCCGTATTGTTCCAAGCATCCGTGTCCGGGCCATAATATTCCCAGCGCAGGCCCAAGTTAAGAGTAAGGTTCTTTTTAACCTGATAATCGTCCTGACCGAAAAAGAAAAGCTGCGTCAAACGGTTCGAGGGGAAATCTGTCAGGGCAGCCCGGCCCTCGGCCTCCGGATATCCAAGAAGGAAACCGGCAATGCCATCGCCGGTGCCAGCTGCGCCATCCAGACTCGTGTTGTCCGGATTAAAACAGAAAGAGCCCATTGAGTTGTCGGTCTGATACAAGTCCGCCTGAAGCCGCTGAATGTCTGCCCCGACCTTAAGGGTATGCTTCCCGCGGATGAACGTCATGTTATCGACCCATTCGAACGTATTGTCATGGCGGATCGTGGGTGCATACTCTGAGTCGCCGAAGCCAGTCATTTCCGTGACGCCGAACGTGGGCAGTCCTCCGCAGAAACTGCAAAAATTGTTGATGCCCGGGATTCCAACCTGGTTCGAAGTGCTTAAGCCCTCAGCGAGATTATACCAATTGGTATTTATCCGATTGAACCCGACGCGGAACTCATTGAGCGTTGTGGGAGAGAATATGTGAGTCTCGCTGATTTCGTCATTTTGATTTAGAGTGTATGCGGTGATCCCGGTGCAGCACCCTCCGACGCCCAATACCGTCCCAAGGATAGAGGGTTCTGCCAAAGTCGTTCGCAGCAGGCTGACGCGGCCCCATATATGGTCCTTGGATGTAAACATGTGGTCTATCTTGACATCACCTTCGTCAATCTGGTGCGTTGTATCTGCCCGCCCAATGAAATTAGCTTGACCAACAGGTGCGACGACATTCGGCGCCGGAAACAACGCGAAGATTTTGGCGGACGCGGGGTTGATCAGGCTCGACGGAATTATGTTCCCGGGGAAAGGTTGCGGCTGCCCCGCGCTGTTCAGGTTGAACGGATCGTAGATCACTGGATTCCCCGCTTCGGAAAAATCCCCGGCGAGCTGTCCCGCGGTCGGGATAGTCGTCAGGCTCGTTCCCACCTGGCTCGTACGCAAGCCCTCATAGTCGACAAAGAAGAAAGTATTGTTTTTTGCGATTGGCCCGCCGATGTTCGCTCCGAACTGGTTTTGATGATAGCCCGCAATTGGAAGTCCGCTCGCGTTACTGAAAAAATCGTTGGCTTCTAAACCGGAGCTTCGGAAAAACTCAAAGGCGTCTCCATGAAACTGGTTTGTGCCGGACTTGATCACGATATCAACTTGAGCGCCTCCTGCTCGTCCGAATTCTGCCGAATAGTTGTTGTCATCGACCTTAAACTCCTGAATGCCATCAAGGGAAGGGTTGACAGTCAAGACGCTGAAAAAGACCTCGTTATCAGAAATACCGTCGATGGTCCAATTGTTGCCGTCTGACTCGATCCCGTTGACAGTGGAGGCGTCGATGGCTTGCGGGTTGTCTCCACTATAAGAATCACCCAAATTACTCCCCATCCCCTGCGCGGTGGCTCCCGGAGTCAGATTCACAAGGCTCGCAAACTCACGAAGGTTGAGCGGCATGCTCACAATTTTTGACCCGGTAATCACAGTCCCCTCGCTGGCCGTTTCCGTCTGCAGGAGAGGAGCTTGCGTCTGCACAGCAACACGCTGGGTCACTGCCCCGACCTGCAATGTGAGATCAATGCGGGCGGTTTGGTCCACTTGGAGCACGATCCCGGCACTGGTAATGCTCTTAAACCCCTGCTTTTCGGCCGAGACGGAATACGCGCCTGGAATCAGAGAAGGGATCACGTAGCGACCATCCGCTCCGGTGACAAAAGACCTTGAGATTCCCGTCCCGGTATTAGTAACCGTGACGCGAGCTCCCGGAATGGAACCGCCCGAGGAATCGGTAACGCTTCCCATGATGGTCCCTGTCGTCATTTGGCCAAAGGCCGATCTAGTGCCAATAAGCGAGACGACCGTACAAAAGGCCAATGCCAAGCTCATAGTTATGATCGTGGAAATTAGGGAAGTGAGTCCGAAAACAGTTGGCCGAGAAAGTTTTTCTATCTCTCTCATGGTTTCCAAGCCTCCGTTCATTTGAAATCCCACCCCGCCTCTTTAGCTCTGAAACCCACATGTTCATGTTGTATGCAGGCGAAACATGGGCGATTATCATTCCGGGTTTTGCCCAATGTCAAGCGGCACTTCGCGCCATAGCAACGGTCATTTTGCGTCACGGTAAAGGCTGAAGTCCGCATTTCTCACAAATGATTGAAAAAGGCTGTCGGTTCTGGCATAACAATTTTGTAGCGAATCGGCAATATGCCCAAGGCGGTGATGTGACGATCCAGAGACTATCGAAAGCGCTGGTGGTATCCTTGATTGCGGCCGGTGCAGTGCTGGCCAGCGCGGCTACGCTCTACGATGAGAGCGCCAACGCGTGGCAACTGATTGCCGCGGCTCTGGCTGAGGCCTCGCGGTCAAACCGCAATGTGGTGCTGGACTTCGGAGCCAACTGGTGCTACGACTGCCACGTGCTGGAAGCGCAGATGGAGAAGCCCGATCTGGCGCCGCTTATCAAACGCAATTTCGTGGTAGTGAAGATCGACGTGGGTCGTTTCAATAAGAACCTCGATCTCGCCCGGAAATATCACGTGCCACTGCACTATGGCATTCCGGCGCTTGCCGTGCTCAATCCACACGGGCGGCTGCTTTACGCTCAGGATCACGGCCAGTTCGAAGACGCGCGGCACCTGGCGGCCCCGGCCTTCAAAGAGTTTTTTGAAAAGTGGAAGCCGCGTCCTTGACGCAATCGTCGTCTTCTCCCCAGGCTCTTCCTCACCGCGATGCTTATGGATGCAACCCGGCGCTAGGACGATCTCGCCTGTCCGGCAGAAGACGGGACACTCGTGCTGGCGTACTGAGCGTGTTTGTGTTCTGGCCACAAAGCGGCGAAAGCGAGACCTACCGCGATGCCCACTGAAACCTCGACGAAACGGTGGGTGGCCACCATCCAGGCCGGATGGGTGCGCTGGACGAGGATCACGATGACCAGCGTAATTCCCGCAAAGCGGTATCCGGAGTTGTCGAGGCGCAGAGCCGCGCAGAGAAGCCCCAAGCCGAATATCGATGCGCCAAACGCGGGAGCGTTCGGCGGGCAATAGGTGGCGAGCAAGGCTCCGGCTGCGGCGCCGAGCACCGTGCCTGCGAATCGCTGGGTTGAGGTCGCAAGCGACGCCCCCAACGTTGATTGGGTCACCACCATGGTGGTAATCGGAGCCCAATAAGCCTCGGGCAACCGGCACTCGCGAGCAACCAGCAGCGAGGCGGTTGCTGCACAAGCTGTTCGAACGGAATGTTCGAAATTAATGAGCCTGAGCCAAGACCAAAAACTGGTACGTAACATGGGTCGCCACCTCGCATTGTCACAACCGGCATTCCCCTATGCTACTCAAGCTTCCTCCAGGAGATCCTTCTGGGTCTTCTTGTGCTTCGGAGGCTTTTTTCTGCGGTCGGGGTGTCGACGCGAAGCGGGAGGCTGGCCGACCAGGATTCGCCCGCGCCGCTTCACCTGTTTCCATGGTTTTTCAGGCGGCGGTTTCGTCTGCACAGGACGGCCTCCGAGGCTTGCCGGGAGCGTCTTGACCCCAGCATTGGATTAAGGAACGATCTTTTTTAGGAAATGGAACCGGCCATTTTTCTTTGTTTTGCTTGCCGGTGGCTGTTTTGTGGTCTTCGCTTTCTTGGTTGCCCGAGCAGGCTTCGGCTTGCCAGGGAGCGCGTTCTTCAAAGTCGCGGAATCAAGCTGGGCGGGGTCTTGGGGGTTGGGGGAAGCAGGCGCGGAACTGGGCATCCCCGTCGCGGAATAGGGCGGGGCAGGATCTCCGTTGGCGGAAGCTGCGGTGGGCCCAGGCACTGCCTTTGCTACCAGGGTGCCGTGCGGCGAAGCAGGTGGTGGTACGTCGAACTTGGCAAGGGTGACTTGAATTTGGTTGGGGGAGCCTAAAATCACCGGCCCGTGGAGGGTCTCGGAAACATCGGGAGCGCTAGAAAGCCCACCAAAGGCTCTTTGCAGTATTGTCCGGCGGTCGTCGCGGGCTGCGTCCGCCTCAGCGCGGGCCAGCATGGCGGCCGTGGGTTTCGGAACCGGTTCATGGAGAGAGATAAGGGCCCCCTGCGCATTTTTTGCGAGCGGGCTAAGCGGAAACTCCAGAATCAGGCGGTCGTAGTAGGGAATGGCCTTTCGCGGCTGGCGGAGCTGCGCGAGCGTTTGACCCAAATACCAAAAAACGTGGTCGCCCTGGCTGAAATTCGGGTATTGGCTGACAATATCGGTGAACCGGCCCTCCGCCGCCTTGTAGGCGTCGTGTTCGTAATAAAACATAGCGATTCCGTAATCGCCCTCTGCCAAGACTTCCTGTACTTCGCGCAGGCGGTCTTTTACCAAAGGCATCAGCGGGCTGTCGGGAAACTTGAGCAGAAATTCGCGAAACTCCTCCGCCGCGTCCTGGGCCTCTGTCTGGTCACGGTCGGCCTTGCCCATAAGGCGGTAATGGCACATGCCGGCGCGATACTGCGACATGGGAGCCTCAGGCGCCGTCGGAAAGAAGGTGATGAAGTCTTTGTATTCCGCCTCGGCTTCGGTTAATCCGGAAATTCCGCCCTGCTGATAATAAGAGTTGGCAATCGCCAGCTTCGCCTGCGAAAGATATTCACTGTCGGGGTAAGTGTTGATGAGCGATTGAAGCAATAATCTACCCGTGTCATAGCGGCCGTGTTTTAGCTCGGTCTGGGCCTTGCCGAGAAGAATTTTATCCGGCTGGTCGGTTGGAGCCACGGGCAAGCCGGAGGTATTGGGATGATGAATAAGAGCGCAACCGGAAAAAAAGCTCACGCTGAGCGAGAGAAGTGCGAACAATAACCCATACGATGCGGAACGTGTTGAAATAGAATTCTTGAAACTCATGACTCCCGAAAACGGTTTCCAGTTTTTTCCATGTCCGCCGTCAGCGTGGACGCCAGTTGAATAAATTCTTTCAGGCTGGCTTGGGGGCTGGGATGACGGAGCCACGCGGTACCGGGCACCACAACGTCCGCGCCGCCGCGGACGACTTCCTCCAGACGCTTGAGATCAACAGCCCCTTCCACATGCACAGAGTACTCCGCGGCGCGCTGGCGGCGCAAGTGAAACGCGGTCCGGACCTTCGACGTCACGTGAGGAATGTAAGTTTCCTCCGCCGGTCCCGGCTGGGCGGAAAGGAGCGTTACGAAATCCAGCACCGCAACGGAGTCGGCAATGCTCTCGAGAGGTGTGCCTGCAAGCAACGCAGCACCCGCCAGTGCCCCATGGGAGCGAATCAGCCGAAGCGTTCCATACAAGTCGGCGGTCGCTTCGGGATGGATGGCAATCCGGCTTGCTCCGGCTTTGGCAAAATCCGCCACAAATCGCTCCGGCCGTTCGATCAACAAATGAACGTCCAGGGCCAGCCCGGCCGCCTTGCCGACGGCCCCGACTACCGGAAGGCCGAAGGCGACCTCCGGTACGAAATGTCCGTCCGAGACGTCAAGGTGAACCATCGGGGCGCCTGCCTGGCGGACGATTTCTAAACCTTCGCCGAGCCGCGCAAGATTGAACGCACTCAAGCACGGCGAAATCAGCGCCATAGCCAAATACTCGCCCTGCATTCACATCGGGACACAAACCCTAGACTAACACATCTCAAATCATTCCGGTACCCAAGCTTGCCGGCGGCAGCGACCCTTCTTCAATCGGTCACCTTGAGCACGGCGAGGAACGCTTCCTGGGGGATTTCTACGCGGCCCACGCGCTTCATTCGCTTCTTGCCTTCCTTCTGCTTTTCCAACAGTTTTCTCTTGCGGGTGACATCGCCGCCGTAACACTTGGCGAGCACGTTTTTGCGCGCCGCCGCCACGTTTTCACGCGCAATAACTTTGGCGCCAATACTTGCCTGAATCGCAACTTCAAAAAGCTGCCGGGGAATAAGCTTGCGCATCTTTTCACAAAGCGCGCGCGCGCGGACGTAAGCATCGTCGCGGTGGCAGATGAAAGAAAGGGCGTCAACCGGTTCACCCGCGACGAGCAAATCCACCTTCACCAGGTCCGATGCCCAGAAGCCTGAAACGTGGTAATCGAGTGAGGCGTAGCCACGCGAGGCTGTTTTGAGCTTGTCGTAAAAATCAAGCACGATTTCGTTGAGCGGCAGCTCATAGGTGAGCAAGACCCGTTTGTCGGAAACGTATTCGAAGCCCTTTTGAATGCCCCGCTTTTCTTCCAGCAGTTGGAGAATGCCGCCAAGGTATTCGTCCTGCGTGAAGATGAGGGCCGTGATCACAGGCTCTTCGATTTTGGCGATCTCGCCAGCGGCGGGAAACTTGCTCGGCGTTTCGACGTCCGCCGCTTGCCCGTCCTTAAGGGTGACGCGGTAGCGGACGCTGGGAGCCGTTGTGATCAGGGCAAGGTTATACTCGCGCTCCAGGCGCTCCTGGATGATTTCCATGTGCAAAAGGCCGAGGAAGCCGCAGCGAAACCCAAAGCCAAGGGCGGCCGAGCTTTCCGGCTCAAGAACGAAAGACGAGTCGTTGAGGCGGAGTTTCTCGAGCGCATCGCGCAAGTTTTCATATTCTGTTGCCTCAACCGGGTAAAGCCCGGCAAAGACCATCGGCTTGATCTCTTCGAAACCCGGAAGGGGTTCGCTTGCCGGGCGGCGATCATCCGTGACCGTGTCACCAATACGGGTATCCGAAACCCGTTTGATGTTGGCGACAACGTAGCCCACCTCACCGGCGCAGAGCTGGCTCGCCGGAACGGGCTTGGGAGTGAGCACGCCGAGGTCCTCCACCGTATAAACCTGGTTATTGGACCAAAGACGGATGTGAGTTCCCACAGCGAGACTGCCTTCCACAACTCTCACGAGGACAATCACGCCTCGATAACTGTCGTACCATGAATCAAAGATGAGCGCGCGCAGCGGTTCTTCGCTTGATCCTGAGGGAGGAGGAACGCGGCGCACTATGGCCTCCAATACTTCAGGCACTCCGGCGCCTTGCTTGGCACTGATCAGAATAGCGCCAGCGGGATCGATGGCGAGAGCATTTTCAATCTGCTGGCGGGTCATTTCCACGTCGGCGCCGGGCAGGTCAATTTTATTGATCACCGGAATGATCTCCAGCTTGTTGTGTAAAGCAAGTTGCGCGTTGGCCAGGGTTTGGGCCTCCACGCCCTGAGAGGCGTCCACAACCAGCAAAGCGCCTTCGCAGGCCGAAAGGCTGCGCGAAACCTCGTACGAAAAGTCTACATGCCCTGGGGTATCGATGAGATTGAGCTGGTAGGTGTTGCCGTCGCTGGCCTTGTAAAGTAACCGCACCGCGTGAGCCTTTATGGTGATGCCCCGCTCGCGTTCGAGGTCCATGCTATCGAGCACTTGCGCGGACATCTCGCGCTTCGAGAGCGCTCCCGTCAGCTCCAAGAGCCGGTCGGCGAGCGTAGACTTGCCGTGGTCGATGTGGGCAACAATGCAAAAATTGCGGATGAAACGCGCCTCCGCCATCAGTCAGTCTCCCCACCCGATTATCTCATATCGGTCATCATCCTCACTTAGAGAGCGGCTCGCCGCCGGTGCGGAAAGCCTCCGGCTTTCCACACCGAAACTCTCGCGGCAAGATTGCTGCAGGGCGCGAAGGCTGAGCCTCCTCGCCCTACAGCAAGGTGACCGTCTCCCGGAAGGGCGGAGCCCTTCCGCACACCAGGCGGCGGAGCCGCTTTCTACGCGACTGAAGGTGAGGCATTCCTGCGGCCTATTTATCTTCATTTTAATAGCGTGATGTGCCATAATCACCACCGGCGACGAAGCACTGAACTTTACACGCGACATAGTGAGTCTTCGCCGCTGGGCAATGGACGAGGGCAAGCCTGGACCCGAAGGGGTTTGGCCTACCGAGAAGATCCAGAACGGCGAAAGATTCGGGCTAGAGGAGGAGGGATCTCATGCGCCAATTGCTGCATGACGTGAAGTTTGGCTGCAGGGTACTCTGGACGCGGCCAGGATTCACCGCCGCGGCATTGATTGCGCTAGCTCTCGGCATCGGCGGCAATACGGCGATCTTCAGCGTAGTGAACGGCGTCTTATTGCGGCCACTGCCTTATCCTCACCCGGACCGCCTGGTTGCTGTTTATGCCAAAAACTCCCGGTTTACGGGTATGCCAGTCTCCTATCCTAACTTCCTCGACTGGCGGCGAGATAACCAATCCTTTGAAGAGATGGCCGCCTTCCGGTGGCATGGGCGTAACCTGACGAGTGCCGGCGCGCCGGAACACATCGAAGGGAGAGATATTTCGGCCGGCTTCTTTTCAGTTCTAAAAGTCCGGCCGGTGCTAGGCCGCGCGTTCCTGCCGCCCGACGACCTTCCTGGCGCGGCACCGGTGGCGATCATCAGTGACGAACTGTGGAGAAGCCGCTTTGGCGGAAGTCCTGCGGCGCTGGGAAGGGAGATCGCTCTCGGCGGCAAGGACTATACCGTCGTTGGGGTGCTTCCGCGGCATTTTCAATTCCGGGCTCACGCTGACGTTTTTACGTCCCTGGGCCAGGATGGTCCGCTGGTGCTCGAACATCGGGAAATTGTCCCGAGTATTTATGTTGTCGCCCGTCTTAAAGCGGGAGTCACGGTTGCCCACGCAGGAGCCGATATGGCCGAGGTTCAAAGACGGCTCGACGAGATTTACCCGAAAGCTGATGAAGGGCTCAGCGCAACGGTCGTGCCTCTCAAACAGGATATTCTTGGCGATGTGGGACGGACTCTGATCCTTTTGTTGGGCGCTGTCGGGCTGGTGTTGCTTATTGCTTGCGCGAACGTCGCCAACCTATCGCTGGCGCGCGCCAGCGAGCGGCAAAGAGAGTTCGCCATCCGCTCGGCCTTGGGCGCTACCCGCCGCAGGGTGATTCGGCAATTGCTCACCGAGAGTGTGTTGCTGGGTCTGATCGGCGCGGTGCTGGGGTTGTTCATCGCGCAATGGGGAATGCGGCCCATCTTGGCCGCTGTCCCGGGAAGTTTGCCGCGCGGCCAGAACGTCCGGCTGGATCTGACGGTATTGCTCTTTACGCTCGCGGTTTCGGTTGTCGTGGGCGTTCTTTTCGGTTTGGCGCCGGCCTTCAAATGTTCTCAGACCGATTTGCAGGACTCTCTCAAGTCGGGCGGTCGCGGGACGACCGGACGACATCAGCGAGCCCAGAAGCTTCTCGTAGTTGCTGAGATCGTTCTGACACTTGTGTTGCTCGTCGCGGCCGGCCTGATGATTCGTACTATCCGGCGGCTGTGGGATGTAAATCCTGGTTTCGATCCTCATAACGTCCTGACGTTCGAAACCGCTCTATCACCGTCGGCTACAGCCACCGCTTCAGGAATTCGGACGGATTATAGAGAGGTAATCGACGCCATTCGTAAGATACCTGGAGTCCAATCCGCGGGCCTCACGCTGTACCTGCCTTTGAGCGGCTATGATGCCGAAACGCCGGTCTGGACAAGCCAGCAAACCCCTCCTTCTCCACAGAACGCGCCGTGGGCGCTAACCTACATGGCGACGCCAAATTATTTTCGCACTATGCGGATTCCGCTGATCGAAGGCCGTTTTTTCACTTCGCAGGACGTGCCGGGATCCCCGCCCGTAGTGGTCATTGATCGTAACCTGGCCACGCATTTCTTTCCCGGGCGGGATCCGGTCGGGAAAGACCTGATGTTCCAGTTTTGGGGCCGAGTCGAAGTTGTGGGCGTGGCCGGCCACGTGAAGAACTGGAGCCTTGCCGCAAACCCTTACCCGAGCGTCCTCGGCGCAGCCTACTTCTGTTTTTGGCAAATACCCGATGCCTGGATGAAAACAGAGACGGCCGGCCTGGACTTCGTGCTGCGCACTTCTCAGGACCCCGCGAGCGTTATCCCCATGGTGCGCCGGGCAGCTTACGAAGTCGATAAAAACCAACCTGTTTATGAAGTGAAAACGATGCGGCAGATCGTCTCTTCGTCCATGTCGTCGCGCCGTTTTCCGATGCTGTTGCTGGAAATCTTCGCTGGTCTGGCGCTGGTGCTGGCCGTGGTCGGCGTGTACGGAGTCATTTCCTATTCGGTGACGCAGCGGACGCACGAAATTGGCATTCGCCTGGCTCTGGGCGCGCAGCGCATGGACGTCTTGCGCCTGGTGGTGGGGCAAGGGATGGTCCTTGTTTTGCCTGGTGTGGGCATCGGAATTGGCGCGAGCCTGGCCGTGACGCGACTGCTCTCGAAGCTTCTTTACGGCGTCAGCCCGGCAGATCCGCTGACGTTTGTGGTTGTGTCAATCGTGTTATGCGCCGTCGCGCTTGCGGCGTGTTACATCCCTGCCCGCCGGGCAACGAAAGTGGATCCCGTGGAAGCGCTTCACTACGAATAAGCGAAGTAGCGTGGACCTCCGCTTTTGATATCCGCGGCTTCTCCGAAATTTCGAGGGAAAAGCCGCAGACCCGCAAAGACCGCGGGTCTGCATTGCAATGCCGTGAAATCTTGTTTTTTTAACCAGATTTTCTATAGACCCCTCACCCGACTCGCGCCGGCTGGAAAAAGCGCCGGCCGCGAGCCACCCTCTCCCGAGGGAGAGGGCAAGGGCTTCGCGCTGGTCTGATTGCGGCCGTGAGGCCGCGCTGCGCTACCAACTCTCTACAGCCGTCACCACCAGCGTGGCATCGTCCTCGAAGTGGCCGTTACAGAACCGCGAGGCCGCTTTCATAGCCCGATCGAGGAGGGGTCGAGCCGCCAGAGAGCGACGCTCAACGAGCATTTTGATAAGCTGCTCCTCACCGAATTCGTCATTGAAAGAGTTCGTGGCTTCGACCAGCCCATCCGTAAACAGCACCAGACGGTCCCCTGGAGCGAGATGGACTTTTCCACGGGCGTACTGTGGTTCAGGAAAGACGCCCAGAACCGGCCCGCCCTGGTCCAGGCGAAGAATGGAGGAATCGGCTCGTACCAGAACTGGCGCATTGTGGCCCGCATTCGCATAGGTCAGGGTGCGGCGCGACACATCCAGAAGGCCATAAAAGAAGGTAATGAACTTGTCGGCGGCGATGTTAGCGCGGATAAGGTGGTTGAGCCGTTCGCAAAGGGTGCGAGGGTCTGGCGCTTCTCGCGCCGTGGCTCTGACGGCTGCCTGTAAATTCGACATCAGAAGAGCGCCGGCCAATCCCTTGCCGGATACATCGCCGATGCAGAGCGCAGCTTGATAGCGGTTGAGCTGGAATACGTCGAAATAATCTCCTCCCACGACGCGAGCTGGCCGCCAGGCGCTGGAAATTTCGAATCCGGGAAATTGTGGAATCCCGTTCGGCAAAAGGCCACGCTGCACATCGCGGGCTTCAAGCATTTCGCGGCTTGAGATGCCCTTTTCCCCGTCCAGACCCTCTGCCTGACGCCGCGCCCGCCCCTGCTCGATTTGGCTGCGCACGATCTCTATGAGCCGGTCGTCGTCCCACGGTTTCAAGATGAATTCTCCCGCGCCTTTGTGCATCGCCTCTACCGCGAGATCGATTGTGCCCCAGGCCGTCATGGCGATAATCGGCAGCCGGGGGTCCATATCGTGAACCCGCGAGACCACATCGATTCCTTCTCGCCCGGAGGTCGTGTCGCGTGAATAGTTCAAATCTGTCATCAAAAGATCAAATTCCCGGGCATGGAGCGCCCGCAAAATCGCCTCGCGAGACGTGACGGTGTGAATCTCATAGCCTTCCTGCTTGAGCAGAAGGCGGAGCGCTTCCAGAATATCAGTCTGATCATCGGCGATTAGAATCCGTCCCGGGACGGCGACCGTGTGCGCCGTAAAACTTTCCATCAAGCCTTCCATATTCGCCTCGCTTCCCCCTCAGTGGTCCTGAATGCGATTTTCGGAGCGGTGCTGCCCTGGTGCGTCGATAACGGAGGATGTCGTAAGGGGACGGCTTGCCGTCCCCTTGACTACCGTCTCGAAAATCGGTGGGGTTAGGGCAAGCCCTACCCTTACGCTGCTCACTTCATCGCAGCTTGGATGCCGTTCTCAATAGGTACATAACCTTTTGAAACGTAATGGTTTGATTTCCTACAAGGGCGCCGCAGACGGGGATAAGCGTCCGATTTCGCAAAACTGTTGTCCGAAATCGGACAAACGGGGGTCATTGACACGGATGATAGGTTTCG
>JASHOS010000284.1 GCA_030040995.1 Terriglobia bacterium | reverse complement strand
AAGCGCCACGCGTCGCACCAGCCCGAGCAGCTTCACGGCCAGCGCGTCCCTCTCGCAGAAGGGTTGAGCGGCGGCGTGGCTACGGGGCGGAGCCGGCCGGAGCCCATCCCGATGGGCGCGATCCGCACCGTTGACTTTCGACGCGGCGCGCTTCCGTGGAGCGGAATGTGTTTCATGAGCATATTGTCTGGAGCTTATCTCGTAAGATGACATCGAAGACCTCTCTCACCCGTATTGAGGCAAGCCCTTCCGGCTCACCCGCGCCTCGCAACGAGATCGAACCATGCGCTTTATCTCAACCAGCCCGCAAACACACCGCTGCAAGAGCGTGGAACACCACTTCAACGCCCATTGGGCTTGCTCGGTTGTTCTCGATTTCGCGTGCGCGCCCTGAATAAAAGCAAGCCTGATTCCACGCGGGCTGGCGGGCTGAACGAGGCACGGAACAGAACCGGCTTCCCGCTCCATACTCAGGCCGGCGCGGAACGGACTTCAGGCCCTTGGAAGCGGGGCAACTGTCTATTCATCACAGTTCCTGATCTCCAACAACCCTAATAAATTCAGCAGTTATGGCTTTTGGGGCGACCTGTTACGGAAGGGATAACTACCGCTAAAGGCGAGTTAGATGAGCCTTAATGAAGGCACGTCCAAACGTGATTTTTAGGGGCGCCTTCTGTACAAGAACAGTGAATTCCAGATGCGTTGGAGCCTCGCAGTGCGGTCCGCACGTTCCGTTTCGGAACTCTAAGTTCCAAATCGGGCTAATCATCTGAAATTTAAGCTCCTTAGTAATGCCTCAATTGCCAGCGGAATCGTAGCGGCGAGTTTACCCCGCCATCCAAAATGGCGGGATAAAGCCGCCTCTACGCATCTCAAGAATGTTTTGCGGGAAGCCGATGATCCCCACAAGGTGCGAACAAGAACTCTGTCCCCTGAGGAAAGAAGAATGGGCCAGAAGAGAGCCCCGCGTGGGAACCAGCTTCAGAGTAAAACCAGGGCCACCTTGCCGTCTGGCCGGGGAGAGCTTCATCAGACTGCGTGTCAGCGCGAGGCGGCCGTCACCCTGCATCACGTAATGGAGGAATCCGTAGAGTGGATGGCGCCCGGCGATATCCTCCTCCTCGACGGAGCTGCCTCCTTGCGGGCATTAGTCGATGCGATTTTTTTTGCCATCCTCGCATGCCCAGCTTGCGGCAAGCTGGATCTCATCACGCAGTCTCAATATTCGGGGACGGAATCCGTGATCTGCGCGCACCCTAACTGCTCCTGCCATTTTCGTATCGGGCAAAGGCACACGTTCACCTACGTTCCGGTAACGTAAGGGAAATATGACCTGTCCCAAATGCCATCACGAAAACTCTGAAGGAACGCGGTTCTGCCGGCGCTGCCACATGACTCTGCGCTTTTCGTGCCCGGCCTGTAATCACCTTCAGGCGCACGGCGGCGCGTGCGACCGCTGCGGGGTGGATTTTCTGAAGTATGCGATGATGATGCAGAGTCAGATGGCAAGCGAGACGCACCATCAGCGTGAGCGGACGAGGGCGTGTACCGCCGCCGTAAGGCAAGTCTTCCTCCTACCGCTTACCGGAGGTTATTCACTCATTAAATACGTGAGGTCGCTGATGCAGGGGAATAAATGGTGAGGTGGGTAGCAGACTCTCGCATTGCAGAGAGTCTGCGGCTTTTCTCGAATTCCGGGGGGAAGTCGCAGACCTGCGAGAAACGCAGATCTGCATTGCAATATCATATAATCTTGTTCGAACACCCCCTCATCCGGCGCTGCGCGCCGCCCTCTACCCCAAGGGGGCGAGGGCAGGATTTCCCTCTGGCTTGTGTTTGGGCCGCTGCTGTCAATTGGCGCCGCGGCTCGCCATGTAGCGCTTCGCATTGCTAACGAGTTGCGCCGCTTCGGGCAATTCTTGGATGGCCCTCTGGACAAGCGGGTCACTCTCTTTCGAGAATTGGGCCTCTTCTTGTTCCCCATAAACGTTGGTCAAGACCGCTTCCTGAGTGCGGCTTTCAATAAAGTCCCGGTTTGCCTTAAGGTCCTGGGCTGAAAAGGGGATTTTTTGCTTCTCCAAAAACGCCCTGAAATCCCGCATCACAGCGTCGTCCGGCTCAAAATCGCGCGGAACGGACTTATGGACGGCAAGATACTGCTTAGCAAATATGAAGAACGCGGCGTGGTCCAATAAGCTCTCCTGGAAGGCGTTCGGCGGACCTTCCTCAAACTTCACGTCAGGTGTGATGCCGCCTCCTCCGTAAACTTTGCGGCCGCCATCCGTATAGTAAACTTCGGTGTTGGAGGAGGTTGGCGCAGGGTCGTCGTGATTGAAGTAGTCCAAAAGCGAAAGGCCGGAGTAATTCCGCTGGATCAAGCGTCCGCTCGGCGTGTAATAGTGGGCCGTAGTCAACGCAAGGCCGGCATTATCGTGCAAGGGGAAAACGGTCTGCACCAGGCCTTTGCCAAAGCTCGTCTCACCCATCACCAGGGCGCGGTCATGATCCTGTAACGCGCCAGTAACAATTTCCGCCGCGCTCGCGGTATCGGAGTTAATCAGGACCACCATCGGATAATCGTCGCCATGATTGCCGGTGACGGCGTAGTAGCGCTGCTCGGGTGAACTCCGGCCGTAGTGATACACAATCAACTGGCCTTTCTGGAGAAAGTGGCCCGCCACCTCGACGGCCTCTTCCAGCAGCCCGCCAGGGTTGCCGCGCAGATCCAGGATTAGCCCGCTGAGCCCTTCGGACTGCATCTTGCGAAGGGTCTTCGTCAACTCACGATTGGTGGTTTCGTCGAAGTTCCGGAGTTGGATATAGCCGATCCCTGGGCGAATCATAAAAGCGACCGAAACGCTCTCTTCGGAGATTGCCGCCCGCGTCAGGTCGAAGTTCAACGGTTTCCGATCGCCCGGCCGGCTGATGGTGACGTTGACAACGGTACCTTTTGCGCCCCTTAACATGTCCGCAACCCGGTCGATACTAAGACCCGCCGTTGGCCGATGGTCCACGTCAACGATAGAGTCTCCGGTTCGGATGCCCGCGCGCATGGCCGGCGAACCTGCCAAGGGATAAAGCACCGTCGGCGTCAGGCTGTTCGCCTGGTTAACACGGAGTTGGATCATCATGCCAACCCCGAAGTACTTGCCTTCCTGGTCCAAGCGGAGCGCCTGGAATGCCTTGGGGCTGAAAAAGTTAGAATGGGGATCGAGAGTTCGCAGCATTCCGGGGATAGCGCCGACCGTCATGCTGTCGGGGGGGCCAAAAAGGCATTCGTCTGGATCCAGGGGCGAGGCGTAGTTTTGCTGGACCGCATTATACACGCGCGTGAATCGTCTTAAGCTGGAGTCTATATCCGAGTTGCTCGGATCGCTGTCCGCCGTCGCCTCCACGCGGCTCCCATAAATTCCACCGAGCAGGGCACACACGACTACCGTTAGAATCGCAAACCATAGCAGGCGCCGGTCCTGTTTCATTTCTCTCAACCTCGATTTAGCCTGATTATACCATGCGTTCTTCTGGACCGGCCTCCTCCGGATCCGCGCCGTCCGCACTTTCCTCAGCCGCCGGCAAGTCCGTCTGCGATACTCGTATCGTGCTGACTGGCCGGAAGCGCACGAAGGTTTTCAACATCTCCAGCGATTCGGGAGTCCATCTTTCTTCCGCGACGACTTCCTGGAGCTTTTTCACGCTCAAGTCGCTTACCTCTTCCCATCTTCCCACGCCCCGAATGTATTCCTCAAGCCGCCGCCATTCCTCTTCATCCCGGCTCGGAAACAACATCTGTGGCCGCTCCTTGACGGACACCTGAAACCCGTTTCCCTGTAATGTGCTCACTTCTTGGCGGCGCGCATATTCCAGAATCCGGTTTCGGATCTGGCTCAGCCGCATGGTAAGCACTTCCATTTCTGCCTTAACGCCTGCATATTCGGTTGCGAGTTTGAATCCCTCATCGGCGTTTATCGCCGCCGGAGGGAGATCTCGGACCGCTATCACATGCTTCCAGAGTGGACAGCGCGCCCGATACTCGCACCACTCGCAAAGCGCGCTCTTTACAGGAGCAAAATCCGTACAATGCTCGATCTGGTCGATCAGACTAGCGGTGTGGCGTGAAAGCTCCTCCAGTTGCTCCGCCGAGCGGCGCGACACGAGCGTGGTATCGAAGCCGACATAGTGCCAAATCAATTCCACCTGTTCCACATCATTCCAACACGATTTCAATCCAATGTGGTAGAGCGCTAATTGGCGGTCAGCGTCTACGTGCGACTGGCTGGCGAGATTCGCGCTCGTTTTGTAATCGTGAATTTCGTAAACTCCGTCGCGCCGCCTGGCGAGCCGGTCGATATACCCCTGCAGTTTGTACCTGCCTTCGCCGTCAAGAGCAAAGAGGAGATGGAATTCCGTCTTCAGAGTAACGCTGTCATCGAACGGATAATGACGCGAGTAGTAGTTTCCAATGCATCGCTGGCCGTAATCCTGGAAATGATCTTCAGCCAGTCCCTCGCGCACGATTCGAATACCCGCTCCCCGGTTCCGGCACCACTGTTCCCGGTAGTAAGCCAGAAGCTCGTCAAGACCGTTCATCTTGCCGTACTTTAAATCTTCGTAGAGTTTTTGCAGTGTTTCGTGGACGCGCGCGCCGGTGAAGGCCTCGGCACTGACCGCTTCCGGCTTCGGGATCTTGTCCAAATACTGGAAGCGATAACGCAAAGGGCACTGCTCAAAGGTTGCGAGTTGGGTGTGAGAATAAACTGGCATAAGATT
>JASHOS010000283.1 GCA_030040995.1 Terriglobia bacterium | reverse complement strand
CGAGAATTACAACATCCCCTATCTTCTTCACCCCTATATTTCCTTCTACACCACGCGCGGTTGCCCGGCGCTGTGTACCTTTTGCTTGTGGCCGCAAACGCTCTCCGGACACGCGTGGCGCGAGCGGTCCGTGGATAACGTCGTTCGGGAAGTGCGCCAGGCGTTAAAGCTCTTTCCGCAGATGAAGGAGATCTTCTTTGACGATGATACGTTCAACATCCGCAAGGACCGGGTGCTTGAGATTTGCAAGAAATTCAAGCCGCTCGGGTTTCGCTGGTCGTCAACCGCGCGCGTTCATAGCGATTATCAGACTTTGAAGGCCATGGCCGATGCCGGCGCCCGCCTGTTCATCGTCGGTCTCGAATCGGGTGATCCGCAGATTCTAAAGAACATCAAAAAGGGCGCAACCGTGGAAATGGCTAAGGCGTTTGCCCGCAATTGCAAGAAGGTAGGCATCAAAATCCATGGGGACTTCATCATCGGTCTTCCGGGAGAGACGCCGCAGACCATTGAGAAGACGATTGAGTACGCCAAGGAGTTGGACGTGGAGACCATTCAAGTCTCGATTGCGCACGCCTTCCCAGGCACCGAGCTTTACAACTACTACGTGCAGAACAACTATATGGTTCACGCCGCGATAACGGATGAAGGCGGCCACCAACTGCCGCACATCGAGCTTCCCGGCCTCAGCCGCCGCGACATGATGGCTGCGGTGAACCGCTTCTATGATGCCTATTATTTCCGTCCTCGCATCGTCTGGCGTCTCGTCAAAGACGCTCTGTGGAGCTCGAGCGAGCGCAAACGGCTCTATGCTGAAGCTGTCAGCTTCTTGCGGCTTCGCGCGGAACGACTGAAATATGTGCGGGAAGGCGGCGTCCCCGGAGCCGCAATGGCTGGTCTCTCAGCCAACGACGCTGCGTCCAGCCAGTAATCGCAGGTTTGGAGGCCCGAAGGGCCGCTCTATCATAGCCCTGGGCAACGCCCAGGGAATCGAGTCTGCCCTGCGAAAACGAGCCCTGAAGGGGCGACCTGAAGCCGCCTCAATCTCGCGCGTGGGCCAAAGGATGATCTGCGATGGTACACCCTGTCAGGGCTTCAGTCATACAAAAAGTGGCACGCCTCTAACCCAGGCCGGTTGGCCTGGGCTGTGGTATGGCGCTGCTTCGCGGCTCAGAATCGAGAAAACCCAGGACATGGCTTTAGCCGCACCGGTTGTCGTGCCGTCGGCGTAAGCCCGAGCGACCCGGACAACAGGAATCTGAATGCTCTTACACCACGCTCTACTAATCCACCGCCTTCGGGACGTGATTCTTTGTGCGCCGTGCGCGGCGTTCCTCTATTACGTTGTCGCTACCGCCTGTGCCCTGCGCTTTTTCCGGCGGTCGCCTGCCCACAATATCGGATTTACTCCTGGAGTCAGCATTCTAAAACCCGTACGCGGAGTTGATCGTGAGGCCTATGAGAATTTTTCCAGTTTTTGCTCCATCGACTATCCCGATTACGAGATTCTTTTTGGAGTCAGCGACCCGCAGGATCCGGTGATTCCCATCATTCAGAGGGTTATTCGCGAGTTTCCGGAGCGCTCGATCCGGCTGTTTGCGGGCATTAAAAGAACCGGTCCGAACGACAAGGCGTCTATTCTTGCCTGTCTGTCCGCCGAGGCAAGGCACGAGCTCCTGGTGATCAGCGATAGCGACACTCGCGTCGAGCCGGGATACCTGCGCGCCGTCGTCAGCCCGTTTTCGGATCCAAACGTCGGGGCCGTGACATGCCTTTATCGTGGAATGAATGCAAGGACGCTAGGGGATTCGATGGAGGCTATCGGAATCAGCTCCGACTTTTTCGCCGGCGTGCTCGTTGCCGAGCAGTTCGCAGGAACTCGGTTCGCGTTGGGAGCTTCCATGGCCGTCGCGCGAGCTCAGTTGAACGAAATTGGAGGGTTTGAGGCCCTTTCGGAGTTTCTGCTTGACGATTTCGAAATGGGAAATAGAATCGCCGCGCTTGGTTACCGGGTGGTGCTGTTGCCTTATGCGGTCTCGATGGTGCTGCCTTCGGAATCGCTCCGCGGCTTTTGGCAGCGCCAAGTTCGCTGGGCAGTAGGCATTCGCAGTACAAACGCTGCCAGTCACTGGGGGCTGTTGCTCACCCAGGGCTTGCCGTTAACCCTTCTGGCCATGGCGGTCTCCCGTTCTGCGGCCGATGCGGGCCTTTACGCTGCGGGATACTTGCTGACCCGCTACGCCATGGCATGGTCAGTTGGAGTTTGGGGTCTGGAGGACTCTATTTTGCGGCGGAGCTGGTGGCTGGCTCCGGTCCGGGACGCACTATTTTTTTTGGTATGGCTTGCCAGCATTCCCAAGAGCCGTGTTAACTGGCGCGGGAAAGCCTTCCATGTCAGCAAGGGGCGTTTGGCGCCCGAAGAAGCTCCCCCCACAAGGTAGTCCCTCCGCGCCACGAACAACCAACGCTTTTGCTTACCTTTCCGGATGGGCGCCATACCAGTCCATCGGCTGTCGTCGGTACGGGAAATTAGCCAAAACCGGGGGTTCAGTTTGCCTCAGCCGACCCTCGATGAATGCTGACCGACCCGTTTACGGTGTTCAACTGGATTTCCGGTCCGCCGCCACTTCCGATCGTAGCGCTTAGGCTGTGTCCTATAAAGCCCGCTGCCTTGATTTTGATCGGGAAGTCGCACGAAATATGTCCATTGAGTGTGCGCGCGCTGAGGTTGGCATTGGCGTCAGAAGGGAGGCTCAGCGAAACCGAGCCGTTCACCGTCTTGAGTGAGACGGGCTGGGACACATCCGGGCTGCTAAACGCCGCGTCGATCGCACCGTTCACCGCTGAAAGGTCGATGCCGCCGGAAAGGTCCCGCGCCTCGATCCGGCCGTTCACCGAGGAAGCAGCCACTTCGCCGCTGATACTCTCGATATCCACTCCGCCGTTCACCATGCTCACTTTATCGATGCTGGCGTGCTTCGGAACCATGATGGTGTAATCGACCTGCCAGTGAGCATTCCTCATCCAATGATGCGGAGTCTTGGCTTCAATGTGAATGGAGTCCGGCCGGCTATCCACTTCTATTCTCACGTCGTTGAGCGGCGTACCCGCCCATACGGTCTTGACGGCGTCCACCTTCACTTCGTTCTGGTCCCAGCCCGTGATGTGAACATCTCCGTTAACATTATCAAGGCTCACCCGTCCGTTTGCCGAGAGCGAATACGTCTGGTGAAATTGCTCGCTCTGCCTATCGCTGGCGCGCGCTTGAACCGCCATCGCTAGCGCGAGGGCCACCCCAAAGGCCCCTGCGGCAGCCAGCCTCGCATGCTTCAATGCTCTGTTTCTCATCGCTTACCTCCAAGGATGTATTTTTGTGTTTTCCAACTACGCCGGTAGTCCCCAAGAAACGCCCACGCAACCAAGCACTAGAAACTTCTCCACTGCTTAGACGCGCCAGAGCCGCACCGGTGAGCGTTTCTGGTGCTCTCCGCAGTTTATTGCCCCAATCCGTCGATAACCGAGGGCGATATAGGGGGGAGGGCTTGCCGTTCCCTTGATTGCGGCCGCTAAAATCAATGAGGGTAGGGCAAGCCCAAGGCTTGTCCTGCCCTACGCTGCTCGCCGCGATGCGGATACCGCGGAAGGGTACGCCCACACGGCTGGTGGCCCTTTCATATTCGGCCGGTGTTATCGACGGATGGGGGGTCTCACTTTATGGATAGACCGCCTTCGTAATGTCATGTATATTGCACGTAGAGGCCTTTATGCACGCGGATCACGTCGAACTCTCATGGGATGGCAGTAAGAAGAAATGGCTCGTTCGAATTCAAGCTGGCGATGAAGTGATTCGCCGTCACTGCAATGAACCCGAAAATGCGGACGAGCAGGCGCTCCGCCTGGCAGCTCAAAGCACGATGCAGGACGAAGGCTACGAGCCTGACCTGCA
>JASHOS010000282.1 GCA_030040995.1 Terriglobia bacterium | reverse complement strand
GCGACAACGGCCATTTTCAGCGTTGTGAATGGAGTGCTTATAAAACCCTTGCCATACCCGCATTCTAATGACCTAGTCGCGGTCTGGCTCACGGCCCCTGGAATTGATATCAAAGACCTCAATCCATCTCCCTCACTCTACTTCATCTGCCGTGAGCAGGGCCACGCCTTTCAGAATATTGGTCTTTATATGGGATATTCGGTGAACGTTACAGGCTTCGCGGAGCGGGAGCACGTAGCGGGCCTCGAGGTGACCGATGGCCTGCTTCCGATCTTGGGTACACCGCCGATGTTTGGACGTTGGTTTACGCGAACGGACGACTCGCCAGGGAGCGCAGACACGGTAATCCTCACATATAGCTATTGGCGCCATGAGTTCGGAGGCGACCAGTCGGCAATCGGGAAAGCAATTACCGTAGATGGGAAACTTCGGCAGATCATCGGCGTTATGCCGAAGAAATTTCAATTCGGCGGGCCCGACATCGCGTTAATTCTTCCTATGAAGCTCGACCGCACCAAAATCTTGCTTGGGCAATATAGCTACAATGCCGTCGCCCGGCTCAAGCCGGGGATCACACTGGCGCAGGCCAATGTGGACGTGGCGCGGATGATACCCATCGAGGAGAGAAGCTTTGCTCCGCCGCCGGGCTTCAGCCTCAAGAAGCTCGAAGACGCGCGAATCGGGCCGAATTTGCGGCTGCTAAAGGCAGATGTGGTGGGCGACGTGGGCAAGGTATTGTGGCTTCTGATGGGTGGCATTGGATTAGTTCTACTTATTGCCTGCGCGAATGTTGCCAACCTTACATTGGTCAGAGTCGAAAGTCGCCGGCAGGAAGTAGCCGTTCGCGTCGCGCTCGGTGCAACCCGTGGGCGCATCGCCGTAGGGATGTTGGTTGAGAGTCTCGTTCTGGCGACAGTCAGCGGCGCTTTCGGCCTGGGGCTGGCCTATGTCGCGGTGCGCGCTGTGGTAGCCATGAGTCCTTCCGGCCTACCGCGCCTCAATGAAATTCGTATTGATGGGACTGTCGTTCTCTTCGCTCTGGCAGTGTCGCTTATTACGACTTTGCTGATTGCTTCGATCCCCGTCCTGAGATACGCGACCGCCAGTCCGGAAACCCGATTGCGCGAAAGCGCGCGGTCCATAACGGAGAGCCGAGGGCGACATCGCTCTCGCAATGCGCTGGTAATCACCCAAGTCGCTCTGGCTCTCGTTTTACTGGTCAGCGCTGGACTCATGATTCGCACGTTTCGAGCATTGTTAGGCGTGAATCCCGGTTTCGTAACTCCATCGCAGATACAGACGTTCCGCGTTGACATTCCCGACACACAAGTAAGAGATCCCGTTCACGTGGTTCAAATAGAGCAGCGGATTTTGCAGAAGATCGAGGCCGTTCCGGGGATCTCATCGGCTGGCCTCTCGATGAGTATCCCCATGGACGGTAATGGTTGGGCCGGTCCGGTCTTCGCGGAGGATCGAACCTACGCCCCAGATGCGCTTCCACTCCACCGGCACCGGTTCGTCGCACCTGGATTTTTCAAAACGCTTGGAACGCCGCTCATCGCCGGCCGCGACTTCACCTGGAGTGATATTTACAACGAGGCTCCAGTGGCCATCGTGTCCGAAAAACTGGCGCGCGAATACTGGCACAGGCCTTCGGACGCTCTGGGCAAGCAAATCCGTGTGACCACGAAAGATGAGTGGCGAGATGTCATCGGCGTCGTAGGGAACATTCACGATGACGGCCTGGATAAGGAACCGCCCAGTTCAGTGTATTGGCCGATTCTTGCAGCGCATTTTGAGGACAACAACATTGACGTGCGCCGCTGGGTGGCTTTCTGCGTTCGCACCCCGCGCGCGGGTTCGGAGAGCTTAATCAGAGAATTACGAGAGGCCGTCTGGTCGGTGGACCCGAATCTTCCGCTCGCTGATGTCCGCACGCTCGAAAACTATGAGCAGACGTCAATGGCGCGGACCTCATTCACCCTGGTGATGCTCTCTCTCGCCGGAGGCATGGCGCTACTGCTGGGACTTGTGGGCTTGTACGCCGCGATTTCTTATTCGGTTTCGCAACGCACGCATGAGATTGGCATCCGCACGGCGCTGGGCGCGCGGCCGGGAGACATCCTAAGGTTGGTCGTTAATCAAGGACTGAAGATGGTCGTGATCGGGGTGGCGATCGGCATTGCTGTAGCGCTCGCGTTGACGCGATTTCTCTCCAGCCTTCTTTATGGGATCAGACCAACAGACCCAGTTACGTTCATCGCCGTCTCGCTGGTTTTGATGGGCGTGGCCCTGCTGGCTTGTTACGTTCCCGCGCGGCGAGCGGCGAAGGTGGATCCGATGATTGCCTTGCGGCACGAGTAAGGCGGTGGTTTGTGGCCAGTGGTCAGCCAAAACTGGTAGCCACGGTCAGCGTTTTTTTGACCGTGGGCCTTTGGCCAGGAGAAAAGCCCACGGCCAACCAAAATACGTTTGACCGTGGCTACCGCTTTTTTCCAGGCCACGATCAAATGCCGCAGAGTCTCACAAGCAGAGACTCTGCGCTACCCCTCGCGATTGCTGACGGCTGATCGCTGACTGCTGAAAGCTAAGTATGCGCTGGTATCAACGGCTATTTCGGAGAGTGCGAAGTGAAAGGCAGCTCGATGCCGAGCTGCGGTTTCACCTGGAGCGGCAGATTGCCGATTATGTCGCAAGCGGCATGACACCGGAAGAGGCGCGACGGCGTGCGCGGCTGGAATTCGGAGGGCTTGACCAAGTGAAAGAAGAATGCCGGGACGTAGGCGCAGCACGCTTTGTTGAATCTTTGATCCAGGACGTTCGCTACGGCCTGCGCCAGCTACGCCGCAAGCCCGGCTTCACCGCTGTCGCCGTTCTTACACTCGCCCTCGGCACCGGTGCAAGCACCGCGATGTTCAGCATCGTGAACGGAGTGTTGCTTCGCGCGCTTCCATACAAAAACCCGACTAGGCTTGTAAGGGTTTTGGAAACGACTCCGCAGCAATTGCCTGAGGGCGTCTCGCTGCCAAACTTCATGGATTGGAGAAACGAGAATAACGTATTCACCTCCCTTTGCGCTTATGTAGTTGAAGGGTTCGATCTCACGGGCGTCGGCGCTCCACAATGGGTCGAGGCTTCAACCGCTTCGAGCAATCTCTTCACGCTGCTGGGAGCCCAGCCGGTTCTAGGGCGCGCCTTCTCATCCCAAAGGGACAAAGGGGAGCACACTCCAGTTGTGGTCATAAGCTACAGCTTGTGGCAGCGACAATTTGGCGCTGATCCTCGGATAGTCGGGAGAACGCTTGTCCTGGATGGCAAGCTGCGCACGATCATTGGAGTAATGTCTCCCGATTTTCGATTTCCTCTCGAAGCACGGCCGGTTGATTTGTGGGTACCTCTTGAAGCCGAAAGTTCGACAGACCGCGGAGCTCATGATTATTTTGTTATCGC
>JASHOS010000281.1 GCA_030040995.1 Terriglobia bacterium | reverse complement strand
CCGGTGAACGAATCGAGCTGGCTTACGGCACGCTCGATATGCTGATCCTGCGTACCCTGCGCTGGGGTCCAACGCACGGCCACGGCATTGCCAAAGCCATCGAGCGATTTTCCGAAGAGACACTCCGCGTGGATCACGGGTCTCTTTATCCTGCGCTGCAGCGCCTGCAGCAGGAAGGTTGGATTACGGCCGAGTGGGGAACGTCGAAGAACAACCGTAGGGCGAAATACTACCGCTTGACGGCGACGGGGCGCCGGCAGTTGGTGGCCGAAACCTCGCGCTGGGAGCGCTTTGTGAGGGCCATTGCCGGCGTTCTGCGACCAGCCGAATCCGAGCCAGGCTCATGAAAGCGATCAGCCGGTAGCGCAGATTTCGTGCCTTTCGAAGTCTGCGGCTTTTTCTTATGCCGGCAATCCGTAGAGTTTCCCAAAACGGGAAACTCTGCGCCCCACTTCAGCCCGGCATCTCGCCAAATGCCGACCTGAAGGTCGGCGCTACACGGCTTGCTGAGTGCTAAGTGCTGAAAGCTTCTTATGACCTGGAAACGGCAGTTCGCTCGACTTCGCGGCGTCTTCGGCCGGAGGCGCCGAGAGTCCGAGTTTCGCAATGAGATCCGCGCCCACATTGCGATGGAAGAGGAAGAGAACGTGGAAGCCGGGATGCCGCCCGAGGAAGCTCACTATGCGGCGCTGCGCCGGTTCGGGAATATGACGTTAGCGCAGGAAAGGAGCAGGGAGATGTGGGCATGGAACTGGGTTGAAACATTTCTTCAGGACATTCGCTATGGCCTGCGGCAACTTCGCCGGAGCCCGGGCTTCGCTGCTGTCGCGGTGCTGACCATGGCGCTCGGCATTGGCGCTAACACCGCCATCTTCAGTTTGATCGACGCGGTCATGCTCAGATCGCTGCCGGTCAGAGATCCCGCGCAGCTCGTGTTGTTAAATTGGAAGAAGTGGAAAGGTGAAACGACGACGAGTGTTCTTGCCGTCGAGAGCGACAACGGCAGCCCCAACGCCGCGCCATTCTCTTATCCTGCCTTCCAAGACCTTCGCACGCATAGCCGCGTCTTTGCGAGCCTCTTCGGATTCGTTTCGCTCGGCACGGCGGAGGTCAGGATTAGTGGGCAGACGCATTTGGCGCAAGGCGAGATGGTGACCGGGAATTACTTCTCCGGCCTCGGCGTCTCGCCCACTCTGGGTCGTGCTATCACGGACGACGACCAGAAACCCGGCGCCCCGCTGGCCGCCGTGATCAGTTATGGCTACTGGTCGCGCCAATTCGGCCGCAGTCCGAAAGTGGTCGGGAAAGGCATCGCCGTTGACGGTGTTCCCTTCACCATTGTTGGCGTGGCGCCACCCGAATTTTTCGGCGTCCAGCCCGGACGAGCCGTCGACGTGTGGGTGCCGCTTGTCGAAAACCCGAAATTGCTTCCGTATGGCATGGATTCAACCCCGGGCGGCCGCTCTCTGTTTACGTCGCGAGACTGGTGGTGGCTGGTCGTTATGGGGCGACTGAAACCCGGAGTAAGACGACTGCGAGCCACGGCAGAACTTAAGGTCCTGTTCAACCAGATTGTCACCGCTGGTATGAAAACTCCTCCCAAGCCGCATTCGATCCCGCAAATTTGGCTGGATCCGGCCGGCAACGGCCTGGCGCTTCTCCGGCAGCAATTTTCGGAGCCGCTCTGGATTCTGATGATGCTCGTCGGCGTGGTCCTGCTGATCGCCTGCGCGAATGTGGCCGGGTTGCTGGTGGCACGCTCGACGGTGCGGCAAAAGGAGATTGCGGTGCGCCTTTCGCTCGGAGCGCCGCGCACTCGCCTTATTCGACAACTGCTCACCGAAAGTGTCTTGCTGGCCGGAATGGGAGGCGCGCTGGGCCTGCTGTTCGCGGGCTGGGGAAGCCGGGCGCTCGTGCTTTTGATGTCGAGCGGAAGCGAGCCATTGAGCCTGAGCGTTCATCTCAGCGCGCGGATATTGGCATTCACGGCCGCGGTCGTGCTGGCCACGGGCGTCTCCTTTGGCATCGCTCCCGCTCTGTGGTCGACGCGCGTGGACTTGACGCCATCCCTGAAAGCGACTGCAGGGGGCGTCTCTACCACAAGCCAGCGGTCGCGCCTGGGGCTGGGAAAATCACTGGTCGTCGCCCAGGTGGCCTTGTCGGTCCTATTGATGGTCGGCGCGGGCTTGTTCGTGCGCACCCTCGTGAATCTTGAAGATCAGAATCTTGGCTTTAATCCGCATCGTCTTCTTCTGTTTGAGATGGATCCAACGACGCACGGTTACAAAGGCGCGCGCCTGATCAGCTTCTATAGACAATTGCTGGAGCGCTTTCAGGCCTTGCCGGGAGTGAAGTCTGCGACGCTGTCTGAAGTAGCTCTGATTTCCGGCACGCAGAACGCGTGGGTAATCGCCCTGGAAGGCCAAAAGCCGGCCAACGGTCACTCGCTGGGAGCGCAGTTTAACGACGTCGGGCCGGCCTTTTTCAAGACTCTGGGAATGCGGTTACTGCTGGGGCGCGGCGTCGAATGGCGCGACACAACGAGCTCTCCGAAAGTGGCTGTAGTAAACGAAGCTTTTGCGCGCCATTTCCTGGGAGGCCGGGATCCCATCGGCCACAGATTCAGGTTCGATTACTACCATTTCAAAGCCGGGGACTTCAGCCCGGCCTACGAAATCGTTGGAGTGGTTCAGGACGCGAGATACGCGAGCGTTCGCAGACCGCCACGCCCGACCATCTATCTTCCTTACAGCCAGGGGCTTTTCCCGATCGGAGGGACTCACTTTGAGCTGCGGACGGCAGGCAATCCCTTGGCGCTGGCGCCGGTGGTACGGCGCGTCGTTCACGATCTCGATCCGGATGTACCCGTGAGCGAGTTCAAAACCCAGACTGAGCAGATCGGCGAAACGCTGGTGCAAGAACGGCTCTTCGTGCGCCTCTCCAGCTTCTTCGGCGGGCTGGCTGTGCTCCTCGCCTGCATTGGACTCTACGGCCTCATGGCGTTTGCGGTCACGAGGCGCACCAACGAAATTGGCATCCGCGTAGCGCTTGGTGCAGAGCCTCGCAAAATCCTGCGCATGCTGATGCTCGAATCGCTGGCAGTGGCAAGCGCAGGCATCGCGATTGGCATTGCAGCGGTGCTCGCCGCAATGCGGCTGGTCTCTAGCCTTCTCTACGGCTTAAAACCCTCTGACCCTGTAACCATTGCCGCTGCCGCCGGAGTCATGCTCGCGGTCGCGGCGCTGGCCAGTTTTCTTCCCGCACGGCGGGCGGCGAAGGTGGACCCAATAGTGGCGCTGCGGTACGAGTAGGTGACAGGTTTCAGGTGACAGGGGTAGCGCAGACTTCGTGCCTTTCGAAGTCTGCGGCTTTTTCTTAGGGATGTGCCGGCAAACCGCAGAGTTTCCAAAAACGGGAAACTCTGCGCCCCGCTTCAGCCCAGCATCTCGCCAAATGCCGACCTGAAGGTCGGCGCTACACGGTTTGCTGAGTGCTGAAAGCTTCTTATGACCTGGAAACGGCAGTTCGCTAGAATTCGTGGCGTCTTCAGCGGTCGGCGCCGCCGGGCGTCCGAGCTTCGCAGTGAGATCCGTGCCCACATTGCGATGGAAGAGGAAGAGAACGTGGAAGCCGGGATGCCGCCCGAGGAAGCTCACTATGCGGCGCTGCGCCGGTTCGGGAACATGACGTTGGCGCAGGAAAGGAGCAGGGAAATGTGGGTCTGGAACTGGGTTGAAACATTTCTTCAGGACATTCGCTACGGCCTGCGCCAACTACGCCGCAATCCGGGCATGACGGCTGCCGCCATCCTCACGCTAGCAGCAGGCGTCGGCGCAACCTCGGCCATTTTCAGCTTCATCAACGCCTGGGCCATCAAGCCTCTGCCTTATCCACACTCGGCGCGGCTGATGGTCTTCGAGTTGCACAACACAAAGCTCGGGTGGACGACTGAAGGCCTCACCTCAACGGCCTCCTTCATGGATTTCAAGAGGCAGGAGACTTCGTTTGAGAAGCTCGTCTTGTGGACGGGCTGGGACTTCAACCTCACAGGCAACGGGCCTCCGGTTCTGCTTGATGGCGGACGGGTAAGCTGGAATTTCTTTGACGCGCTGGGCGCTAAGCCCCTCCTCGGACGGACGTTCACGCCCGGCGAAGATAGACCCGGAGTGGGCGATGTTGCCGTCATGAGCGAAGGACTCTGGCGCAGCCGGTACGGCGCCGATCCCAAAATCGTCGGGCGAAACATAACTATCGGAGATGAGGCGTACACGGTGGTCGGGGTCATGCCGGCAGCGTTTCAGTTTCCGCTGATGGGCATTGCCAATCTCTGGACGCCGCTGGCCCTGACGGACGCGCAGCGCGCTGACCGGAGTAGTTCGTTTTTCTCCGCGTTCGGTCTCCTGAAATCCGGCGTGACCGCGAAGCAAGCTGGCGCCGAGTGCGCAACGATTTACGCGCGCCTCGGCAAACAATTTCCTAAGAGCAACACGGACCTGGCACTCCAGGTCAGGTCAATGAAGTGGGACGTAGCCAGGGAAGAGGGCGCTCCCGAGTTGATGATCTGCTTTGTGATTGTAGCGTTCATTCTGCTCATCGCCTGTACCAACGTCGCCAACCTGATGCTCGCGCGAGCGGCGAGCCGCGCCAAAGAGTTTGCTTTGCGAAACGCGCTCGGCGCGTCGCAAGGCCGCCTGGCGCGGCAACTGCTGGCGGAATCGGTGCTTTTGTTCTTCTTTGGCGGAGTAGCCGGCGTGGTCGTTGGCATTGCCGGGGTGCGTTGGATCGAGTCCGAGATTCCCGCTCACATTCGCGGATATTTGGTGAATTACGGACAGGTGAATTTAGACGTCGCGACGCTGGCCTTCACGATGGGGATCGCGCTGCTTAGCGGCCTTGTCTTCGGGCTTGCGCCCGCCCGTGAGCACTCAAAGCAGGAAGTGAACCGGTCGCTCAAGGAGGCTGGCAGCCAAGCCTCCGGCGCAAAGGCAAGCGTGCGGCTGCGGCGCGTCTTCGTGATTGCGGAAATTACCCTGGCGGTCGTCGTGCTCATCTCCACCACGCTGCTCGTCAAGAGCTTCGTCATTTCCGTCCGTTCGAGCCCCGGATTCAATCCTGCGAACGTGATGGTGGCCCAGCTTGCATTGCCCGAGACCAAATACTCTGAAGACTGGCAGCGGCGGCAATTCGGTCAGGAGGTGCTGGCGCGCCTCCGCGCTCTGCCGCAGGTCGAAACGGTGGGGGCGGCGAGTTCGGTTCCGTTCGGCGGCTTTGGGCAGGGGGTTGACGTCGAGGCGGCGGACAGGCCCTCTCCTCAACCCGGAGAAAGGCGCGGCGCACATTTCACGGCCGTCTCAACCAACTACTTCTCCGCCATGCAGATCGGGTTGGTAAAGGGCCGCGCGTTCAATTCGGCCGATACGCAGGGCAATCTCCCGTCAGCAATTATCGACGGGACGATGGCCCGCGATCTCTGGCCGCACGAAAACCCGATCGGACGTGAAATCCGGTTTGGCGAGCAACACACCGTCTGCAGAGTCGTGGGCGTGGTCAATGACGTCAAGTGGGATAACCTGCGCCAGCGCCCGGAGTGGCAGATCTATGTCCCCTTGGCCCAATTCCCGTCGGCGACACTTGCCTTCGCGATTCGGACGGTCGCCGAGCCCCTGTCCGTGGCGACAGTGGTGCGAAATGCGATTTGGTCCGTGGACCGCAGCCAGCCTATCTCCTCGGTCGAAGGGCTGAAGACGTTGATCGATATCGTCGGCGCCGGCTACCGCATTTTGGCAAATCTGCTGGTTTTCTTTGCCGCGCTGGCCGTGTTCCTGGGTGTTATCGGGATCTACGGCGTGATTTCGGAGCAAGTCTCGCGGCGCACGCACGAGATCGGCATCCGCATGGCGCTGGGAGCGAGGCGGCCGCAGGTTCTGCGGATGATCCTCGGAGAAGGGCTGAGGCTGGCGATGATCGGGGTCGGCATAGGAGTTATCCTGGCGCTGGTCACAAGCAGGTTGCTCGCGGCCGACCTCTACGGCGTTGCGCCGAATGACCCGCTTACGTTTGTTGCCGTGCCGATTGTGTTCACTGCTGTTGCGCTTATCGCAAGCTACATTCCCGCCCGGCGAGCGACCAAGGTCGATCCCATGGTGGCGCTGCGGTATGAGTAGGTGCCAGGTGCCAGCGATAGCGCAGACTTCGTGCCTTTCGAAGTCAGCGGCTTTTTCTTATGCCGGCAAACCGCAGAGTTTCCAAAAACGGGAAACTCTGCGCTACCCAGCTTTTCAAGCAGATTCAGCGATGCTTCGGTGCGATCAGTACGACATCTTCGAACAATTTGCACGTTCTCGGTTTCGGGCGCGTAGCGCCGGGCTTCAGCCCGGCATCTACCAAATGCCGACCTGAAGGTCGGCGCTACACGGCTTGCTGAGTGCTGACCGCTGAAGGCTTCTTATGACCTGGAAACGGCAGTTCGCTCGACTTCGCGGCGTCTTCAGCGGCCGGCGCCGAGCGTCCGAGCTTCGCAATGAGATCCGCGCCCACATTGCGATGGAAGAGGAAGAGAACGTGGAAGCCGGGATGCCGTCCGAGGAAGCTCACTATGCGGCGCTGCGCCGGTTCGGGAATATGACGTTGGCGCAGGAAAGGAGCAGGGAGATGTGGGCATGGAACTGGGTTGAAACATTTCTTCAGGACATCCGCTACGGTTTTCGGCAACTCCGCCGGAGCCCGGGCTTCGCTGCCGTCTCCGTCCTCACGTTGGCCTTGGGACTCGCTGCCAGCGCAGCGATCTTTTCCGTTATCAACGGAGTTCTTTTGCAGCCGCTTGGGTATGCCAACCCGGGCCAACTGGTCGCCATTCAGTTACTCGTGCCGGGATGGGCAAACAAGTTTCCGATGGTCCCCCTGAATCCGGCCACGTATCTGGCTTGGTCGCATCAGGCGAAGTCGCTGGCTGGAATTGCGGTTGCCGATCAAGGCGAGACGATGAATCTCACAGGTGGAGGGGAACCGGCGCTGCTGAGCGCAGATGCTGTTACGGCAAAGCTTTTCGATGTTCTGCGTGCCAGGCCGCAGCTTGGGCGCAATTTCTTGCCGGATGCCGACCAGGCTGGCCATAACCACGAAGTGATTCTTACGAATAAACTTTGGCAAAGCCGATTTCACGGAGATCCTGGCATTCTAGGGCACATGATCGTGCTAAATGGCAGCCCGTACAGTGTCGCTGGTATCCTGCCACCGTCATTTCACTTTCCGACGCAGGGCGAGTTAAACCCCGTTTTTGCCGGTAGCGTCGAAGCGGATCTTTACGTGCCACTCGTTTTTGAGGAGGAAGATCTTGCGTCGGATGCCGGCTTCGGTTTAGACACAATCGCAAGGCTCAGGCCAGGCGTGAGCCGGGCGCAGGCCGTCGCTGATCTGAATGTGATTCTGAGCCGGCAGTTCCGTTCGCTGCCGTCCGAGCTCCGTCCGAAAACCGTGATGATGCCGCTGCGCGAGATGATTGTGCGCTCATCCAAAGGTGGGCTTTGGCTGCTGCTTGCGGCGGTGTTGGCGGTACTGCTCATCATTTGCCTGAATCTGGCGAATCTGGCGCTAACGCGCTCGACGGCAAGAGCACATGAAGCTGCGATCCGCAGCGCGCTCGGCGCAAGCCGTGGCCGGCTCTTGCGGCAATCGTTGACGGAGACTCTGCTGCTGGGCTTGGCCGGCGGAGGGTTGGGGCTTCTGTTGGCGCACTGGGCGCTCCGGATGCTGCTGACAATAATGCCGGCCAGCTTGCCCCGCCTGCACAACGTTCGCTTAGACGGTGCAGTAGTATAGAGATTCGTTAAAACACTTACATATTTAGCGCGTCAAAATTCTTCCATCGATGTACAACCGGCTCTTGATTAATTTCTGCGATACCGAGCAAGATTCGATCCTTCAGTTCCTCGCGAGAAGTGACGCGAACGTGTTTCAGAAATGTGCGCGCCATCTTGCCAAAGAGGGTTTCGACCAGATTCAGCCAAG
>JASHOS010000280.1 GCA_030040995.1 Terriglobia bacterium | reverse complement strand
TCGGCCAACAGCAGCCGACCACGCTGCGATTGCAATTTTCCTGATAGCGGCCACTCACCCTGCAAGCTACAAGCTTGAGGAGTTCTCGCAGAGCCTGGGTCAGACGGTAAGGTGCAATTTAGCTGCCGCGTTGCGCACGGGGTAACACTGACCGCCCAGTGGTAGGTAACGCTCTCAGAAGGCGCCCCCAGCGTGCACGACAACGAATAAGATCTGGAGTTAGATACCCGTGACGGAGCCTTCGCACGCTGTATTCCTCAGCTACGCCTCGCAGGACGCGGGGGCGGCCAAAAGGATTTGCCAGGCACTGCGCGCCGCCGGCGTCGAAGTTTACCCACGGGAAAACCGGGGACAGACGGGACGTTTCCGGTTTCGTGCGATTGAGGTACTTTCTGCTCGTGGCTCGATTCGCACGCGTCATTGCTCTGAACGCCCCGCGCCATGTGACACAGAAAGGACGCGGACCACAAAACCGGTGGTCCGCGCTACCAACTCTCAATTTTTAGGGGAAACGTCCCCTCTGTCCCCGGTTTTCCTAAGCTGATCAGTCTGGTTGTGTATGCGTGGAACAATCGAATGGCTGACTCGTCGCACATTGCGAATCTCTACTTGTCTAACGTGACAAGGCTACTGAAGGTTGCAGACGGCGGGATAATGGAGACTGAGGCGAATACAATGACCATCCGGATCACCAGAGCGGAAGTTGAAGCGCTTATCAACCGGCGTTTGGAAACCGGCTCATATAAGGACGCTGAGGATGTCATCCTTCAGGCCCTCAAGTCATCTGAAGCCGAAGCGAAAGGGAACAGCGCAGAGCGCCGGGAGGCTATTGACCGGCTTATGACGTTCGGCAAAACGCACGGTCTCTCGCTCGGCGGCATGACCATCCGTGAACTGCGCAAGGAGGAGCGTCGTTGACCTGGATCGTTGTCGATGCATCTGTTAGTTTGTCTTGGTGTTTCCCCTAATGAACAAACGCCGCTATCTCTGAACGTACTTGAACGGCTCAAGGCCGGGGAGCAGGCTCTCGTACCGTCTTTCTGGTCGCCTGAAGTCCTCAACTCGTTGCTGGTCAGCGAGCGGCGCGGGCGCATTTCCGCAAAACAAACACTGGCGTTTCTGGAAGACCTGAGCGCGTTAAATCCGAGCTTTGACTACGCTTCGCTGGAACAAGTCAATGGACCTGTTCAGAAGGTCTGCCGCGACTACGGCCTGACGCCTTATGACGCCCTCTATGGAGAGCTAGCCATGCGTGTTAAGTGTCCGCTCGCTACGCAGGATGAAAGTCGGAAAAACGCAGCGTCCATTCTGAAAGTCGAATGCCTGTAGGTGTTGGGCAACGGTTTTGACAAGGTGATGGTTTGCCCAGCACCGGAAACGCGCCAGCATTTTTTTCTCTCCCTGTGCTCGACTCACTCACAAGACCGCAGAGCTACCGCTCTGCACCAGCCGACCTCTGTACCTGATGTCCGCGGCTTTTCCATGGTTTTCGAACAAAAGCCGCACAACGACGAAGGTCTGCACTGCTTTCAATTCCACCGACGCGATGCCGCAGATTGGAATGCACACGTTTTCTCGCCCGCGTGACTGGTGACTGTCAAAGACACCAGTTTAGCGTCGTCCCATCACATAACTCCAACTGTGCCTTCCCGTGTCAGGCTTGGTGAAGTTCCTGCTCGTTAGAAAAACACAGCCGGCGAAACGTGGAATCGTTTGCTCAATTTCTCGATGTGGGTTTTGCTGAGGCCACGTTTCCTGTGCAAGACCTCAGACACTATACTTTCAGAGCCAAAGATGGGAACTAGATCTTTTTGGCGAAGGTCGTTGGCGTCCATCAGCGTCCGAAGGACCTCCAGCGGAGAAGCATCGGGAATGGAATGATGCTCTTTTTCATACGCTTCAACCAAAGTTATCAAGACTTCGGCATACTTCTCTTCTTCACTCGTCGGATGGCTCTTGTTTGCCAGTTTGTCCAAGACGGAAAGGTACTCTTCATGTTGGCGTTCAGACGCAATCGGTGTTGGCGAGCTAACCTCAAGCGCATACCTTTCGGCCACCGCAATCATTCTTCTTGCCACTCCTTTTCGTCGTATTCAGCGTGACTCAGAATGCGCCGGATGTAAACCATTTTCCATTTGTACTTGATCGTTACGATCAGTCTGCACCGGTTGTGGCTTACATTGAATACTACAAAGCTCCCGACAACATCTGAGTTCTTCCAACTGTTCCGAACGTCAGCAAAGTTTTTCCAATCCGCGGCTTTGGTTACTTTGTACCATACGTTTAGAGATGCAGCCCATTCGCTGTGCTCTGCGGTTGCTTCTCGAATTGCCTTCCGGCTCACAATCCGCACACATAATCTTCGCATTTTGAGAAGTTTCTGTCAAGCGGAGAATCCGGCTGTGCGCGCGAACGCGCCACTCGCACAGGGCGTTTCAGGCCGCGCCGTATAGTCAGTGCATCCCGAGACGCACGTGCCTCGGCAACACAACCAATACATCCGCGAGCACGGTCATTGGCTTGCAACGAGGGGTTGTGTTCGACGCTGGGCTGAGAGAAGCGAAGGACCGCAGACCTGAGCTAGTTAGGAGAGGGACGCCGAAGTGAGGGATGCGAACAGCACGACATCAACCTGCCCCTATGGAGGTTCCGGGTGACGGCGCGAGGGAGACGAAGTCGAGGTTTGTAAAATGCATTGCGATGTCGCGAAACCTTTTTGGGGTATCCCTCACCCACCGCTACGCGGCCCCTCTCTCCCCACGGTCACGTCAAACTACGGATAGGGGTGGTTGTAGCGCAGCGTTCGCCTTCTAACGCTGCGGCTTTTTCGTGCAAATGACGAGACGCAGAGCTGAAAAGCGAGCCGTGCATTGCAATACCGTAAAATCTTGTTTTTTTAGCAAGGTTTTTCGGCGAACCCCCTCACCCGGCCCGCGCCGGCTGGAGAAAGCGCCGGCCGCAGTCCACCCTCTCCCCCAAGGGGGCGAGGGCTGGGTATATTTCAACTTTGGTCGTGGCCGTGAGGCCGCGCTGCGCTACAAAGACGCGCCCCAAACTCCAATAAGCCCAACTTTGACGGAACCCTGCCCAATTTTAAGCCACGGTCGACACCCGCTAAGCATGAAAATGATCCCAACCACCATTCTCACTCTCGCTTGCGGGAGAGGGTGGCACGCGTCGGCGGCGAGCGTTGGTCAACCGAAACGCTGAATCCCTAATCCGTCCTTCCGCTCGCATCCGTGAGAAGTCCGGACTAATCCGCTGCTAACACCGAGCGACCAGGCAGCGCAGGGGTACAGCTTGCCCTAACTTAGGTTGATTTTCGGTAATCAAGGCGACTGCAAGCCGCAATGGTGTCCAGATTAGCCAAACCGAGAGCGGCGAAGCCGCACGTCATCTCGAAGGATCTGAAAGCTAATTTGGACAGCCCTGCGGCAAGCCGTCCTCCTACGTCACCTTCGGTTATGGACGGATTGGCCTGCAGCCGGGTTAGTGGTGCAGCGCCCAAGCCAGGGCTAAAGCTCCGGCAAGGCTTGTCCCTGCAAAATTGACAAAGCTGTTGGTCAGCAAACCGCGCCGCTCAAGCACTGCACCCAAAAGGCTATCCGCAGCGTTGCCTGCAATGGCCGCGACCAGTACAACACCGATTTCCCATCCCTTCACGAGAGCGAGTCCAGACGCTAAGGCAACCACCAGCGCAGAGGCGCCAAAGCCGGCAGCGCTGCCGGCGAGCGATATTCCCCCACTCTCGCCGGGCGGCACTCGCTCGAAACTGGTTATCAGCCATGCTGCCGGCGAAGCCCATTTTCCGGTTTCACTTGATACGGTATCCCCTGCCGCCTCCGCCAGCGCCGCGACCAGCGCCATTAGAAACGCTTCTTGATAAGGCGTGGTGATCACCAACAGTGAAAAGAAACTCGCTGCGAGCAGGTTTGCCACTGCTTCGCGCCAGCCTCTTGCGCCTTTGCGGCCTTCGGCAATTCCCCGCGCCATTTTCCGTTGATAGCCCAGGCGTGTGGCCGCGGAGCCGAGAACAACAAAAGCCAGAAGGATCAAAAAGCTTCGATACCCGAAACTCATGTAGACGGCAGTTCCGAGCAGGAATCCCACTACCGCTCCGGAAAGGGTAATTTGACGCAATTTCCAAGCCACATACGCTAAGAGCAGATCAATGAGGACAGCCAGAATAATCCGAACGCCAAGGTAAGGAAGGTTCGAATCCAGGCTGCCGCGCGTCATAAGTCCCGCGCAGAATACAAAACAGCCGCACACCAGCGGCACGCTGAGATTGTCGCCGACGCGCACGGGCAAGCTCTCAACGAATGCTCCCACCGCTGCGGCACCGATCGAGATTGCCAGCACCTTCAGGGTGGGACCTGACGAGCTTACCCAAAGCATCAGGAAAAAGGCGCCCGCAGCCCCGCAGGTGATAAAGGTGAAGAAACCCTCCCATGTTTTGCGCGGATTATAACCGATCGTGTGCTGGCCCGCGTGCTCGCCCGCTGCGCCAGCAAGCCCATCTCCCAAGGCTAATACACCCCAAGCCGCCGCGACTACGTTCAGGTGGCGATGAAAAATGAGTGCCAGAAGGAGAAGGCTCACGGGATAAGAAATCAGTCCCGCTCTCGATTCTTCTGCCGGCACCTGGTCTCCTCGCCTCCCACCCTTGCGAAGGCAAATGCCCATTTGAGGAAGGATGAAGAGCACAAGCAGCAGCATCAGGAGGCAGAGGCCAACGGTCTGATACCCATTGAGGCAGCACAGAAGAAAGGCTGGAATGATTAACGCGATGTGAAGGATTCTTCGCTCGGTCCAGACGCCGGCCGGAGCCGGACCGCTGTGTATTAGAGCGGGACGCTGGTAATTCATACATCCCACAACGTAATTTATTCAAACGCGTTCGCGCAAGGTTACAATGCCCTACCTGTATTTTAAGTAACTTAACTGGGTTCTAACTTTGGCTTCCAATTTGCACTAGCTGAAAGTGCGTTGTTGATCCGGATAGCACGCTACGCGTACTAACCAGGGACTTAGCGACGCCCGCGGTTCCCCCTCCCCGCGGTTAAAAATCTCCTACTGGGAGCGGTCACAGCCCTTACCGCGAGTGCCAACGGGCAGTTGGCCACTCCCAGAGGACGATTTAACAAGTCATAGGAACTCCCCCACGCCAGATAACGCTATCTCTCAGTAAGGCATCCCAACAAGAGCAAGAACAACAATACGATACCCGAGATTGCCCTATGACCGTTTCTCTCCGCTTATTTTCTCAACGGCGATTGAAGTTTCTGCTGTTCGCCCTCGTCTTCTTACTTGCTTATCCCTATGCCCTTGAAGCACAAGGAGTTGGACAGGAGGCGCTAGCCTGCTTTCCACCGGATACCCAGCAACTGGCGTATGCCAATCTTAGCCAGCTTCGCGAATCACCCAATTACAGCCAGTTGAGACTCGCGCTGCTTAACGGGCGAATGAGGAGCTTCGAGCAGTTTATGAAAACGTTGGGAGATGATCCTGAAAAAGACGTGGATGAGGTGATTCTTGGTTGGAGAGGATCGGCAATGGATGCCTCTTCACTCTTTGGCCTCGCCTCGGGAAGCTTTGATTCCGGCGCAGCTCAAACAGCCGCTGCCCAGCAGCATCTTCCCACGCGGCAATATGCCGGATATCTTCTAATGGGTACATCCGGCGATACGTTCGTTACTTTTCTCAGCTCTACTCTGGCTGCTTTTGGGACGCTTCACGATGTGGAGGCGCTCGTTGACGGGTATTCGGGAAACCGCGCTGTGTTGAACTCAGACTCCGGCTTTGTCAACTGGGAGGGACAACTGGACGGGCAAGCCGCGCAATGGGGTATCACAACCGGCGCTGCAGCCTCCAGGTTAGCTGCGCCGTGGCTTGGGACCAGCAAGGGTTCGGCGAGCGACTTGGCCGCATTATTCAAGCCGGTTAAAGCCGTCCTTTACCAGGTGGATTGGTCAGGTGACTTCACGGCTCATCTCTCGATTGTGTGCGACTCAGCCAGCGATGCTCAAACTCTGGACCGGCTTTTAGAGATCTGGCAAAACACGCTGGCCGCCAGCCAAGCCAGTTCTGCCGGAATTAATCAATTCATGCAGAACGTGCAGATCAGCACCGATGGAAACCAAGTTGACCTTGACGGTTCAGGGTCTGCCGCCCTGATCGGACAACTGCTTCAGAGCGGGGTTTCCCACTGAGGCGCGAGGGAGAGACTTGCCGGGCTTGTAGCATAGCGCGGCCTTACGGCCGCAACCAAAACCAGAGGGAAATCCTGCCCTCACCCCCTTGGGGGAGAGGGCGGCGCGCAGCGCCGGGTGAGGGGGTCGCCAAAAAGCTTGCCAAAAGGGCAAGCTTTCACAGCCTTGCAATGCAGATCGCCGTGTTTGCGGTCTCCGGTTTTTCGCTCACCCGACGGACAAGCCGCGGACCTCAAACCCTGAAGTCCGTGTCACCCTGCTTCGCGGCCGCATACCGCCACCCGCCCAATTAGCCACGGGCACTACTTGCTCGCTGCGCTCCGAGAGCGCGCGTGATTTCCGCCAGCATGACATCAGGAAGGCAAGGCTTCGTCAGTATTGCCTCGCACTGAAGCATCGCTGCTACGTCGGGGACATCGTATGCAGTGATGATGACAATCGGGATGTGTTTCGTTCTTTCATCTGCCTTCAGTCGCCGGGATGCGTCGGGACCGCTGATGACTGGAAGGGACATATCCATGATGATGAGGTCGGGCCGAAGTTGAAACGCTTGGTCCAGAGCCTCCTGCCCGTTGCTTGCCAGCGCCACCCGGAATCCGTTCGATGAAAGGACGTAGGCATAGAGCTCGCGGTTGGGCTCGAAATCGTCTACAACCAGGATAAGCTTCCCGCTACTTTCCATTCAGATACTTCCTGCAGCCTTCGGCCCGGGTGAGGAGCTACGGCCTGAAATTTCGCGATTCGCCGGCACGGTATTTTGCCTTTCACCGTTGGCCGCCAGCGCGGCGAGAATGGCGATCAATTCAGCAGGCTGCACCGGCTTTGGCACGTGGCGCTGAAATCCCGCTTCAAGCAGCCGAATGCGATCCGATGCGCTAGCGTGAGCGGTAAGCGCAACTGCCGGCGTCTGCCCGCCTCTCGCAGACGCCAGGTTCCGGATGTTACGGATCAGACTGTAGCCATCTTCTCCTGGCATCTCGATATCCGCTACAACCAAGTGCGGTCTCTCGCGCTCGAAAACGACCAGGGCTTGCGAGGCAGAACCAGCCGCCAGCACTTGAGCGCCAGACCTTTCTAAGAGTGTGGCCACAACCTCGCGGGCGTCGGGCTCATCGTCCACCACCAGGACTCGTTTGTCCTTGAGCGAAGCCGCTGCTTGAGCGGGGACGCTCCTCTCAGGCGACGGTGCGGGTGACGAAACGGGGTCGCTGAGGGCCGTCGCTGATAAGGCGGAGAAGGGCAGAACAATCTTAAAAATCGCGCCCGCGCCATCCTCCCGATTCATCGCCTGCACGCTGCCGCCGTGCATCTCCACCAGTCGCCGCACAATTGTCAGTCCAAGGCCCAAGCCCTGATGTATTCGGGTCGTGGAGCTATCACCCTGGCGGAAGCGCTCAAAGATGTGCGGCAAGAACTCCGGAGAGATTCCCGGACCATTGTCCTGGATGAAAAGTTCCGCCCTTTTGCCCGCCTGCGCGAGCCGGATGAGGACGTGGCCATTGACGGGCGTGAATTTGACAGCATTGGCGAGAAGATTCGAGACCACCTGCTGCAAACGCGCAGAATCGCCAGCCACCGGATCGAGATCAACCATCTCCGTTTCGAGATGGATGTTCTTCGCTGCCGCTTCAGGACGAATTGCGTCGATTGCCGCCTGGAGGATCAAAGACAAGTTCACCGGCTTGAGATCCAGCCGCAGCCTCCCGCTGACGATTCGCGAGACGTCGAGGAGGTCTGAAATCAGCCGTGCCTGAAGCAGCGCGTTGCGATTGATGGTTTCCGCGGCTTTGACTTGGGCTTCCGGGTCCAGCCCTCCGTTGAGCAGCATGTGAGCCCAGCCGGTGATTGCGTTTAGCGGAGTCCGCAATTCGTGAGACAGGATTGCCAGAAACTCATCCTTAAGCTGGTTGGCTCGTTCCGCCTCGTGGCGCGCCGCCTCAATCTCCGCCGTGCGTTCAATCACCCGCAGCTCTAAGTCCTGATTCAGCCTCTCGAGCGCCTCGGTCTTACGGTACAGGTCCGCAAACACGGCCACCTTGGCCCGCAAAAGACCCGGAACGATCGGCACCGAGATATAGTCCACGGCTCCGGAGTCGTACCCCTTAAGACGGTCCACGTCCTCCACAAGAATGCTCGAGACCAGGATGATGGCCGTTCTTTGGAATCGGGGATGGCTGCGAATCATGGCCGCCAATTCAAAGCCGTCAAGCTCCGGCATGCAGACGTCAACCAGAACCACGGCGATCGGGCGCTTCAGAAGATATTCCAGCGCCTCTTTTCCCGAGTTCGCCCGGATCAGGTTCTCTCCCAGACTCGAGAGGATCGTCTCATAACTGAGCAGCTTGGCGATCTGATCGTCAACCAGCAGCACGTTCACAGGGTCCCTGGAATTCGTCGTTCCTCCGGAGTGACCGTCCGCCGAATCCTTCGAGAGCAAGTCCAGCGAAAGCTCGTCGAAGGCAGGATAAAGCTTGGAATTAAATTGCGGGGTCTCCTCAGCCTGGTCCAGCACCGCATCAAGTTTCATAGAATACAGCCTCTCCCAGAGTGATCTCATATCCTAGAAACAACCCGATTCGAATTCCCAATCTTGAAGAAGCCCTCACCCGCCGCTCATGCTTTGTGGGTGCCGCCAGGCGGCATGAGCGACTCTTCCGATCAGCGATGCAACCACATACGCAGAACCGACAGGAGCTGCTCGGTGTTGACGGGCTTCGCAAGATACTCCGACGCACCGGCCTCGAGGCATTTTTCCCGGTCTCCCTTCATCGCTTTTGCGGTCAGCGCGATAATCGGGAGCCTCTGGTACGTTGGGTTTTGCCGGATGAATTGCATCGTTTTGTATCCATCCATCTCCGGCATCATGATATCCATCAGGACAATCGAAACGTCAGGCGTTGAGTCAAGCATCGCAAGCGCCTCGTGGCCTGTGGTAGCGGATAACACCTTCATCCCACGGCGCTCGAGCACGCTGCTGAGGGCGAAGATATTGCGCACGTCGTCGTCCACTACCAGTACCGGCTTTCCCGCCAGGTCCTGATCCGACCGGTGCAGGCGCTCGATCATCTGCTGTTTCTCCGGCGGAAGATTGGCGACGACCCGGTGCAGGAATAGGGCTGTTTCGTCCAGTAGCCGCTCGGGAGATTCGACTCCCTTCACCACGATGCTCCGAGCCAGCGCGCGCAGCCGGCTATCTTCATCCGGCGAGAGTTCCTTGCCCGTGAAAACAACGATCGGGAGGTCGCGCAGCGCCTCCTTGCGGCTGAGCTGTTCCAAAACATCGAAACCCGAGATATCCGGCAACCTCAGGTCAAGGACGACACAGTCGAACGTTCGCTCGCGCAACGCCGCGAGGGCCTCTTCCCCCGAAGCTACACTTTCGATTTCGACATCGTTATGCTCCAGGAGAGCCTGGATGCTCAACTGGTCCGCCGCATCATCCTCCACCACCAGCAAGCGCCGGCGGCGCGGCTTTGTGTATTCCTTGATGCGGGCGAGGGCCGCGTTCAACCGCTCAGGTGTCGCAGGCTTGGAAATGAAGTTGAAAGCTCCGCGAGCCAGCCCGTGCTGCCGGTCCTCATCCAGGGTGACGATCTGAACCGGGATGTGCCGCAGCGCCGGATCCTGTTTGAGATGGCTGAGCACGGTCCAGCCGAGCATATCGGGCAAAAAAACATCCAAGGAGATGGCGCTGGGATGGTATTTCCTCGCTAATTCCAAGGTCTCAACGCCGCGCATAGCCACCAAGACTTTGAAACCCGAAGCGCGAGCCAAGTCAACCAGCACGCGGCAGTAGCTAGGCTCGTCCTCGACGATCAACAGGGTTGCATCCTCAGGTTGGAGGGTGTTGCGGTCGTCCAGTAATCGTTCAATCGGCCGCTCCGGAAGCCGGACAACCGGCAGCCTCACCGTGGCTCCCGCGGAACTCTCCTTGGGAGTCGCCGGCCTCGGGGCTACGGACGGGCCCGCATAGCTCAGGGGCAAGTAGAGAGTGAAAGTACTGCCCGCTCCACGAGTACTCCTCAGTTGTATCTCGCCTCCGAGTAGGTATGCCAACTCGCGACAGATCGCCAGCCCCAGCCCCGTCCCGCCATACTTTCGGCTGGTGCTGGCATCCGCCTGCTGGAACGCTTCAAAGATGATTTTTTGCTTTTCCAAAGGTATGCCGATGCCGGTATCGGAGACTTCAAACGCCACCACGGTTCCGGCGGTCTCAAGAACAGGATGCCCAGAGTGCCACCCCTCGGCGACCGCGGATACGGCAAGCCGGACCCCGCCCTGCTCGGTGAATTTGAAAGCGTTCGACAGCAGGTTCTTGAGCACCTGCATCAGACGCTTTGAATCGGTCGTCATGCTGCTAGGCACGGCCTCCAGGGACATCTCGAAGCTCAGTTGGCGGCTGTCCGCCTCATGGCGGAAGGTGCGCTCCAGCATCTCCAACAAGCTCGCGAGTTGGACCTCCTCGGCATTCACCGTGACCGTTCCGGACTCGATCTTGGAAAGATCCAGAATATCGCTGATCAGATTCAACAGATCTGTTCCCGCGCTATGGATGGTCCTGGCGTATTCAACCTGTTTCGGCATGAGGTTTCCGTCAGCATTGTCCCCAAGTTGCTGTCCCAGGATCAGGATGCTGTTGAGCGGCGTTCTGAGCTCGTGGGACATATTGGCCAGAAACTCAGACTTGTACTTGGAAGTCAGGGCCAGCTCGTCGGCCTTCTCTTCGAGCGCCCGCCGCGCCTGCTCGATCTCCTGATTTTTCCGTTCTACTTCGGCGTTCTGCTCGGCAAGCTGTTGCGCTTTCTGGGCGAGCTGCTCGTTTTTCTCCTGCAGCTCCTTCTGCTGGGTCTGCAGCTCGCCGGCGAGCTGTTGGGACTGCTGGAGCAACCCCTCAGTTTTCATGGTCGCTTCGATGCTGTTGAGCACGATTCCGATGTTGGCGGTCAATTGTTCGAGGAAAGACAGATGAGAAGCAGTAAAGGCGCTCAGGGAAGCCAGCTCGATCACAGCCTTTGCCTTGCTTTCGAAGAGCACAGGAAGAACCACAGCGGCGCGCGGAGGGGCCTCGAACAACCCGGAGCGGACCGGAGCGGCCGTGGGCGGCACTTCAGTGATCAGTAGCCGCTGTTTTTCGGCGGCGCACTGCCCGATGAGACCTTCCCCAAGGCGAAGCTGCTCGTACGCTCCCCCATTTCCGTTCGTTCCGCTTGCAGCATAGGCTGCGAGAAGCTTCAAGGTGGGTTCTTCGGCTTCAGAATCCAGTAAATAAATGACGCTATGCTGCGCGTTTACCAGCGGAGTGAGCTCCGATAGGAGCATCCGCCCCACGGTGCCCAAATCCCGCTGGCCCTGCAAGAGGCTGGTGACCCGCGCCAGGTTCGTTTTGAGCCAGTCCTGCTCACTATTGCGCTCCGTCGTGAGCCGCAGGTTCGTGATCATTGTGTTGATATTGTCTTTGAGCTCCGCGACTTCACCACGGGCGTTTACCTGGATGGACTGGGTCATGTCGCCCTTGGTGACGGCCGTAGCCACTTCCGCGATGGCCCTGACCTGGGTGCTAAGGTTGGCGGCGAGGAGATTGACATTGCCTGTGAGGTCTTTCCACGTACCGGCTGCGCCCGGGACGTTGGCCTGCCCTCCCAACCGGCCTTCCACTCCGACCTCCCTGGCTACGCTGCTAACCTGCTCCGCAAATGTAGCAAGCGTATCGGTCATGTCATTAATTGTGTCGGCGAGGGCCGCAACCTCGCCTTTCGCCTTGACGGTAAGATTCTGTTTGAGGTCGCCGTTGGCGACGGCGGTTACCACCTTCACGATTCCGCGCACCTGCTCAGTAAGATTGGCTGCCATAACGTTGACGTTGTCCGTAAGGTCCTTCCACGTGCCTGCCACGCCGGGCACCTGAGCCTGCCCGCCGAGCTTGCCCTCGGTGCCCACTTCGCGGGCCACGCGCGTTACTTCCGCGGCAAACGCGTTGAGCTGGTCCACCATGGTGTTAATAGTGTTCTTCAGCTCGAGGATTTCTCCCTTAACGTCCACGGTGATCTTGCGAGAGAGGTCGCCGCGCGCCACCGCCGTAGTGACCTCGGCGATGTTTCGCACCTGAGTGGTCAGATTGGCGGCCAGCAAGTTGACGTTGTCAGTCAGATCCTTCCAGGTTCCGGCGACTCCGGGGACGACGGCTTGCCCGCCGAGCCGTCCGTCCGTGCCCACTTCACGGGCGACGCGAGTGACCTCCGCCGCGAAGGAGCGGAGCTGCTCCACCATGGTGTTGAGCGTTTCCTTAAGCTGCAGGATTTCGCCGCGCACATCCACCGTGATCTTCTTGGAAAGGTCTCCACCCGCAATAGCGGTTGCAACCTCGGCAATATTCCGAACCTGCGCTGTAAGGTTACTCGCCATGAAGTTGACGTTGTCCGTGAGGTCCTTCCACGTTCCCGCGACCCCGGGGACTACAGCCTGTCCGCCCAGTTTGCCTTCCGTTCCCACTTCGCGGGCCACGCGGGTCACTTCCGAAGCAAATGCATTGAGCTGATCCACCATGGTATTGATGGTATTTTTTAACTCGAGAATTTCGCCCTTAACGTCTACCGTGATTTTGCGTGAAAGGTCGCCGCGCGCTACCGCCGTAGTAACCTCGGCGATGTTCCGGACCTGGCCCGTGAGGTTGCCGGCCATCGAGTTCACGTTATCCGTCAGGTCCTTCCAAGTACCCGCCACGCCGGGGACGTTGGCTTGCCCGCCCAGCCTGCCTTCCGTACCCACTTCGCGCGCCACGCGCGTAACTTCGCGCGCGAAGGCGTTAAGCTGATCGACCATCGTGTTGAGGGTTTCCTTAAGTTGCAGAATCTCGCCGTGCACATCGACCGTAATTTTACGGGAGAGGTCACCGCTCGCAATGGCTGTGGCCACTTCCGAGATGTTCCGGACCTGGCCCGTAAGGTTGCCGGCCATGGAGTTCACGCTGTCCGTCAGGTCCTTCCAGGTGCCGGCTACCTCCGGTACAACGGCCTGGCCGCCGAGCTTGCCCTCGGTGCCCACTTCGCGCGCCACGCGCGTAACTTCGGCGGCGAAGGCGTTAAGCTGATCGACCATCGTATTCAGCGTCTCTTTGAGCTGAAGGATTTCACCCCGAACATCGACGGTGATCTTACGGGATAAGTCTCCGCGAGCCACGGCGGTCGCTACCTCAGCGATGTTCCGGACCTGAGCCGTGAGGTTGCCGGCCATGGAGTTCACGCTGTCCGTCAAGTCCTTCCACGTCCCGGCCACTCCGTGCACCTGCGCCTGGCCTCCCAGCTTGCCTTCGGTACCCACCTCCCGGGCCACGCGCGTAACTTCGCCCGCGAACCCATTAAGCTGGTCGACCATGGTGTTGACCGTTTCCTTGAGTTGCAGGATCTCGCCGCTGACGTCGACCGTGATTTTCTTGGATAAGTCTCCGTTCGCAATGGCGGTTGCGACTTCAGCGATGTTACGCACCTGCGCTGTCAAGTTGTTCGCCATGGAATTCACGCTGTCCGTCAGGTCCTTCCATGTCCCAGCGACACCGCGCACGTCTGCCTGCCCGCCCAGTCTGCCCTCGGTGCCCACTTCGCGCGCCACGCGCGTGACTTCGCCGGCGAAGGCGTTGAGTTGGTCAACCATCGTATTAATGGTTTCCTTGAGCTGCAGGATCTCGCCGCTCACGTTCACCGTAATCTTCCGGGATAAATCCCCGCGGGCAATTGCCGTAGACACTTCGGCAATGTTGCGCACCTGGGCCGTCAGGTTGCTGGCCATAAAGTTCACATTGTCGGTCAGGTCCTTCCAGGTGCCTGCCACGCCGGGAACCTGGGCTTGGCCCCCCAGCCTGCCCTCCGTGCCGACTTCCCGGGCCACGCGCGTAACTTCCGAGGCAAAGGCATTGAGCTGATCGACCATGGTGTTGACCGTGTTCTTGAGCTCCAGGATTTCGCCGCGGACGTCTACCGTAATCTTGCGTGAGAGGTCGCCGCGCGCCACTGCCGTGGTAACGTCGGCAATATTTCGCACTTGGGACGTCAGATTGTTGGCCATGGAATTGACGCTGTCAGTGAGGTCTTTCCACGTCCCAGCCACGCCGGAAACCACCGCCTGGCCGCCCAGCCTGCCCTCCGTGCCCACCTCACGGGCCACGCGCGTGACTTCGCTCGCAAAAGAACGAAGCTGGTCCACCATGGTGTTAATGGCTTCTTTGAGCTGTAGAATCTCGCCCCGAACGTCCGCCGTGATCTTTTTCGACAGGTCGCCGCTGGCCACGGCGATGGTGACGTCGGCGATATTGCGGACTTGAGCCGTCAGGTTGCTGGCCATCAGGTTCACATTCTCAGTCAAGTCTTTCCAGACGCCGCTCACCTCCCGCACCTGGGCCTGGCCTCCTAGCTTGCCATCTGTTCCCACTTCCCGGGCCACGCGAGTGACCTCGGAAGCAAAGGCATTGAGCTGGTCGACCATGGTATTGATGGTATTTTTCAGTTCGAGAATCTCGCCTTTCACGTCCACGGTGATCTTACGCGACAGGTCACCACGCGCCACGGCGGTGGTAACATCCGCGATATTGCGAACCTGCGCCGTGAGGTTGCCGCACATCGCATTAACCGAGTCTGTCAAGTCCTTCCAGGTACCAGCGACTCCCGGCACAACGGCCTGGCCGCCCAGTCGGCCCTCCGTGCCCACCTCACGGGCCACGCGCGTGACTTCGCTCGCAAAAGAACGAAGCTGGTCCACCATGGTGTTAATGGCTTCCTTGAGCTGTAGAATCTCGCCCCGCACGTCCACGGTGATCTTTTTCGACAGGTCGCCGCTGGCCACGGCGATGGTGACGTCGGCGATGTTGCGGACTTGAGCCGTTAGGTTGCTGGCCATCAGGTTGACATTCTCGGTCAGGTCTTTCCAGACACCGCTCACCTCCCGCACCTGGGCCTGGCCCCCCAGCTTGCCTTCGATTCCTACCTCGCGCGCCACGCGCGTGACTTCAGAAGTAAAGATGACGAGCTGCTGGATCATCGTGTTGACGATGGTGGCCGAGCACAGAAATTCTCCCTCCAGGCGCCGGCCATCTACCTCGAGCGGTACGGTTCGCAGAAGGTCTCCTTGCGCTACCGCTGAAACCGCGCGGGTGACCTCGGTCGTCGGCCAGAGAAGATCGTTAATGAGGGCATTGATGGAACTCTCCATTTCGTCCCATTCTCCGCCGAGACGCCTGAAGCGGACACGCTGGCTCGTTTGTCCCTTTCTACCAACATCGTGGCCAACGCGCTTAAGCTCAGCCGCCATTTGCGCGTTTGCCGCCACAATGAGATTAAACGCATCCGCGATTTTCCCGTCGATTCCAGTGCAGTCGCCTGGCAGGCGCACCGAAAAGTCACCCGTACGTACGGCCTGGAGCGCATGAAGCAGCTCATTTTGACTGAGGGATGCCGGGCGGCCATTCCCTGACGCTAATTCATTTTTGCCTTGTGTACGCATAGGTATTCATCTCGACTGAGTGCACTGGCGAAGTGCTCCTTCGCCCCGCTGTTCGTAATTCCCATCGCACCAAGTGAGGAGCACTGCCCTTGGTTATTGAATCTACGATGCGGCGCTAGGCCTCAAACGGTCTGCCGCGCTGGTTCACCCGAAGCTGCTCTCCTTCTCATGCCCTGCGGGTGGTGCAGCGCAAGCTGAACCATTCGTTCCCTGATGATCCTTTTGCTTGATTTCCGAAGTCAGAAGGCGGGTGTAACCCGCTTAGCGGGGTTTTCGAGAGGACGGGCTTTGCCTCCACGATGAATTCTTCCCCTTTCTCCGATACTCAGGACCGTGCCGGGTACCTCCCAGAGCCGTATAAACAGGCCCACCCGCTAAACGCTTGAGTCAGTATTGGAGCTAAATCCCGTGCGGTCAATCAGGTGAAGCCGGTAGACAGGCGTGGGGAATGCCGTAGTGAAATCGGTTACATGGCCGGTGGGTATTCTTCAGATCTCGTAGTGCGGGGCTTTACAGGCTGCGGAAAAACTCCCCTGAGAGCCCCAAATGGCGCTCGTCAATATTTGTAAGTTATTGATTCTCTATTCGAGCGACCGCCATTTTCGGCCGATTTTGACTCCGAAAAGCCGTTCTTCCGCAACCTGTTTAGCCGGCATGTGCTGACCTGAAGTTCGGCGCTACAAAGCGGGGGAGACCAAACCTAAGTCATTATTTTTTAGCACATTTTAACCTTGACTTAACGTCTCGGAGAATATTACATTAGAAGCTGTACTGCACCTGCTTTTCCGCAAGGAGTGATCATGGAATTCCGCGTCGGAGATAAGGTGGTATATCCAAATCAAGGTGTCGGAATTGTGGAGCAGATCTCGAACCGGAATCTCACCGGCAGGCCGGAAACGTTTTACCTTCTTAGGCTTACGGGAAAAGGGCTGCGGGTTATGGTGCCTATGACCAACGTAGCTTCGGTGGGGCTTCGGAGAGTGGCCAAGGGACGTGAGGTGGGGTCGGTGCTCGAATATTTAAATACTGCGAATATCGGGTTACAGCAAGATTGGAAGGGAAGATTTAAGCAAAACCTCGAAAAGATGCGGACCGGGTCGCTCCAAAATGTTGCCGAGGTGTTTAAGGCTTTACTCGTTCTGAGCCAAGAGAAACCGCTTTCTTTCCGGGAGAAGAGAATGTTTGACCGGGCTTGGCAACTCCTCGTGGACGAAATTGCGGAAGTGCGGGGAATAACCCGCGAATCGGTGGAGACCGAGTTGGTGAAGGCGCTCAGTAAGTCGAACCTCAAATTAGCCCTGCCGAGCTAATCGCGTCTCGGGAGCTAAAGAACGCTCATAAATCGGAAATTTGCTTCTACCCAGCAATGTTCAACTTCCCATAAGTTCGAAAGCCTGTCTTCCTAACCCAAGTCACGTCGTAAAGGCGCCTAACACATGAGAACTTGGAAGCGTGTAAATCCCGCTTCCAGCCTATTGCATCTAACCGTTTAAAGGGGTTAACGGGCGCCGGGAGTGGCGGCAAGGCAGGCGAGTGAGTCGGTCTTGGCGTGATTTTCAATGAGGTTAGGCGGTTAGATATATAAATGGAGCGGCGGCGTAGGCGGAGGGCTTAATGTCCAGTATGAAGACAATAGTCGATCACCCGGTTCATATGGCAGAAGGAGACGAGGAAGAAGATCTCCTTTATGGTCCCAGTTCTGGACTGCCGATGGTGCCAGGGGCGGATGCGCAGCAGGAGTTCGGGGACGAAGAATACGGCGATGACGTTCCTGCTCAGCCGGATCTGACCCGTGGGCGTCTTGACGAGCCGGAAGATCCGGTGCGGATTTATCTTCGGGAGATGGGGAGAGTCCCGTTGTTGACCCGGGAGGGCGAAGTGGCCATTGCTCAGCGCATCGAGCGCGGTCAGATGTTAGCCCTGTGCGGCATTTCGCGTTCTCCGATTGCACTCAAGGCAATTTTGGATGCCGGCGAAAGGCTGCGTTTGGGTGAGGTTTCTATCAAGGAGATCGTGCGTTTTGAGACAGATGAGTTGACCGACGAGGCGGTTTTGAAGCAGACCACACGTGATACGCTGAAGACTGTAAAGCGGATTGCGGATCTCTACCGGCTGGCTTTGAAACGCGCCTCAGCCCTGGAAAGGGTGGCAAAATCAAGCAAGCGTACACAGTTCCGCGCCCGGTATCGGCTAGGTCAAACCCGAGTGGAGATGTCAAAGCTCGCGCGAACGATTCGCCTCACGCTCCAAGAGCAGAACCGCCTTACGGGAACTATTGCCCGGGCGCTTGAGCGGATGCAAGAGGTAAGCAGGCAGGTTGAAGATCTGAAGCGGCGGGTCCATAACGGGGGAAGCGCTTCTTCCAAGCTTCGCCTGGAGCTTAGGGCGCGTCAGCAGGATTTGAAGGTTCTAGAAGTCGAGTGCGGGGTCGGCGCCGTGGAACTCAAGCGTACATGGCTCAAAATCCAACGCGGACAAGCGCAGGCAGAACAAGCCGGGAAAGAGCTTACAGAGGCAAATCTGCGCCTCGTGGTCTCGATCGCGAAAAAATATAGCAACCGGGGGCTTCATTTTCTCGACCTCATCCAGGAAGGCAATCTTGGACTGATAAAAGCCGTTGAGAAGTTTGACTGGCGCCGTGGATTCAAGTTTTCCACATATGCGACTTGGTGGATCCGCCAAGCCATAACTCGCGCCATCGCTGATAAGTCTCGGACCATCCGGATCCCCGTGCACGCCGTCGAGACGATCAACAAACTGGTGCATGCCCGAAGGGACCTATCCAAGGAACTGGGTCGTGAGCCTACGGTCGCGGAGATTGGCCGGAGAATCGGTCTGTCTGCCGCGAAGGTCCGCAGCCTTCTGAAAATCGCCCAAACTCCGGTATCGCTTGATTCGCCGATCGGGGCGGACGGCGAATCACAACTGGGAGACCTTGTAGAAGACAAAACGACGCCCTCTCCTTCTGATACGGCAGTTGGCCAAATCTTGAAGGAGCAGACCGCTACCGTGCTGAAGACGCTGACTCCGAGAGAGGAAAAGATTCTCAGGATGCGCTTTGGATTGGAAGACGATGAGTCGCATACGTTGGAAGAAATAGGAGACGCACTCGCTCTCACCCGTGAGCGCATTCGCCAGATTGAAGCTCGCGCGCTTGACAGCCTCCGAGCATCGCCCCGCGCAGGCCGGCTGCGAGTCTTTGTTTCCCACAATTAATAGCATCGACCGCACCTCCGACCTTCAGGTCGGCACGTGCCGCAGCTTGTAGAGCCCGGCGCTACAAACGCGAGCGAACCTGAAGAACTGCGGCGCCACGAATCGCGTCAGTCTTCAGGGCGTGAAGGGCGCGGTTAGCGTCGCTCAGCGGAAACACTTCAATTTCCGTATGAATGGGGATTTCTGCTGCAATGCGCAGGAAATCCTCTCCGTCCTGCCTGGTGTTGTTGGCGACACTGCGTATGATGCGTTCCTGATAGAGCAGAGAATACTGCAGCTCGGGAATGGGGCTCATGTGGATGCCGGCAAGCGCCAGAGTTCCACCCTTCTTAAGCGCTCGAAGCGCGGCCGGCACGATTTCCCCAGCCGGCGCGAAAATGATGGCGCTATCAAGCGTGACCGGTGGCCCGGGGAGCGTTCCGCCCGCCCATACTGCACCCATTTCTAAGGCAAGTTTCTGGTGCTGCGGATCGCGCGTTAGCGCGTAGACTTCCACTCCCCAATGCCTTGCAACCTGGATGGCCACATGCGCGGCGGCGCCAAACCCGTAAAATCCCATGTGGCCTCCAGGCTTTATTGCCGATAGCCGCAGCGCCCGGAAACCGATGATGCCTGCGCACAGCAAGGGCGCGGCCTCTAAATCCGGAAATGCTTCCGGTATGTTATAAACGAAGGCCTCGGGCGCAAGCACGTATTCCGCATAACCACCATCAACCGTGTATCCCGTAAACTGAGGGTTATCGCACAGATTTTCCTGGCCCGAGCGGCAAAATTCACACACTCCACAAGTGCGATGCAGCCACGGAATGCCCACACGCGTTCCACGCCGCGTCCGTAATGCGCCTTTTCCCAACGCTTCAACTGTTCCAACGACCTGATGGCCGGGAATGACGGGTGATTTGCGCGGCGGAAGCTCGCCTTCAATCACGTGCAGGTCTGTGCGGCATACTCCACACGCAGTTACCCGCACCAGCACTTGGTCTCCCTGAGGTCTGGGGGCAGGAGTCTCGCTGAAAACGAGCGGTTTGGTTTCAATGGGTGCCGGGCCTTGCAGGATGCAAGCTTTCATATGGTGTGCTTCCGGCCGCGGGCGACGCTCTGCCAGGGCAGCCGCGTGAGCTAATCCGACCGGCGCGCGGCCATTACCCTCTAGGGCCGCGCGGCTAGCATCTTCCACGGATTCGGGATCAGCATTCCGGTGCGCCTCCGGAACGCTTCATATTCGCTCGCCAGTGCGCAGCACGCGAATTTCTGCTCCTCGACGTATGCGGCGCGCAGGTAGATTCCTAGCATCACGGCAACCGTTGTCAGTAGCGACAGACGCCCAGAACCGATCACCCCTGCCGACCAGGCCAGCAGATAAGAGCCGTAAAAGGGATGCCGGACCAGGCGGTAGGGGCCGTCTTCGACCAGGTGGGTTGGGAGGTCGTTGGAGAAGGCCGCTGACAAATGGCGCTTTCGATTGGTCGCAATAGCCCACCAGTAAAGTCCGAGCCCCGCCGCATAGATAAAAGCCGCCAACCAGAACCGCTCCCGCGGCACGCCCCGCGCCAGTAGTATTGCGGCGAGATGCAGGGCGGCGAAGGCATACCCGCAGGCCGCTATCACTTTCATCCCGGCGGTATATCCGGATGGCTGAACAAAGAACGACCGCATGCCCCAGCCGAAGCTCGCCAGACACGCGCCCAACATCGTGGCCAGGATTATTTGATACGACATCACCGCGCCAATTGCTCACGCCTGAGGTAATCCCTGCGGGAGTATCCATAGGGCGAGTCCCCACTCCTGCAAGATCTTTTCCGTGTTCAACGATATCGATCCTGCCCAGGCCGAAACCTTCACAATCTCGATCTGATCCTCCGTTTATAGCGGGCGACGCCCAATCTCCAGATTAGTGACGGGCTCGGGCACCTACAGACTTTACCCGGCACCGTGCGCAGAACTTACCTGATAACCTGGAAATAATTACTCAGCATATACACGGAGTTTATCTTAGAGCGCCGCTCTGTTACACATTACGTATACAAATCGGCATGGCACCAGAATTGCTCCCCAACTCGCTGCGCAGCGAAGCACGCCCGTAGTTGCTTGAAAATGCTGTGCTGCTTCGCGGAGTTCACCCTGAACAAAACACCCGGATTCTTCGCTTCGCTCCGAGATGAGAGGCGAGGGGCTCAGGATGCTCGGCGCAAGCAAGATAGACAGCTTCTCACCCGCGCGTCAGACGCACTGAGGCTGAGCTCTTTTCGCTTCCGACTGCTTGCACCGGGGTTCCCGTAGAAGGGCATATTTTCTGCCGTATTCGGAGCTGGGTTTTTCCTTGAGCCTGGCCCTACCCTGGCGTGTGGCCGTTTCGTTTATTTATATATTAATGATTACTATGTTATTAACCGATAAATGATCTATGGGGTGACTAGCAAGAGCTGGCGGCATACGCGCGAAGACCAGAGATAAACTGCCGCATGTTCCTACCGCGCGTCTCCGGTCGAGGTGACCTTATGAATTTGATACCTCAATCTGGCAATGCTATGAGGCGTCTGTTCCTTCTGGCGCCTCCAGGTCAGCTACCTTTCCGTTTCCGCCAGGTCGCGGGCGACGCGGATCTGCATGCGGATGCGCTCGCACGAGTGCAGCAGTTCCGCGGCGAGGTGTATGTTGAAGAAGGGAATCTAACCTCTGAGGATCTGACGTCTGACGGACGGCATGTGCAGGCTGCCGACGCGAAGAGTTGGCATCTGTTCACGATGAATCCTCGAGATGAAATTGAGGCCTGTGGTCGGCTTCTGCCTTACCTGGAGAACGTCGGCTACGGGGACCTCGGCGTCGCTCGTTCATCTCTCGCGGAATCGATGGAATGGGGTCCGCTTTTGCGTGAGGCTGTAGAGGAGGAAATCCGGACGGCCAGGCGTCGCGGCGTCCGGTTTGTCGAATTCGGCGGATGGGCGGTTTCCCGGCGGCTTCGGTGTACGACTGAAGCTGTCCGCATGTGTCTGGCGTGGTATGCATTGTGTCAAGCTATCGGTGGAACCATTGGTCTCGGCACGGCCAACACCAGTCATCATTCCTCTGCCATTCTCCGCCGCATGGGTGGGCGTCCGCTCGCGAAGGCCGGCCACCGAATTCCGCGATATTACGAACCCAGGTATCGGGCCGAGCTTGAGATCTTGTGCTTCGATTCCGCCGAACCGAATCCGCGATACGCGGCGCAAATCGAGCAATGCCTCCGTGCGCTTAGTACTGTAACGGTAATAACTTCAAAGGAAAGGCCATCAAAAAAAATTGGTTGGAATTTTGCCTCCCCCGCTCCGGCGTATGCATCAATATGTTAGTATTCCAAGTACTGACATTTTGAAGGAGGTTAAATTCAATGAGAACCCGGTTAGTATTAATCGCGGTCGCTATCGTTGTATTGGTACCGTTATCGGTCTTTGGGGATCCGGTGACGGGCGACCTTGACATTGCTGGGAGCGTGGTTGCGACGCTCACCTCGCTTGACTTTTGCAGTTCAAGCAGTTGCGCCTCTGCCACATCCTCCACATCAGGTGCTTTCACTGTCCAATCGAGCAGCACCGGCACATGGGCAGGCCTGAACGGCACGAGCGGCACCATCCTGGACATCAGCAACAGTTCAACGCCTCCAGGAGCAACGGTATCCCTGTCAGATTTTCTGACGCTATCCAACGGCGATACCTTTACACTGACGGAGTTGGACATCGGCACCGGCGGCACTTGTCCGCCAACGTCGGGTACAACTTGCACACCGACCGATCCCGCCTTGGTTAGCTCCGTGGATCCCTTGGGGAAAACAGGCACAATCTTCGAAAACACTGCTACAGGTTCCACCGCGGAATTCTCGATCGACGCCTTGGCTGTCGTAACCACGCCCTCGGGCCAGACAACGGATTATACTGGCACGTTCTCTGCGACGTTTGACGGTATGACGGTCGCGCAGGTGCTAGGCGACCTTTCGAGCGCTGGCTCAATCCAGACTGCGTTCTCGGCGACGTTCACCCC
>JASHOS010000279.1 GCA_030040995.1 Terriglobia bacterium | reverse complement strand
AGGGCATTACCCCGCGCCTGTTCTTCTCACGAATTTCAGTGGCGGAGATGGAGGTACAGGTGTCAACCCTGTCGCAAAAGCGGTAGTGGGTCAGTTTGGACTTGTAGCGGCGAGTTTACCTCGCCAGATGGCGGCATGAAGCCGCCTCTACATCAAACTGACCCACTAAGGGGAAAGCGGTTCCCATGTGATCGTGAGAAGACGAGCCGTCGCTCCACGCGGCGGGATTGAAACCCGCTCTTCGGCTCGATGTGGTGACGAATCCTGGTTAGGTTCTCAGGAATGATATCGTGAAGAAGCGCCCCCGGGGGCCGAACTCCGAATCCTCGGTCTGTCGATGCACCTCACCGGGATTGTAGTTCTGGGCAGAGCAAGCGTGAGAAACCCTCAGCGTTGTAAGGCGAACCTGCAAAAGCTGGTATTCAAGCCCGAGTACCGAGTCGCGAGAACCGAACCGGGATGAGGAGTCTCAAGTAGAATTTGCGGTAATTTGCTGTCCGATACCGGACAGTGGATTCTCGAAACCGGACACTTCGTACACCGCCAGCACCTCCCGTCAGAGCCAAGCCCCAATTATTTCATCTGTTTGACAGTTCGTCAGGTTAGGCATAAGGGTTGCTTCTTACGGCTTGACCAGTGATGGCCAAACTTTCAGATCTCGAGTATGCGTGGTAGCGCACCCGCGTTTTTTGCGGGTCTGCGGCTTTTATCCCCGGAATTCGAGAAAAGCCGCAGACTCTCGGAAATGCGAGAGTCTGCGCTACCCGGCTACCAGGTCCGAATCGCAAACACCGCAACGGAGGAAATTTTATGATGAGCACAATTCTCCAGGATCTCCGCTTCGCCGTGCGCATGCTGACCAAGAGTCCTGGTTTCACCGCGGTCGCGGTGTTGGCGCTGGCGCTGGGCATTGGGGCCAACACCGCCATTTTCAGCGTGGTGAACACAGTCTTGCTGAGCCCGCTGCCATTTCCTCAGCCCAACCAACTCGTCACTGTGCGGCAGCAACTCAAACAGCCTGGAAGCTTCTCGGTCTCGTATCCCAACTTTTTCGACTGGCGCGCCCAGAACCACGTATTTTCGCGCATTGCCGCCTATCGCGGGGACGACTTCACCCTGACAGGTGTCGGAGAGCCTCTACACCTGCCCGGTGCAATGGTCACATGGGATTTTTTCCAGTTCCTGGGCGTCCGGCCACTCATAGGCCGCAGTTTTCTGCCAAATGAAGAGAAGGCGGGATCGCATGTGGCGATGCTGAGCTATAGCCTCTGGCAGTCACAGTTCAAGTCCAACCCCGGCATCGTGGACCGCGCGATCACGATCAACGGCAAGAGTTATACGGTGGTGGGCGTGATGCCCGCCGGTTTTGAATTCCCCATTGTCACTGAACCGCCCAAGCTCTGGACGACCATTGCGCCAGACGCAGAAGGCAAGACACCCCTGACGGCGCAGCGAGGTTCGGACATGCTTCGCGTTGTCGCGCGGCTGAGAGCGAAGGTCAGCCTGAGCCGGGCGACAGCCGACATGAGATTGATCGACCAGCGTCTGGCAAAGCAGTACCCGAACGAGGACGGTGGTTTTAGCGGCGTTGAGGTTCAGCCGGAGCTGCATGATCTGGTCCAGAATGTCCGGCTGGGCCTGCTTATTCTTTTGGGGGCGGTTGGTTGCGTATTGCTGATTGTATGCGCGAACGTCGCCAGCCTTTTGCTAAGCCGCGCAGCCACGCGAAGCAAAGAGATCGCCATTCGTGCCGCCTTGGGCGCGGGCCGCCGCCGGGTGATTCGCCAACTGCTTACGGAGAGCGTGCTGCTTTCACTAGTCGGGGCCGGTTTCGGCCTGCTCATCGCCGCTTGGGGGACGGCCTTTCTCTTGCGATTCGCACCTGTCAGCATCCCCCGCGCGCAGCAAATCGGAATGGATGGCCATGTCCTGACCTTCGCGATCGTTCTCGCGTTGGTGACGGCGATCATCTTTGGAGTGGTTCCAGCATTTCAGGTTTCGAAGCCCAATCTAGCGGAATCGCTCAAGGAGGGGGGCCGCGGCGCTTCAGACGCATCAACTCATCACCGGCTGCGGGCGGCGCTGGTGGTGGGCGAAACGGCTGTGGCGCTGATACTCCTCGCAGGCGCGGGCTTGCTGATTGCAAGTTACATGGCGATCGAGCGAGTTGATCCGGGATTCAATCCTCAACACGTGCTGACGTTTACGTTCCGACTGCCGGATACGCGGTATACCGACGCCCGAAGGCTAAGTTTTTACAATGACTTTTTAGCCCGTATTCAGTCGGCGCCGGGTGTGCGCTCGGCAAGCGCCATTGTTCCCCTGCCGGACAGCAATGACGAATGGGGCGTCAGCTTTCAAGTTGAAAGCCATGTCGTGCCTGCCGCCGATGAGCCTGTGTCCGGTTTTGCAATGACCGATCCGGGGTATTTCCACACCATGGGCATTCCAATTTTGCGCGGCCGCGAATTTGGCGAGACCGATAACGCGAAATCGCTGCCCGTCGTCATCGTCAACCAGGCATTTGCCAAACAATACTTTCCCAATCAGGATCCGGTGGGAAAACGCATCCAACCTGCTGCTTCAATGTCGGGCAAGCCGCCATGGCGCGAAATTGTGGGCGTAGCCGGCAATGTAAAGACCGAAGGACTTGCGGGCAAGACGCCGTCTATCTACTACGTACCCTACCAGCAGCTTCCGTTCTCGTCACTGACTTTCGTGGTGCGCACGGCAGGCAATCCGCGAGCCATGGCAGGAATGGTGCGCAGCCTGATCGCCTCGATGGACCCGAACGTCCCGGTGTATAGCGTCGAGACCATGAATGAATATCTCGCTGCCTCGGTGGCTCAGCCGCGCTTCAATACGCTGATGCTCGGGATCTTTGCGGCACTTGCGCTCGTATTAGCTGCCGTAGGGCTCTACGGGGTCATCTCGTACTCTGTTGCGCAGCGCACGCACGAGTTTGGCATCCGCATGGCGCTCGGCGCGCGGCAAGAAGCTATTCTCCGGCTCGTTCTGAAAGAAGGCTTGGTCCTTGCTCTGGCAGGGGTGGGCATAGGAATGGCGGGCGCGTTTGGATTAAGCCGGCTTATTTCGAGCCTCCTCTACGGCGTGAAGTCTTCGAACCCGCTGGTCTTCACCGGCGTCGCCGTGGTTTTAGTCGGCGTGGCGCTTCTGGCGAGTTATATCCCTGCACGCCGCGCGACAAAGGTGGACCCGATAGAGGCACTGAGATACGAGTAGCTGTTGGGACCGCAGGAGCAAATGACACCCTGTATCCGTCGATAACACCAACGGAGCATGTTGTGGCTGGCCAGCCATGTGCCCGTGGCCCCGCTCCGGATCTATGCATGAGAGGTCGACACATAGGGGTAGGACTTGCCCTACCCTCGTTGGCTTTCGCGGCGGTCACCAACGGGACGGCAAGCCGTCCCCCTGCATCACCTTCGGTCATCGACGAATGGGGGGGCGGACTCCGCATTGCAAACCCTGAAAGCGTTCTTTTCTTGGCAGTATTTTTGGGCGCTGTCATTCTGAGCGAAGCGAAGAATCCCGGCATTTCGTTCCCCCTTACGAATACAGGGATTCTTCGCTCGCTGCGCTCGCTCAGAATGACAAGTCCCCTCGTTTGCGGCTGCGAGGCCGCGCTTACGCTACAACCCAATTTGTTAGAAAGAGGAAGGTGAAATATGAAAACTAAATGCCTATATAGCGCTACAATAGCCGCCGTCTGCGTCTGGGCGCTTTGTCTACCTGCCGCGGGGTTCGCGTGGCCGGGGAAACACGACCCTAACAGCGATGACGTGAGCGCCATTAACTACGCCCAGACCCACGGCGTTCTGAACACTTTCAGCAGCCCATTCGTGCCGCCGGCGAAGCTGACGAATTCTCCTCGTCTCAACGAACTGATCCTCAACGGCAAGCTTAGCCTCTCGATGGAGGATGCGATCGCGCTGGCTCTCGAAAACAACCTCGATATCGCGGTGGCGCGCTACAATCTTCCGCTGGCGCAGACGAACGTGTTGCGAACGGATGGTGGTGGAGCGGCACGATCGGTAGCCGGCGCTTCCCTATCGAACGCGGTTTTTGCCGGCGCGCTCGGCGGCGGGCTCTCCAGTAGCAGCAGCGGGGGTCTCGGCGGCGGCCTGACGGGAGGCGGAGTACCCAGCGTCTCTCCCACCGGGTGTTGCGATCCCTACTTCATCGCCGCATACGGCTACGGAAATACGTTCACGCCAGAGAACTTTACCAGTGTCACGGGCGTTCCGGAGGTGACAGAGCGCGCGTCCTATGGCTATGCGGGAATCGGCGAGGGTTTCCTCACGGGAACGAGTTTTTTCGCAGGAATAGAGGGCTTTAATGATTCATCTAACGCAACCTTGCAGGCGTTCAATCCCTCGATTAATTCATACATGACGATAGGCGTCACCCAGAACCTGCTTCAGGGCTTTGGTTACCGTGCCAACGCGATTTTCATCCGGCAGGCGCAAAACGAGGTGAAATACTCCGAGAGCGTTTTCGAGCAGAGCGTAGACACGACTGTCGATAACGTCATGACGCTTTATTATGATTTGCTCGCGGATCGCGAAGATATTCGAGTGGGAAACGAGAGCCTGCAGTACGCCCAAAAGCTCCTCAGTGATAATCAAACGGAGGCGAAAATCGGGGCTGCCGCAAGGCTGGACGTGGTGCAATCGGAAGAGGAGGTCGCCGCGCGCCGGCAAGACTTACTGACGGTTGGCAACCAGTATGCGCAGGATCAGCAATCGATGAAGGCAGCGATTTCGAAGACCTTTAACGCCGAGCTGGCCGCCGTCGAAATCGACACCACTGACCAGTTGCCTGAGCCCCATCCGGATGACATTCCTCCCTTGAACGAGGCCATTCAAGAAGCTCTGGCCAACCGGCCGGAAATCCAGCAGGCAGAATTGAATCTCCGCAACCAGGTTTACACGATCAAGCAAACCCGAAACGCTCTCTTGCCTTCTCTGGATGCCTTTGCCACGTTCTCGCCCCAAGGGTTGAGTGGCGCCGCAAGCACCGCCCTCGCTCAGCTTTTTCGGAACGCATACCCCGGTTACAGCTATGGAGTGTCGTTGAGCTTTACCATTCGCAATCGCGTCGCCCAGGCGGACGCGGCCCAGGCGCTTATCGAACAGCGCCAGTACGCGATGAAACTCCAGCAAGCTCAGAACCAGGCGGTGTGGGATGTGAGCAAGGCCGTGAGCGGGGTCCACCAAGCCAAGGGGCAGCTCGACGCCGCCATGAGCGTCGCCAGCCTGGCGCGCGAATCGCTCTCGATGGAAGAAACCAAGTACAAGGTGGGCCAGGCCTCGGCTAGCGAGGTGATCGCGTCGCAGGGCAGCCTTGCGACCGCTGAAGACAGTGTAGTGAAGGCGCGGGCGGCCTATGCGAAAGCCCTAATTCAATTCGAGCAGGCTACGGGAACCATCCTGCAGAAAAACAACGTCGTTCTGCAAAATGCCATTGAGGGCAGAGTCCCCCATCCTCCGAGCGTTCCCGGCACGCCGCTTAACGTGGGGACGGAGAATAACAGCAACCAGTAAGCGCAGCGCGGCCTTGTGCCCGTAACCAACGGGAACTGTCATTCTGAGCGAGCGCAGCGAGTGAAGAATCTCTGTATTCGTAAGGGAGAACGAACTACGGGGATTCTTCGCTGCCGCTCAGAATGACAGGGTTCACCTTTCTCCGTCGGAATGACGGCCACTTTCCGCGCGCACTTCATATCGAGCCAGCTTTTGCTGAAAAACGGGGCGCAAGAAGCAACGATACCATGTTGACAGCATTCTGGCACGTGACGAAATGCCGTCGCTTGAGCAGCCGCTTCTGCCCTTGATTGGCTGCCAGAATCCCCGTTATTTCTATGCTTTGCAAAACTCTATCGTGTCCGGTACAGATTGGACTCTGAATTGCCCTTTGAGAGTGCGGAAGCAAGTGCCGTCGGGTTCACGGTTCATCGGGCTTTGTAAAACCCGTAGTCCCAGACTGCATCTTTAAGTTATAGGGGAGCCGCTGAGAGGCCTGTCGGTGTCGGAAAGTTAGCCGATATAGACAATATGAGCCACCAGGATGGTTCAAAACGGCCGTCAAAGCATGCGGGGCTCAGCAGAGACGCTTTTGTAGCGGAGGGATCCATACGTTGACGCCGTGGTTTTTGGGCAGGCGAGTAGCGCAGATGTGGCACATGCCGCCATGTCTGCGCCACCCAACCAAAACGTATAAAGCTCAGCAGCCTAAACCACCAGGGCTAGATGGCATGATAAGATCGAGTTTTTTCCCGAGGAGGAATTCTTGGCGTATTTCTTTTATCGCAAACATTCAGACAGGAATGATGGGCCGCTGCCCAAGCGTTACGAAGCCAGCCCGCGCCGCGGCGCAGGAGTTAGGTCTGCTCTTCGTGCGGTCCTGCTTTTCTGCTTCATCCCACTCTGCGTATGGGCGGCGCCGCCCCATTCGCCCTACAATCTGGCGCTGGTTGAGTTTCAGTCGGGCAATTTCCGGCAGGCCAGCACGACACTGGAAAGCGCGCTCCAGCAAGACCCGGATAGCGCCTCGGTGCAGCTTCTTCTGGCGCGCTGCTACTACGAGCTCAAAGACTGGGGCCAGGCAGTGTCTTACGCTGAATCGGCGAAAAAGATCGAGCCACAAGACGCCGAAATCCATCTCTGGCTTGGCCGGATCTACGGCCGCGAGGCGGAGCAAGAGCACAGTCTGGAGCTCGCCGTTAAAACAAGGAAAGAATTCGAACAAGCAGTTTCTCTTGACCCATCCAACGTGGACGCCCATCGCGATTTGATGACGTTTTACCTGGAGGCGCCCTGGGTACTGGGTGGCGGGAGAGCAAAGGCTTTGAAGCAAGCGGAAGCCATAGGAACGCTCGACCCGGTTGAGGGCGCCCTAGCGCGCGCCCACTATTACGAAACGCTTGGCCAGGCGCCGCAGGCCGCGGCCGAATTCAACAAGGCAGTCCAGCTTAAGCCGGGCAAACCCGGACCGTATTTTGAAGCTGCGAATTTTTACGAGTCGCGCGGTGATGCGGCAGGGATGAAAACGGCGGTGGAGGCGGCAGCCAAGGTGAGTCCGGCCGATCCACGCCTCCATTATTACCGCGGCGCTGCCGAGGTCATGGCCGGCAAGCAACTGGTTGAGGCAGAGCGCGAATTAAAGAGTTACCTTGCTCTGCCGCGGCGCCCGGCCGGGTATCCTTCCCAGGCCTCGGCCCTGAGCTGGCTGGGGCAGGTCTATGAGCGCTCGGGCAGGCCACAACTTGCCGCAGAGGAATATATGGCGGCGCTCCAGCTCGACCCTCAACTTGGCTTCGCCCGGCAAGGATTGCAGCGCCTGAAGGCAGAAAACAGCACGCAGTGAAGCTATCGGACTCGAGGTTTGGGGTTCCCGACTCCTGCTCGTCACTCGCCGCTTTTCACTAATCTCTGTTTTCTTATCGCTGCCGGAAGGTGTAATACCCCGGTCCGACGCGCATGTTGTGGATGACTGTCGCAGGAACCAAAGCCGCAATGAGCAAGCCTCCCACGGCTTGCGCCAAGGCGAGTGGCCAGATGTTGGGCCGGCGCGCGTAGACCTCAGCCAGAATGAATCCGCCAATTACTGTGGCGGCCATCAGTACCGGGTTGGGGATGTGCGCGGCTCCAAACATCAGCGCCACGGTAAGAGAACTGAGGTGCGGAGCTCTGATAACGCTCATCAAGCGGCGATGAAAGTAGGATTGCATCAGATACTGCTGAACGCAACACCATACCGCATAGCCCAGAAACCGATCCACGCCGAACCTGCCGGGCGAAATTAACGCAAAGCGATGAGTGGCGAGAGCGTAAATTACGACGGGCGTGTAAATAGCGGCAGCGGCCGGCAGAATGATCTGGGCCGAGCCTTTCAGCCCGGATTGAGTGAGTCCGAGGGCGCGCAGCGAGTCGTGATGAAGGAAATGCGTGAGTATGATAAACGCCAGAATTGCAATCCAGAAGAGAGGATGGCTCCGCTGCCACCGCCAGATGTAAAGCAAAATGCTCGCGTAAACAGCGGCGACTTCACAGGCTGTTGCTGCGGCCGCGCCGGGCCGCGTAGCGACCGAAAGCCGGCCTTCGGCTGCTGAGGCGTCAAACAAGCTCACGAAGTCTATTGTAAGCACATCAGGCGCGTAGCGCAGACCCCACCTTTGGGTCTGGGGCTTTCCTACCGAGGGCTCCATTGAAGAACTTCGGCATGAGACAGAAAGAACGGAGGGGGCGATGGGCCGGCGGCCTCGCCGGCGCTGCGGTTCTTCGCCTCCTCTTCGCGCTCATTGGCGCCGGTCTGTGGGCGCAAAAGCCGGGCGTCACTTCCTCTCACCGGCACGTTCTGGTGATTTCCGTAGACGGCATGCGCTCCAGCGAATACACGGCGCCCGAACCAGGCGTTCGCATTCCCAATATCCTACGTCTTAAGGAAGAAGGCAGCTATGCGGAGGGGGTGGAAGGCGATTATCCTTCTGTGACGTATCCCTCCCACACGACCATCGTCACAGGCTGTCTTCCCGCGCAAGACGGCATTTATACCAACTATTCATCCCGCACCGCCGGCAAGGACTCCAACGACTGGTTCTGGTTTTCCAAAGCGATCAAATGTACAACTCTCTGGGATGAAGCTCGGACCCACGGCCTTACCACCGCCTCGGTTTCCTGGCCGGTAACCGCGGGCGCGGCGATCGATTGGGACATCCCGGAAATCTGGAATCCCACCCGGCCTCCCGCGCCCGAGCCGCTCTACGTGGCGCGATTCATGAACCCGGCGTTCGCGATCGAAGTCTTCGCCGCCTTGGGCCCGCCACGTCAGGGTGAAGACTACGACGAGCTGAAGCGCAAGCTCGCCGTCTACGTGATTGAAAAACATCGTCCGGACCTGACTCTGATCCATCTGGCCGACCTTGACCAGACCCAGCACGCCTTCGGACCGGGAAGCCCACAGGCGATGGCGACGCTGAATTATGACGACCAAGTGATTGGCGAAATCCTCGCGGCCGTGAATCACTCCGGACTCGCCGGAAATATCGATGTCTTTATCGTCTCCGATCATGGTTTCGTCACGGTCCATCGGTTGATTCATCCCAATACGCTCCTGGTGAAAGCGGGCTTGCTGACTGCGGACGCAAACGGAAACGTGACGGGGGGAAAAATTGACACGGTGTCGAACGGTGGATCGCTTTTCATTTATTGGCCGAAAAGCGAGAACCTGGGGCCGGCAATCGACCGGGCGCTCAAGCCGCTTCGGGACCAGAATCTGGCCTGGGCGGTACTCGACCGGCAAGCGCTTCAAAATCTCGGCGCCGATCCGCAAGCCATGCTGGCGCTCGATGCGCCAACAGGCGCGATGTTTGACAGCGCGGCCGCTGGTCCCCTGACGACTCCCGCGTCGGGTGGAGATCATGGATATCTCCCTTTCCGGAAAGGACTCGCAGCGTCGTTTATTGCTTGGGGTCCGGATATCAAAAGTGGCGTGGACCTGCATGAAATCTCCATGCTCGCCGTGGGGCCTACAATCCTCAAGGCCATGGACATCACAGACCCAAAATTTGGCCAGCGGCCACCGCTCGAGATCTTCAAGAACAAGTGAAGAGTGACGAGTGAAGAGCTTTCGGCGATCAGCACTCAGCTCAAGGATTCGTCAGAATGATACAGTCTACTGGTCAGCGCTTTCGCTGTTAGCTGATGGCTGAGTGCTGACGGCTTCTTCTTCCCTCGCTCATCACTTGTCACTCGTCCCTTGTTTCTCTGATCCGCCTTACCAGATCTTCGGCTTCACTCTTTGAGAGCAACTCGCCTTCAAACAGCCTTTCCCACTCGAGATCCGGGAATCCCATTCTCGTGAGTTGAGCCGGAAGTTCGGCGCAAATCATCTCTACCGATTTGGAAGGTATCGCCAGCAGAGCTTGAAAAATTATCTGATGGGCAGGTTCGTGCCACCGGTAATTGCGGAGGTGTTCGCGCATAAATTCTCGCGCCGGCCCTTCCGCCGTTCCTTGGCACAGAACCTTAAGGATGTCTTCCTCCAGCCGGCTGATTTGCGTGGCGCGATTGAAAGCCATCGGATTCTCATACAATTCGTGTTAGCCTAATACGTCTGACCAAGAAGCCGCGGATTTTCAACTGGCGGCTGTCCCTCCAGAGTTGAGATCATGACATTACTCGACGCGCAGCCCAAGAAACTGAAAACAGGATTTTTCAAGTATATTCCCCTTTGGCTCTTAATCATCATCATCGTGGTGGTTACAGTCCTCATCGTCCGGCAATTTTGGGACTACCCCGAGAAGCGCGCGGTCACGCGGTTCATGACGACTCTCGAAAAGGGCGACTACAGAAGAGCCTATCAGCTTTGGCAACCGGCGCCTTCCTACGCATTCGGCGACTTCATGCACGGTTGGGGACCGGAAGGAGATTACGGGAAGATCCGCAGCTTTCAGATCGTCAGCGCGAAGTCGTTTGGTTCCTCTACCGTAAAGATTATGATTCGGGTCAACCACGAAGAGCCGGCGTTGGGCCTTCTCGTGGACCGGAAGACTAAAGGAATAGCCTACGCCATGACTTACTGCCGGCTCAGGCCCACGGCAATTCACAACCTGCCCCCCCACGGAGCCACCCGCCAGCGCGCAGTCCAGGAGGCGCTACTCTGATGAAGAAACGAGCAGGCGTGATGGCAGCGTTAGTTGCTGCGCTGGGTATCAGCTTGGGCGCACAAACCGCGCCAGGAGGAAATCGCGCGTTTACCGGCAATATCAGCGATAGCGCCTGCGGCCTGCACCACACGATGGGCGGCAGCGCCAAGCAGTGCACGCTGATGTGCGTTGCAATGGGCAGCAAATTCGTGCTGGCTGACGAATCGCATCACCGGGTGTACGCATTAAGCGATCAGGTGAAGGCGAAAGCCTTTGCTGGCGAAAACGTTCGGGTGGTGGGAAGGCTTAAAGGCGCGACGATCGAAGTGAGATCCATCACGCCCCTCAAGTGAGGAGAATGCGGTGCTGAGAAGAATCACCGTTGCAGGATTGTGCCTGGCAACGGGTATTTTCGCCCGCGTTATTGCGGCTCAGGCCGGTCCTCAAGCCGGGACAAGAACCATTAACCTGTCTACTGGCAGGATACTGCAGGCGCCGGCGCCCGGTATTCCGCAAAAGACCAATAGCTTTCCGAGCGCTGTGGCCCTGAGTCCGGACGGGCGGTATCTAGTCATGTGCCACTAACGGTTCTGGACAATGTTGTACGCCTTGGTAGCTCTTTTGACTTTCGCCAGAATGCGGTCGGCAGTGGCGGTCCAAACGAAGGGCTTAGGATCAGCATTGTGCACGCTCACGTAGTCGGCAATCGCCGCCTCCAGCTCCGCGACGGAGCGGAAGGCTCCGCGCTGGAGCCGATTCTGAG
>JASHOS010000278.1 GCA_030040995.1 Terriglobia bacterium | reverse complement strand
CTTCGCCGCCTGACCGATCACGCAAACCACCTGTACGTGGACGGGCGGCGCTACTGGTATTCAACTCAGCCGAGCGTGACCCGGCTGGCGCAGGACCGCGCTGCTCAGCAGGACGCCGATAAGGTCGCAGAGGAAATCAAACGCCGCTTGCGCGAGGAGGCTCGCTCGCGTGGCGATTTCGTGCGCGTGCATCCATGCCCCGGTTCGAGCGGCGATGTGCCCGATGATCCCGATACGCGGCTAGTGATTCTTGGCCCAGAGCATCCGCACTCCGCAAAAATGGCGGACAGCCCGGCGCGAAAGGAAGCGGCAGACATTCTTGACCAGCGCGGCGCCTCTCCGCGCGAAAACAAGAATATGCTCGTGTTTCTGGCCCCGGATCGCACGCGTCTGAGCGAGCTTGAACAAGCGGTGCGGCAGTATCTCGCCTGGAAATCCATCCTCGACGAGACGATACCGCTGAATTTGGACCCGTTCCAGGCGAATCAGGCCAAGACCAAAACTGGCGATGCGGACAAGACGGTCGATCAGCGGATTCCCGAGACTTACACCTGGCTGATTGTGCCATGTCAGGGGCAGCAGGATGCCTCGTCGCCCCTCGATTGGCAGGAAAGTAAGCCGCAGCAGGGAGGAGACAGCCTTGCCGTGCGCGCGTCAAAAAAGCTGAAGACCGAGGAGCTGCTGCTCACGGACTTTGCTGGAACGCGCCTGCGCTTGGAGTTGGACCGCATTCCGCTCTGGGATGGGGATCACGCCACCCTGAAGCAGCTTGCTTCATATTTCGGCAAATATCTATACCTGCCAAGGCTCAGGGATTCTGACGTTCTGTTGGCATCCATCCGCGATGGGCTTCATTTGCTCACCTGGCGGCAAGAGACTTTCGCCTACGCTGACGCATGGGACGCAAGCCTGAAGCGCTATCGCGGCCTAAGAGTCGGGAACGTCGCCGGGATTTCGCTCACCGGCGAAGCCGTGCTGGTCAAGCCGGACGTGGCGGCGAAGCAGATGGAGGAAGATGCGGCGAAGCAAGCTGCGCCAGCTACCGCGCCGGTGCCATCCACCCTTAGCTCGCAGCCGCACCTCCCACTTGGAGGGCCGAGCGCGAGTGGGAGTGCGATTACCAATCCAGGCGTAACCAGCCCCGCTACGGCAGCGACTCCCCGGCGCTTTCACGGTTCGGTGCAGTTGGACCCGATGCGGCTCAGTCGCGATGCGGGAAAGATCGCCGATGAAATTGTGCAGCACATCTCAAAACTGGACGGTGCCCGCGTGGACGTGACCCTCGAAATCCGCGCCGATATCCCCGAAGGCGCCCCGGAAAACGTTGTCCGCACCGTCACCGAAAACTGCCGCACCCTCCGCTTCAAAGACCACGGCTTCGAAGAGAATTGAATCGGTATTGTAAAACGCTGATGCAATAAGTCTTCCGCTACATTCGTGCCATGAGCATTCGACAGGCGTCCTTACGCGCGAGCCCCAGGGTCAGATATCCCGCTGCACTGTAGTCAACGAGTTGACCTCGAGTTCAAAACTCTCCTGAGAGCATCCTGTGCCTTAGTACCATCCGCGTAAATCACGTCGATCAATTCCCAGGACGAAGCAACGGTCAGTCGCGTGCTGCCGATCGCGAACTCGAAAGGAAATTTCATCCCGAAAAGATCCTTGGTATGTTCGAAGACGGCGATTGTGGCGACGAGCGAGCCGATTTCCGCAAACTTCTCGCGGAGGCCCTTGAAATGGGAAACCTCGCCTTCGTCCACGGTGTCGAGCATTCTTACTACCCACGACGCGATAACCGGCTCGGTACAGTCCATGAGGACACGGAAATCCTCGCTCACCCTTCCGGAGATCCCCTTCAACCATTCGAGTTCAAAAGTTGCTTTGAACTCTTCCCACGTAAGCAGGCGGATGTTGGTAAACTTCGCCGCATCATATGCTCCGGCGTTAAAACCTGCTTTCGAAATTATGTATCCCAGGTTGGCTCCATAATCTTGAACGACTTTGGAAAAGCCGTGAACCACTGCTTTCGGAACGGGTTTATTCCAGTACTTACACTCGGACAGAATCACGGTGCCAATGGGCTCATGCCGCTCGGCAAGGACATCAACTTCGACCGTGCCCCGAGCAGTTTGGACGGTTTTTTGTATCTCAACGTCGAAGCCAATATCCCTAAAAATCGTATAAACCTTGTGCTGCAACGATCGCCAGTCGCTTGGAGGTACTGAATAACCATTCTCTGAAGATAACGGGTCGGGTTGACGGTCGGCCATCTACCAGCTGATCTTACCGAACGTCTCCGGCAAAGGCAATCGCATTTGAGTTGAGCACTATCAACGCCGTCTGAGGGCATTGCCTGGCCTCCCGCCAGCTCATTCGTCGCAGGTGGCTCAGATTTCCTGCCTATCAGTGAACCCGGCTACCCCCTTAATCCCCAAAAAAAGGCCGCTACTAGTCCAGCCCACTGCGGGCTGCGCTTCTGATTCGTTTTCGGGCTGCCTTCCGGTTTAACGCGCTCGGTCACGTCTCCTTTTCCGCCCTGCGTCTCGCGGGCATGGCACGCGAGTGAATACCCCTCCGCCCTGCCGACGCAAGCTCTGCCCTGGCTGCGCCGCCCTCCGGGTGACGGTCCCCCCGAAAAAATCAAGCGAAACAGGCGAGATTTTTTGCGGCTCCCCCGTCAGGGCAGCGGCGGGAGGAGGTACTCCCTGCCTCTTTTGTGCCCCGCGAGACGCAGGGCGGAAAAGGAGAAATACCAAATGACCGAGCAAAACCAACTTCGACAGACCGAGAACCATAGCGGAGACCCGCAGGGTCACACAGGCGGCGCGCGCTATGACGCTGAGAAAGAAATCAATCCGTACCTCTACGACAACCTTGCGAGCAATTTGGAAGCACAAATTTCAGCCTGGAATCGCAGGGCGGACCGTGAAGCCGATCCTGAAACGGCCCAGCAATTTCGCTGGAAAGCGGAAGGTTTGGGCTATGCGCTGCGCTTACTCTATGCCTTCAGGCCGGACTTTGACGACTTGGTGGAGAGGACTGGCGTGCTGAAATGCCAGGGATGCGGGAGAGAGTTTGAACAAGACGCCAGCCGGCAGGATGCCGATCTCGCCCTTTGTGACGCCTGCTACGAACTTGGACACGACGAGGAAACCTGTGTCACCGACAACGACGCCGCCCTTTGACGGCCAGTGTCCAGTTTCAAGCGCGCGTGGAGAGCGCGCAAATGACGGAGGTAAACATGGAAATCACATTGGGAAAGCTCGTCGCGCTCGCACACCTCAAGGCTCCGATTGTTGGCATCGGCCGGCCAGGCAATAAGCCTCTTGCTCTTTCGCGGTCGATTCTTGCAGGCATTCTTACCGGCCTCACTTTCTGTGAGATCACGCTCTCGGATGACCTAGAAATCCGTGCTGAAGGGCGGGACTATCGCTTGCGGTTACTGGACATGCGGCGGGGAGGCGAGCATTACAAGACACTCAAAGCCTGGGCAGCGCACCAGAGGAAGGCAAAGACCACTGGCCACCTTTCGCGCGAAGAACGGCGCAAGGCTGAACTGTTGCGCAAAATCGCCGTGGCCGAACGCAAGGCAAGGCGAATGGTGGTTCATTACCGGCCCTATAGTCCCGCGCTTGAATGCGGCGAGGCAGCGTGCGATTACGAGCGGGAACAGTGGAGAGCTTGGTGCAGCGAAAAATCCCTGCGTCGGAAGATTGGCCGCATTGCCGTGGACCACGGTCTGACTCACGGTTATGTTGATGTTGGAATCCGCGATCCGCGCAAGCTTTACCAGGCTCTTGCGGCGCTCACCGGGCAAGAGGCCCGGAAATACGGCGAGCTTCGCACAACGCGGCGCAGTGAGAAGCCGTCCGAAGACGAGTACCTCAAGCACCTCTACAAATACGCCGGGAACGGCCTCGAATCAAAACCATACCGCAGTCAGGAATGGCGAACGCCAGAGCACATCAGGCAGGAGCGTCTGAACTACTGCCAGCGGATGCGCGACTGGCGCAACGTCCAGGAAATCGTCAATTGGCTCCGCGCCCAGCTTGAATCTTCGAACCGGGGAGCATAACATCCGTGGCGGTCACTGCTTGAAAGAACCGCCGCCCCGGCGAGTTGAGGCAGACCTCAGGGATGATACGCTCGAAGAGCTCGATTGCATTGCCGATACGTCTTCTATCAGAATCTGTTTGCCGCCACCTCCCGTTACGATCTCATTCCGGAGCCGCCCCCAAACTTCTGCAGGCTTTCGACCGTCGCGGCGAAATCCGAAACGCGGGTGCATTGTCGCGTAGCCTGTATTGCCGTAAGATTGATGGCGTAAAGATGAAGATAAAAGGGGTGCTAAATCCGATTGCTATCTCCACAGGCAACGACTCTGGATAAGCCTCACGGTCGATATCTTCATCGAGTTTGATGGCAGCAAGAAGCAACTGACAAAGATACTGTCGGACCAATTCCAATTACCGATCTGCCAAAGGGACGGGTGGTTTCTTGGATACATTGAGATGAACCTCACGAGTCGGCAGGAGGCTCCAGATTATTTCACGGGAAGAGAGTTCAGGCGTTATGATTTCGCTCTGGGAGGCACCGTTTACGCTGGAAGCGCCGAGCTTAGCGAAGTGTCGCCTGCGCATGCACTCATCATGGAAGTGCTTGCCCAGGTGATCGCCGCGCGCCTCAAAACCCGCACAACGTCACGCTGCGAACTGGATAGCTCCTGTCACTTCTATCGGCCGACGCCTGTCACCAAGCGCAAGAAGGGCATCGCTGTCATTGACGAACGGGCCAAGCACCGAAACACATCTTTAGGTAGCCTGCCGGCAAACTATGAGTTAAGCCCGGTCGCTCGGGAGCCAAGCTTCTCTTTGTAGAGCGACTCATATTCAATCACCCTCTCGCGCGCCATCGACTTGGGTAAAATCTGCAGCACGGAAAACAGAAATTTCTCTGGGTAATCAGCGTCCTCTCGGACCAGCTTTTTCAGCAGATCGTTGCCACCGTGTCCTGTGATCGCATAGCTCCGCCAGCGGCCCCAAATTCCATCAGTGCCGCTTGCGCTGCCAACGTACTGTCTGCCCAAAGTCTCCTCCAGTATCAGGTAGACGCCAGCGACGGCGCCCAAAGCCGTCTTTCAATCGCGGTGGGCTTCCTCATTTCCGAACAGGTCTCTGAGTTGCTCATACGTGAGACTAAAGACTAGTATAGAGATTCGTTAAAACACTTACATATTTAGCGCGTCAAAATTCTTCCATCGATGTACAACCGGCTCTTGATTAATTTCTGCGATACCGAGCAAGATTCGATCCTTCAGTTCCTCGCGAGAAGTGACGCGAACGTGTTTCAGAAATGTGCGCGCCATCTTGCCAAAGAGGGTTTCGACCAGATTCAGCCAAG
>JASHOS010000277.1 GCA_030040995.1 Terriglobia bacterium | reverse complement strand
GCGGCGCCGCGAGAGGCGAGGGTTGAGGCCAGAAGCTCGGTGGGAATATTTCCCACCAGAGCATCGCCTGTAAACGGACATCCTCCCAATCCGGTAAGCGCTCCGTCAAACCGGCGGCAGCCGGCCTCGTACGCGGCGATAACTTTCTCGGCTGCCTGTTCGGGCCGGCTATGCAGATGCACACCCAATTCCACACCTTCAGCGCGGCTCGCGAGCTCTCGGAAGAGGCTTCCGGTTTCCTGGGGCCCTGCCGCGCCTACCGTGTCCGCGAGAGAAACAGTCTTCACCCCGGCACTCTTCAGCCACTCGAGCGCTTCGTGCGTTACTTCCGGGCTCCAGGGCTCGCCAAACGGGTTTCCGAAGGCCATTGAGATATAAACCACGAGTTTGATACCAGCGGAGCGGGTGGCCGCCTCGATCTCTTTTACAAAGTCACGCGATTCAGACTGAGACATATTCGCGTTCTGGCGCCGGAAATGGGCCGACACAGAATACGGATAGCCTATCGTGGTAAGACTGGAAGTGGCGAGAGCGCGCTCCAGTCCCTTCTTATTGACGACGATGCCAATGATCTCCACATCGCGCTTTGGCGCGGTGTCCGGAGAAAACGATTGCGTGTGGCCATTAGGGCGCTTGCGAAGGAAGCCGGAGGAGGCTAATTCCCCGATCACCTTTTCGCTGTCCGCCATCTGCGGGACGTGCTGAGGCGCTACAAAGCTGGCCGCGTCAATGTGCTGAAATCCGGCTTCGATCAGCTTTCGCAAGTAAGATACCTTAGCTTCCGTGCTGATAATTTTAGGCAACCCTTGCCACGCGTCACGCGGGCATTCAACAATCTTCACTTGATCCGTCATGTCTGTAAGACTCCTGTTCTAAACTCGCGAGTTTCGGGATTGAGGGCCGCGGCGTCCAGCGCCCATATGAGGGCGTCGCGAGTCTCGGCCGGATCGATGATGGCATCGACCCAAAGGCGAGCGGCCGCGTAGCGAACATCCATTTGCCGCTCGTAAGAGCCACGCACGGATTCCAGTAGGTTCCTCTTCTCGGCGGCGCTCAGCTTGTGGCCCTCACGCTCGAGTTGCCGCGCGCGGATCTCAACCAGCGTGCTCGCCGCCGACTCGCCGCTCATGACCGCATAACGGGTGGTGGGCCAGGCGAAAACGAAGCGGGGATCGTAAGCCTTTCCGCACATCGCATAATGTCCCGCTCCGAAGCTGCCGCCGCAAATCACCGTGATTTTAGGAACCACGCTGTTCGCGACAACGTTCACCATTTTCGCTCCGGCGCGAATGATACCGCTCCATTCCGCCTCCCGGCCGACCATGAAGCCATTCACGTCGTGCAGAAACACTAACGGGACGAGATTCTGATTGCAATCCATGATAAAGCGCGCCGCCTTTTCGGCCGACGCCGCATAAATGACTCCGCCAAATTCCATCCGTTTCTGGCCGGTGCCTGGCGCCATCGTGCGCGCGTGCTTCTTTTGGTTGGCCACGATCCCCACTGCCCAGCCACCAATCCTGGCGTATCCGCAGAGGACCGTCTCACCGTATTCAGCGCGATACTCCTCGAATACCGAGCCGTCCACGATGCGAGCAATGATTTCCCTCATATCGTACTGCCGAACGGGATCGGGCGAATATATGCCGTAGATCTCTTCCGGCGGATAGCTGGGGGGCTCCGCCTGGGTGTGGCTGAATGGCGCGGCCGGGCGCGCACCCATTTGCCCGGCCAGGAAACGGATGCGGCGAAGGCAACTTGAGTCATCGACCTCTCGGAAATCCACGGTACCGCTGATCTGGGCGTGCATCTGCGCCCCCCCGAGCTCCTCCGCCGAAGCTTGCTGGCCGATCGCCGCCTGCACGAGCGCAGGTCCCGCAAGAAAGAGGCCGCTACCCTCCGTCATCAGGACGTGATCGCACATGACGGGCAGATAGGCACCTCCCGCCACGCACATGCCCATCACCGCTGTAATCTGCGGGATGCCCTGAGCGCTCATTACGGCGTTATTGCGGAACACACGCCCGAAGTCATCCGTGTCAGGGAATACGTCCTCCTGCAGCGGAAGAAACACGCCTGCCGAATCAACCAGGTAGATGGTGGGGATATGATTTTCCAGGGCAATGTTCTGCGCCCGTATTACTTTCTTGGCTGTCATGGGAAAGAAAGCGCCGGCTTTCACGGTAGCATCATTGGCAATGACCATCGCCAGCCGGCCATGAATTCGTCCCAGGCCGGTAACGACCCCAGCGGCGGGCGCGCCACCCCACTCTTCGTACATCCCCTGAGCTGCATAGATTCCTAGCTCGAAAAAGGAGTATTCGGGGTCCAAAAGATGCTCGATTCTTTCCCGAGCCGTAAATCGCTTCTTCTTGTGCTGGGATTCTATGGCCTTGTCGCCACCACCCTGCTGGATTTGTTCTTCCTCATTTTTGATTTTGGTCAACAGGTCAACCATGCGCCGGGTGTTGCTTTGAAATTCGGGCGTGCGAGCGTCGATTTGAGTCTGAAGCACTGCGTCTGCCAAGTGAAACGCCTCCTGGGTGTACGGAAAAGCGGCGATCCCCAGCACTGCCCGCTCGCCGCAAAATCCCGAATCCAGTATACGAGGATTCCGCCCCGTCTCGCAGCCAAATAGGGGCTGTGATTGGGCATTAGTTATCTTCGTTCTTTTGGGTGAAGGCGAGAGCTTCTCCTGTAGCGCTGGGCTTCAACCCGGCATCTGGTCAAATACCAACCGGAAGGTCGGCGCTACATAGTGGGTGATCGGGATACCGAGTAATTACGTATATTATATATATACACTTGACAATTATCAATAAAGTATATAGAAATAGACATATCCTCAGTAGTGAAGATGGTCATCTGGCTCTTAATATCTTAGATGTTTCCAACTGGGGACTTGCGAGGCACATGTCACAATTCAGAGAGGTTATGAACGTCCGCGAGGCGTCGCAATACTTAGGCGTCTCAAAAGAAACTCTTTATAAATACCTTGTGCAGGAGCGCGTCCCGGGCTTCAAGCTGGGCAACCGGTGGAGATTCAAGAAAGCCGTGCTCGACCAGTGGATGGAGAAACAGAGCGCGCAGCCGCGTAATTCCCGGGGCAGCCGGAGAGGGCCAGGGCGCGCTTGATGAGACCCCGGATGAAGCTCAAAAAGAAGCCACAGGGCCTCGTGGGGTTGGATATAGGTTCAGCCTCGATCAAGGCCGTCGAATTGAAGGCAAGGGATGGAGGCTACGAGCTCGTTAGCCTGGCGCTTCAGAGTCTCGACCAGAGACCAGGTGCAGACGGCGCGCTGGATGAGCCGACTTCAGTCGCCGATGCCGTGCAAAGGGCGCTGGAAGACCACGGAATCCTCAATTCCAATGTGGCTGCCGGACTTTCCGGACCTTCCGTAGTGATCAGGAGAATGATCGTCGCGGCCACGAACGAAGAAGAGTTGGAGATTGCCGTCCAGCATGAGGCGATGCAATACATCGGCTTTGACCTTGTCGAGGTAAGTCTGAGTTATTACGTTCTGGGACCGGCCGCCAACATGGATGCTCTAGATGTGCTGCTCGTCGCCGTCAAGCGGGACAAACTCCAGGCTTACACAGGCATGTTGGCGCGGGCGAAGCGAGTGCCCGTGGTGCTGGATATAGATGCCTTCGCTCTACAAAATGCTTTTGAGATGAGCTACGAGCCGCCGCCGGATCAGACGATCGGACTTTTGAATATCGGCGCCAGCATGACGAACCTTAACATCACACGCGGTGGATTACCCCTGTTCGCGCGGGATATCCCGTTTGGCGGAAATACGTATACCGCTGCATTACAGAAAGAACTGAATGTGAGCTTCGAAGACGCCGAAAAACTGAAGAGGGGCGTGGACGTGCCAGCCGTACAGCCCCAGGCGGAGCTGCCATTGTTGCGATCCGTTTCCGAGCTGCTGGTGCGAGAGGTTCAGAAGGCATTCACCATTTTCCGCCAAGCGGCCGGCGAGCCACTTAACGCGATATATCTGGCGGGGGGAAGCGCGAAAATAGCAGGACTGGTGGAGACGCTTCGAGCCGAGTTCAAGGTTCCCGCGGAGATTCTGGATTCTTTCAGGAAGATTCATTGCGACGCCGGAAAGTTTGACACGGACTTCCTTGCCAGCGCTGCTCCGCGCATGGCGGTGGCCGTGGGCTTGGCGTTAAGGAGCTTTGACGCAGCATGATCCGAATCAACCTTCTTCAGGCGGCGAGCACCGGCGGGGAAGCCAAGCGTCAGGACGAAAGCCGGAAAGGCGCGCGCCGCGCGGGAGCGTATGCGGCGGTGAGCGCCGCCGTCTGCCTCGTGGTGGGAGGCTTATTTTACGGGGCATGGAGCCACCAGATCGCAGTGCTGAACGGCAAAATTGCTGTGGCGCAGGTTGAGGCTGCCCATCTTGCGGGCGTCGAGGCGCAAAACAGGCGATATCAAGCTGAGCTCGGACAAATCGAGCAACACATAAAGTTAGTCCAGGCGCTCGAAAGCAGCCGGACAGGGCCCCAGGGGCTAATGACCAAGCTTGGCAGCCTGGTGGACGGAATCCAGGGGCTTTACCTGCTGTCCGTGAAGTCGAATGCCGACAGACTGGACATCGAAGGACAAGCCGACCATGTCAACGCGATCGCTTATTTCATTGGTGTTCTGCAGGGCGCTCACTCGTTTGAAGATATCGAACTCGATCATGTTTTTGAAAATGACCAGAACGGCACAGTCTACTTTAAGTTCGGCCTGGCATGTCTCTACAAGCCTCCGGTAGAAACCGCCGCCTCGATGCCTCCGGCAGCCCCAGCCGGAAGTTCGCGGCGGCTGCCAGGCCGTTAAGACCAGTAATGCTTTACTTTCGGGATCCGGGACTCGGGGTTCGGGAATGATGGCGACCTCGCCGCCAACCTTACCGAACCCGGAAACCCGAGTCCCCATTTAGAGCCCATGACCTCCAAAAAGTCGCTCGAACTCACACCCGTACAGCAGCTTTGGGTGGCGGCCCTGTTACCGGCCGTGCTGGCGGCCGTTGTTTTCTATCAGTTTGTCGTGCCGGTGCGCGGGCGGGCGGCTTCTCTTGATATGCAGTACCGGGCGTTGCAGGCGCAGAACCTTCGGGGAAAGATGTTGATGGTCCACCAAGTGGACTTGCTGAAACGCATTGCCGGCGCCCAGCAGGAGCTCGCCCAGCTCCGTAAAATTGTTCCGGACGAGCCAGCCAATGACGACTTTGTCCGCACCGTCTATGGTGCGGCGGCATCCTCGGCGATTCACGTCCGCTCCTTGGTCGGTGAAAAGTTTCAAAGCGAACAATACTTCACGGCCATGCCATTTCAGCTTCATGCCGACGGTACGTACTACCGCGTGTTGAATTTTTTCATCCACCTTGCTAACAGCCCAAGGATTGTTGACGTTTCAGAACTGTCGTTGAGCCCTCCGGGACCAGGAGGCGGGCGGGGGGCATATAGCGTCAGGCCGGAGGAGACCGTGGCCGCCGACTGCGTGCTCACGACCTATTACAACGGCTCGCAAACTCCTGCTCCGGCGAACAAGAAACCGCCGCGAAGATGAGCTTTCAATGACCAAGGCGCTCTCCTGGATTAACGGTTACTTCTCGGAGCGATATACTCCCTCGCCCCCTTCTCCTTTCCCCCAAAGGTGCGAGAGGAGGGCAGGTCTGAAATTTTCTCGACACCAGATTTTATGCGTGGCCGCTGTCGGACTGGCGCTCGCGTGGCCGGGAAACGTTCCGCCCGGCCGGAGCGAAGGTGCTATCGGGAGCTCTGCGATCCGGGAGAGCCGGCAGTTAACTTGGCGTGCCGCAGTGCATCCCGGCAGGTATGGGCGTGCGGCCATAAGCCCAACCCGGGATTCAAATCTCGATGCGGCAACCGTCGCAGGCGGCTCGCCCGGTTCACGTCCGGCTGGGATCGTTCTCCCAATTGCCCAGGCAACGGTGCCGCTGTCCCAGGGAGGCCGCGACCCGTTCCTTTTACCTCCGCCGCCTCCGCGGAGCGCTGGGGCGCGCGAGCGCCAGCTACCGATTTCTCTCCCTCCCGGTCGGCGCGGGCTGATCATAAATCAACTGAGTCTCAAGGGCGTTCTTGCCGAGGATTCCACCAAAACCCTGATTGCGGTGGTATCCAACGGCAGTAACCGCGCCTATTTTCTACGGGTGGGTGATGAATTGTATGACGGGGTTGTAACCGGAATCACTCCGGCGGCTGTTTACTTTGAGGAAGAAACGCCCGACGCCAGAGGACTCGTCAGCCGCACGGTGGTGAAGTGGATGAATTATCAACTGAGGGGAGCACCAGCGAAATGAATGGGACAACGAAGCCCGTCGTGGTGGCAGTCGGCGTGATTCTGGCTATCTCTGGGTTTCCCGCCGGCCAAGGAAAACTGGCCAAACATTCCCCGGTCGCCACTCCAGCCAAAGACGTTACATTCTTTTCGCCAACTATGGCATTCGCAGAATCCTTGCAGAGCGGCCTTAACGCCGCCCCGGAAAGACTTTTTGCCATTATTTTGCCCCGCCTGAATACCCAGAATCTACCGCTTAGAATCCATGATACAGGCCGCCTGGCACCAGGTAAGACATCGGCTGCTGTCACACCGGTTGCTCTCATTTTCAAGTCGTCACCGAATTCGAGCCATGACACCGAGAGCCATGGGCTGGACCTTTCTCAAGAGTTTATAGCGCCTGCCCTTCGTTTCGCCAAATTGGATTTGGCGCGTCCGGTCAAGCTGGACCCGCCCCCTCAAGGTCCAGCTTGGCAGGGCAGCCGCATACTCGCCGTGGAAGCTGCTTCCCCCCGATTGGATGACCCCCTCACCCCCGTCCCCTCTCCCCCAAAGGGGCGAGGGGAGAGTAACTGCGAGATTCGCTGCACCCGCCCTCTTGGGCAAGAGGGGGGATTGGAACAGGTGAGGGGGTTCATCGGCTCTCAGCCTGCTTCCCGATTGCTCGCCGATGTCCAGCAGCCCGCGCTCCAGGCAGCGGGGATTGCCCCCGGGCGAGATTTAAGTCCGGGCGCGGATGGCCAATCCAGCCCTGCCCTTTCCATCGCCCCTCAGACGCCACCGGAATATACGGGAAAGCTGATTTCCTTAGACCTTCGTGGCGTGGACATACGCGACTTTTTCCGGTTGATTCACCAGGTTAGCGGCTTAAATATTGTGGTCGATTCCGATGTCGCCGGACAGGTTACTCTTGTCCTCGACGATGTACCCTGGGACCAGGCGCTGGATCTGGTGCTCAAGAACAACGGCTTGGGAAGGGTGCTGGAAGGAAACGTTCTCCGCATCGCCAGGATCCAGACTCTGGCCGCCGAGGCTGATCAAACCCAACAGCTCCGCCAAGCCAAGCTCGAAGCTGAGCCTTTGATTACTGTTGTTCGTGGGCTCCATTATGCTTCGGCGGAGGACCAGAAGCCCCAACTGTCTACCAGCGGCTCGGCCACGATGCCCGGTATGAGCGGGGGCGGCGGTGGGTCCATGACCGGGAATCTGAAGCCGATCCCCGGAGTCGCAACAATTTTGACATCGGCCAAAGGCGTGCTCAGCCGGCGGGGAAGCGTGGTGGCCGATCCTCGGGACAACGCCGTGGTTATTACCGACGTGCCCTCACAGTTTCCGGTGATCAATTCCTTCATCGACAGGCTGGACACGAAGTCAAAACAAGTTTCCATTCAGGCGCGTGTAGTGCTGGCAAGCAGCGAGTTCACGCGCAGCCTGTCATCAATTCTGAGCGGAAGTTACGGCAACAGGTCTGGCTCGACGACGTCTCTAGGGGGGACAGGAACAGGCATCGTGGGAGAGCCCGGAGCCGTAGGAGTTCCAGGGAGTAGCTCATCAGGAACAAGCACGCTCAGCCCTGCCCAGACTGCCGCTGGGTTTGGCGCCTTCGCCATTACAAACGCCGGCGCCCGCTATATTCTCAACGCTGCCATCAGCGCCGCCGAGGAAAACGATCAGGCGCGCACCATCTCTCGCCCGACTATTGTGACCCAGAATAACTTCCCGGGCGAGGTGATGCAAGGCGTACAAATTCCGGTAGAAACCAGCATTAATCTGACCGTGACCACTCAGTACGTGAACGCAGCTCTGGTGCTTACCGTTACGCCCCAGGTGACCGTCGATAACAAGGTATTTCTCGATATCGACGTAAGCGACGATACGCCGGGAACGCTGAGCACCACCGTAGGCTACTCAATCAACGTTCAGGAAGCCACAGCGAAGGTTTTGGTACCCGATGGAGGGACTGTGGTCTTTGGAGGCATCACCGTCACCACGCGATCCCGCTCGGCAAGCTATGTTCCCTTAATCGGAAACATTCCCATCCTCGGCAATCTCTTCAAATCCAGTCAGGTCAGCGACCAGGATCAGGAATTGCTTTTTTTCGTTTCTCCCACCGTGTTGCCGGACTGAGTTTTCGGGGTTCGGTTCTCGGGATTCGGTTTTCGGGATCCGGCTCTCAGCGATTGGGGCTAGGCTCCCGCTCAATGAACCTTATTCCCGAACCCCGAGTCGCGAACCCCGTACCCCGAATTCTCAATGTACAGCGGTGGCATCGATTTCAACGATCATCTCAGGATCGACTAGCCGCGTGACCCCCACCAGGCTGGTGGCGGGATGAATCTCGCCAAACAATTCCGCGTGCGCCTTGGCAACGTCCTTCCAACTCTCCATCTGGGTGAGATAGATTCGGGTTCGAACGACATGTTCCAGGCCGAGGCCGAGCCTCTTCAGGGCGTTCTCTATATTGCGGATCGCCTGGATGGCCTGAGCGTAGGCATCACCCGGTGAGAGGACCTTGCCAGACGGATCGGTGCCCGTGGTCCCAGAAACGTACACGACATCGCCAGCTTGCACGGCGCGCGCATATCCTGCCAGCGGTTCCCATGGGGTTCCTGAAAATATCTTGTTCCGCCTGATCTTCATAGCATATCCTCCCTTGCTGTTGAGCTCTGGGCATGCTGACGGAGTCCGTGTGCGTTCCCGAGCGCTTGCCAAGCCTGGCTCCTAAACGCTTGCTTCCTTTTCAAAATAACGGCGATGGGCGCGGGCGGCAAGGGCCAGCCGCCGCCGGCGTCGCTCTAACGCTTCGCGATAGCGATGCCGCTCTTGAGTGGTTTGCGGCAGAAGCGGCGGCGCGGCAATGGGCTTGCCCGACTGGTCGACGGCGACGTAAGTGAAAAAGGCAGAGCTCGTCTGCCGCCGCTCCCCCTGAATGTAGTCCTCCAGCAATACGTTAACCTCGACTTCCATCGAGGTGTGGAAAACGCGGGTGAGAAAGGCGCGCAGGATAATGATCTGGCCTACTCGTACGGGATGGAGAAAGTCTAGTGTATCGACCGAGGCCGTGACCACGTGAGAGCGGGCGTGACGATGGGCGCAGATTGCTCCCGCCATATCCATGAGGTGCATCACTTTGCCGCCGAGGATGTTGCCTAAAGGGTTGGCATCGTTTGGAAGCACCACCTCCACCATCTCCACTTTCGATTCGGTGACAGTCCTTCCTTTGAGTTTGGCCATATTTTCCCTTTGTGTCTTGCGTGCCTATACTATTGCACTCTGTACTCGCGCGCAATAGAAGAGATGCCCCTGATGCTATATTGACAGAGGTGAAAGCTATGGACGCATCGCGTGTCGAGTTTTTGCAGGAGACGTTACGCACCAATCCCGACAACCGGTTTGCGCGCTATGCGCTGGCGATAGAGTTGTCGAATTCCGGGCGGCCGGAGGAGGCTTGGCAACATTTTGAATACCTTCTCGACCGCCATCCTGAATATTCCCCTGTATATTTGCAAGCGGGGATGTACCTGGCCAAGCTGGGCAGAGTTGATGAGGCGCGCGAAGTACTGAAGAGGGGTGCCGAAGTGACGCAGCGGGAGCAAAACCTGCACGCTCAAAGCGAGATTGAGGCGCTTTTGGACGATCTCGATCAGTAGCGACCCCCGAGACGCGTTATAATCGCACCAATGGTGATCCAGCGCGCTCGCCCCCAGACGGAGGTCCCAGCACGCGAAAAGCGCTCGGTGGCGCTTTCTTCAGTCCTCGCGGCTGCTCTGCTAACGGGTTTGAAGGCCGTGGTCGGAGTGACGACTGGCAGCCTGGGCATGCTCTCCGAGGCCGCGCATTCAGGACTGGACCTGGTCGCGGCGCTCGCAACCTATCTTTCGGTTTGCCTCGCGGACAAACCTGCGGATTCTTCCCACCCTTTCGGCCACGGCAAGTTCGAACACCTGTCAGCATTCTTCGAAACGGGGCTTCTCCTCGTCACTTGCGGGTGGATTCTTATCGAAGCCATCCGGCGGCTCTTCTTCAGCCACGTTCGAGTGAATCCGACACTATCGGCGTTTGCCGTGATGGGGATATCGATTGCTGTTGATGTCTTTCGTTCGCGTTCGCTCAGCCGAATCGCAAAAAAGTATGGAAGCCAAGCGCTTGAGGCCGATGCGCTGCATTTCTCGACCGATGTTTACAGTTCCGGCGCGGTCATCGCAGGCCTGGCGCTCATTGCCGCCGCGGCTCACTGGCACATTGCACGACTGGGCGACGCCGACCCGATCGCTGCATTGGTAGTCGCTGCGATCATTGTTTATATCAGCGTTCGCCTGGGAAAAAAGACCGTGGACGCCTTGGTGGATGCGGCGCCGGAAGGAACTTCCGTCCGGATCGCTCACGCCATCCGCAATGTTCCCGGTGTACTTGATCACGACCGTATTCGTGTCCGGCAGAGCGGAAACCAACTCTTCGTGGAGCTGCACCTGAAGCTTCACAGCAATATCCCGCTTGAGCACGCGCAGGCGGTGGAAGACGAGGTCGAGTCACGGGTGCGAGATATCTTTCCCGGTGCGGATATCGTCATCCACTCGTCTCCACAAGCGCCCGCAGCGGGCGATCTTGTCGAGAAAATCCGGGCCATAGCGAGCCGGAATAACTTCCAGGTTCATGATGTGACGCCTTATCAGATCGACGGCCGGGTCAATTTAAATCTCGATCTCGAGCTCAACCCTACCCTTACCATCGATGCAGCGCACAATCGCGCTACCGAGCTCGAGAATGAAATCAAGGGTGACCTGCCGGAGATCAGCGACGTAAATATTCACATCGAGCCCATGCTCGAGAAAGTGGAGCAGGCGAGCGAAGCGCGCTGGCTCGAGGCGGGAATGGAAGGTAAGCTTCTCAACATCGCGCGCGAAACTCCGGGGCTGGTGGACTGCCATGCGGTCGTCGCTCACCAGGTGGGAAGCGGCATCTTTGTCAACCTGCACTGCACTCTCGACCCCAACCTTCCCATCGCCCGCGTCCATGAGATTACCGAAGAGTTGGGATTCAAGCTCCGCAAGGAGTTCCCTCAGATCATGAAGACCAGCATCCACGCTGAGCCGCGCGGCCAGTGAGCTTAAGCTGACCGCTGATTTGCTTTTGTTGTCATTGCTCCTTCGCCGGCACAGCTCGGATGCGTTCGATCATCGCCGCCAGCGCTTCCGGCACCCGTTTCTCCATCCACTTTTCATATTTCCCGGCGGTAATTTCAAGATTTTTGAACGCCTGCGGGTCCTTGAACTGCTCGCGACAAAAGGTCACCGCAGGTTTCAGCTTCTGCCAGACGACCAAGAGTTCGCGGGTGTTTTCGAAAAACAGGTCTTCACTGATCAACCCATGATTGAGCAGCGAAGCGGCCATATCCCAGTAGCTTACCGTCATGCGAAAGGAAGTGTTTTCTTCCGAACCCCAGGGATATCGCTTTGACAGTTCTTCCGGCGGCTCCGCCTGGAACTCACGAATAAACCAGGCTCGCGCCTTCCGCAACCTTTCTTCGCGGCGCAATTCATAGAGCCGCAGCAGAAGCTCGGCATCGTGGTGATCGGGATGTTCTCGCATTGATTCCTCCTAAGCCAGAGGCTGGAGACTAGAGGCTAGGGACTAGTGGTTAGGCGCAGTGTTTGCTTGCGTTCCGGCAGCGAGTTTTGCAACCCGCGCAGCATCTTTCCGATTTCATCGAGCCTGCGAAGTAGATCATTCCTTACCGCGTCCTCGAGATATCGAATATTAGTACTGATGATGATCTGTGTTTCTAGCTCTGCCACCGATCCCATGGCTATAGATATATAATGTCGAAATTCGGCCGGCCCCTGCCGCGCGCGTCCCTCTGCAATATTTGAAGGAACGGCTTCGGAAATCTTCCGGTAGCCTTATAAATATCCGTCACGAGAGGCATGGCCTTTTGCCAAACTTGCCGATCCCGGTAACTCTTGAAGGAATTTGCCATCGCCGCTAGCCCCTTGTCTCTAGCCTCTAGCCTCTCTTATCCATCTTTCCAACGAAATACCGATGGATGGTCTCGTCGCCGGTCAGTTCGGGATGAAACGTTGCGGCAAGCAAGTTGCCTTGCTCAACCAGCACCGGCAAGCCGTCGGCGCGGCCGAGAACGCGCACCCGGTCGCCCAGCCGGCGGATGATGGGAGCACGGATGAAAACCATTTCGATGGGATGGCTGCTGAGTTCCGGACATTCGCCGGTGCGGATGGCGCTATCGATCTGCCGTCCGTAGGCGTTCCGCTCCACAGTAATATCCAGCAGACCGAGATGTTCCTGAGGCGGCGCGAAAACTTCCTTTGCCAGGAGAATCGTCCCAGCGCAGGTCCCGAAAACCGGTTTGCCTTCACTCGCAAAGTTGCGGATGCCCGCTCCCATGCCTTCGGACTCGAAGAATTTGAGCATAGTGGTGCTTTCGCCTCCGGGCATGATGAGGCTGTCAACCTGTTGAAGTTCGCCGGCGTGCTTGATGAGGCGCCACGGGATGCCGATGCGGTCCAGCATTTTGGCGTGCAGCGCAAAGTCACCCTGGACAGCGAGAATACCCACCGCGCAATTTTTGTGGCCGTTCTTCGTCACGAATAGCTTAGGCGCTCGAGGCCGAAACGAGCTTCGCATTCAGCGTGATCCGAGTTCCCGCCAGAGCCTTGGAAACGGGGCATCCCTTCTTGGCGGCCTCGGCAAGCTCCTGAAATTTTGCGTCGCTGATTCCGGGGACTTCTCCTTCAGTTTCGAGGACAATCTCGGAAATGGAAAAGCCGCTATCGGACTTCTCAAAGCGGACGTTGGCGCGGGTGCGAACGCGCTTGGGAGCGAATCCGGCATTCGCAAGCTGGTGCGAGAAGGCCATCGAGAAGCACCCGGCGTGCGCCGCCCCAATCAGCTCTTCCGGATTGGTACCCGGCCCGTTTTCCATGCGCGATTTGAAAGTGAATGGGCCGTCAAATGCGCCCGAGCCAAGCTTCATCCGGCCTTGGCCTTCCATCAGATTTCCCTTCCATTCAGCTTCTGCAGTTCTTACTGGCATATGATTTAACCTCCTATTCCGAATTAGTGCTGAACCTTGATTTCGGTAAAGTGTTCGACTGTCGGGAATGGATCGTAGAAGTGATGAAGCAAAGCCTTCCACTCCTGGAAGGCTGCTGATTTCCGGAATCCGGCAATGTGGTCTTCAAGCGTTCTCCATCGAACCAGCAGCAGGTATCTATTCTCCGCCTCGATGCACTTATGTAACTCATGAGATAGGTAACCCTGCGCCGAAGCAATAATCGGCGAGGCCTTCGTGAAAGCCTGCTCGAACTGCTGCTGTTGTCCTGGGATTACGGTCAGCAAAGCGGCCTCAAGAATCATTAAGCCTTCCTTTCTCCATGTCACTCGCACAAATTCTGTTGTGGAAGGCGGCAGCGAACTTTTGGGAAAGAAGACCCACGGCGAGCAAAATCGCTCGCGGTGGCTACCGACCGCGTCTGAAGCCGTCACTCACCACCCTCGCGTCTGCAGCAGCTCCTTCTCTTCCAGCTTGGAAACGTCGATGCCAGGCATGGCCTCGCCCAAACCCTCCGAGCACTCCGCCACGACCTCCGGTTCGTTGTAGTGAGTTGTGGCGCGAACAATCGCCTTGGCGCGCCGTGCGGGATCCGATGACTTGAAAATGCCCGAACCGACGAAAACAGCCTCAGCACCTAACTGCATGACGAGGGCGGCATCTGCCGGAGTGGCGATGCCACCCGCAGAGAAATTGGGGACCGGGAGTTTCCCGTTCTGTGCCACCCATTCCACCAGATCGAGCGGCGCGCCCAATTCCTTGGCTCGCGCCATCAGCTCCTCTTCGCGCAAAGTGGTTAGTTGACGAAGCTCTCCGGTAATGGCGCGCAGGTGGCGGACGGCCTCGACGATGTTGCCGGAGCCGGCTTCTCCCTTGGTCCGGATCATCGCCGCGCCTTCGCCGATCCGCCGCAATGCCTCTCCCAGGTTCCGCGCCCCGCACACGAACGGAACCTTGAAAGGAGACTTATGAATATGGTGCTGCTCGTCAGCAGGTGTGAGCACTTCGCTCTCGTCGATGTAATCGACGCCAATCACCTCCAACACTTGCGCTTCCGCAAAGTGGCCGATGCGCGCCTTGGCCATCACGGGAATCGTGACGGCAGCCATAATCTCTTTAATGATTGTCACCGACGCCATCCGGGCGACCCCACCTTCTTTGCGGATGTCCGCCGGCACGCGCTCGAGCGCCATCACGGCCGCCGCGCCCGCGTCCTCGGCGATCTTTGCTTGTTCGGCGGTGGTGACATCCATGATCACGCCACCCTTGAGCATTTCCGCCAAGCCTACTTTCAGCTTCATGGGTTTGTCGTTTTCCCACATAACATGCTCCTAAGAATCGTTTCAGCGCTTCCTCCTTGCAGGTTCACCCCCGATCCTGGAAACTACCTTCGGCTCCAACTGTGGGAAGAGGGTGTGGCCGTCAAGTGAGAAAGGCCGGCAGCTCTCTCGTATTATGATAAAGGCGAACCGATTAAGAGACAAATGGTCTGAACCCGCAGACCCTGCTACACACAACGACAGAAGTCCGCGGGTAGTGGGTCAGTTTGGACTTGTAGCGGCGAGTTTACCTCGCCAGATGGTGGCATGAAGCCGCCTCTACATCAAACTGACCCACTACCAGTCCGCGAAGGCTATTTTGTTGTAGCGCCGCTCTATAAGCGGCGAAATTCGCCACCGCAATAATCCCGACTTCGAGGTAACGCCGGCGGAGAGATATCACTGCGTTTACATAAGTTATTTGGTATGCATTTGTTTCGGAGGCGTAGAGGCGGCTTTATCAGGTTGCGGAAAAACGGCTTTTCGGAGCCAAAATCGGCCGAAAATGACGGTCGCTCGAACGGAGAATCAATAACTTACAAATCTTGACGAGCGCCATTTGGGGCTCTCAGGGGAGTTTTTCCGCAGCCTGTTTATGCCGCCGTTCCGTTGGCCGGGTAAACCCGCCGCTACAATTGCACCCGAAACTGAGGTATTAAGTGATTTGATTCCAGATATTTGGCAGGTATATCGAGTTAAGTTTATTATTTTCAGCAATATAACTGGTTAGACCATTTTTCTAATGTTCTGCCCTTTGTTTTCAATAATATAACAGCTTCGTTCGGTAATTTTAATATTTTCTGCTCGTTCGCAGGAGGGATAACTCGCAAGGAGGAGACGGATCTGCAGACTGCTTCGAGGGAGGCGGACTTTCCAGTATGCTAATTAGATGGTAAACCATTGGACGGACGCTTGTCAACAGCAAGAATTAGAGGGGGTGCGCGACATAAAAGTTGCAGTTTGAAGTTCTCTTTTTTTGTGTTATAAATCCTAACGTATATATACGGCAGGATAAGGAGGCCTATGGCTGAATCTCTTCCTCAGTTGGAAAGTAACAGAGCTCAGGTGCTGCAGCAGATCGCTGAACTGGGAGACTTCCGCCGCGGTTCGATTACCAGTATTACCGGCCGCTGCGGCAAAGCCAATTGCCGCTGCCATCAGCCGGGGCAGCCGGGCCACGGTCCCAATTTTCGTCTCACTCGGAAGGTCCACGGCAAGACGGTCTCGGAGACGTTCGACAGTCCAGCCGCCTTGCGCAAGGCGCAGCGCGAGGTGGCCGAATTCCACAAGTTTCAGGCGTTGAGTGAGACCTTGGTCGAGGTCAATGAAAAGATTTGCCAATTGCGTCCGGTGGAAGGGGAAGAGGAATTGAGCGAGCCGGAAAAAAAACGGCCGCAGCGATCCGGCAAGAGGTCGCGCGCGAAGTAGATCGGCTCTTGCGGGTCGTTTTCCAGGACCGGCGCAAGACGGGCCGCTTCGATCTGGAAGCGATGGAGAGGGCGGTGCGCTCGGCCCTGCACCGGGCGGGCGCGGCCGCGTTAAGCCAATTGCTTCAGTTCCCCGCACCGAGCGACGAACAGCACGCCGTGGCCTGCCCCTGCGGTCAACAAGCCCCCTACCACCAGTTGCGCACCAAGTCCGTGCTGACCGCCGTGGGCCAAGTTGAGATCTCGCGTCCTTACTACTGGTGCCCGGACTGTCACACCGGCCAATTTCCCGCCGACGTCGAACTGGATATCCAGGACACGGAATTCTCTCCCGGGGTGCGCCGCATGCAGGCGCTGGTGGGCCAGGATGCGCCGTTCGATCATGGCCGCGAACAGATGAAAGTTCTGGCCGGCCTAGAGATGACCACGAAATCGGTGGAGCGGACGGCGGAGGCCGTCGGTGTCGATATCGCTCAGCGTGAACAAGGGGAGATGCAGAAAGCCCTCCAGTGGGACCTCCCCGTCGTCGGTGGCGAGCCCCTTCCTATCCTGTACGTGCAAATGGATGGCACAGGAATACCGGTGGTGAAGAAAGAGACGACGGGGCGGCAAGGCAAGAACGAGGGCCAACCGGCCCATACGCGAGAAGTCAAGTTAGGCTGTGTGTTCACCCAGACGACTTGGGATAAGGAGGGCTATCCGATCCGCGATCCGGATTCCACCACGTATACCGGGGCCATCGAAACCGCCGAAGAGTTTGGTAAACGGATCTACCTGGAGGCCTGGAAACGGGGTTGGAGCCGCGCCCCAAAGAAGGTGGTGATGGGCGACGGGGCGGAATGGATCTGGAATCTGGCCGCCGAGCACTTTCCGGGGACGATTCAAATCGTCGACCTTTACCACGCTCGCCAGCATCTATGGGAGTTGGCCCGCAGGCTGTACCCCAATGATGAAAGAAAGCAGAAGGCCTGGATGAAAGCTCACCAGGAGCGCCTCCTGGATCAAGGCAAGATCGAGAGGCTGGTGGGGGCGCTGCGTGCCCTCAAATCCGGCAACCCCGAAGTCGCGGAAAAGATTCGCACCGAGGCGGACTACTTTGAGAGGAACGGTGAGCGCATGCGCTACCCCACGTTCCGACATCAACACCTCTTTGTGGGCTCGGGCGTCATCGAAGCCGGATGCAAAACCGTAGTCGCTGCCCGCCTCAAATGCTCGGGAATGTTCTGGACCGTCCGCGGAGCTAACGCGATTCTCGCCCTCCGCTGCTGCCGCCTCAATGCCCGCTTTGAGGACTACTGGGAATGCCGCCAAGCATGTGTTGTCGCTTGACTCCAACTTTTATGTCGCGCACCCCCGCCGGCGTCCCGCTCGGCGGGAGCGGCGCGAGCCGGGGCCTGCGCCCACCGAAGGTCGCTTACGCTCCAGAGCTTCAGCGACGGAGCGGCTCCTGCCCGCAGGCGGGTGAGGGGTCTTTTCTCACGCCGGCTGGGACTCGATGCGCATTTTTCAGTTGACGGCAGCAGTGCCGACCGGTAAATTTAGCCCTTGTCTTGCTTGTTGGGCGAGACAGAAACGCGCGCCGGGAAATTTTCGAAGTTGCGCCCGTCACAGCTCGTCGCGCCATTTCTTAGGGAAGGAAACACCATGAGAGTCGGATTATTCACCGCGTTGTTTTCGAGACTGAGCCTTGATGAGGTCATTAAGAAGATCGAGCCATTGGGAATCCGCACGCTCGAGTTGGGCTCCGGCAACTTTCCCGGAGATCCACACGTGAAGCTGGAGTGGCTGAACGCTCCGTCAAAACTCAAAGACTTCAAGCAAAAGCTGGATGATCACGGCATCACCATCAGTGCGCTCAGTTGCCATGGCAACCCGCTCCATCCGGGTGAGCGCCTGGCAGAGGAAAGCCGGGAGACCAGCCGCAAGACCATTCTCCTGGCGGAGAAGCTCGGCGTGACGCGCGTCATCGACTTCTCGGGCTGCCCGGGCGATTCCGACGATGCCCGGCACCCAAACTGGGTTACCACCCCCTGGCCGCCGGAGTATCCCGAGGTTCTCAAATGGCAGTGGGAGAAGAAAGTCATTCCTTATTGGAAGGAGCACGCGCGCCTGGCCGAAAATCACGGCGTTAAAATCGCCATCGAGATGCACCCCGGCTTCGTGGTCTATTCACCGGAGACCATGCTGCGGCTCCGCGCCGAGGCAGGACCTGCTATCGGTTGCAATTTTGATCCCAGCCATATGTTTTGGCAGGGGATCGATCCATGCCGGGCAGTTCGCGCCTTGGGAGAGGCGGTTTTCCACGTTCACGCCAAAGATACGCGCCTCTACGACGTCAATCTTCAGGTGAATGGCGTGTTGGATACCAAGCCTTATGGCGATGAGAAAAACCGGTCGTGGATTTTCCGGACCGTCGGGTATGGACACGGAAGCGAGTTTTGGACGGACTTTGTCTCAACCCTTCAAATGGTCGGCTACGACGACGTGCTTTCCATCGAGCACGAGGATAGCCTCATGTCAGTTGATGAAGGGCTCAGCAAAGCCGCCCATTTCCTCAACCAGATCATCATCCGGGAGAAGCTGTCAGAGATGTGGTGGGCGTGATTAGCAGCCGACAGCGTTCAGCTTTCAGCGCTCAGCAACGGCGGCGGAAGCGATGAAGAGCTTCAGAGACCTAAAAGTCTGGCGAAAGTCTCACGATCTCCGTTTATGAAGCCACCAGACGTTTTCCGAAGGATGAACTTTACGGACTGACAAGTCAGATTCGCCGCTCGTGCTCATCTATCTCAGCCAACATCGCCGAGGGATGCGGTCGAAGCGGCGACGGCGAGCTAAGCCGGTTTCTGCAAATCGGCATGGGATCAGCCAGCGAGCTTGAATACCATCTCATTCTCGCTCATGATCTTCATCTGATCGACGGGATCAGCTATGAGCGGCTGAATCAACAAGTGACCGAGGTAAAGCGCATGCTCGCTTCGTTGATCCTTAAGCTGAATGCTGATCGCTGACCGCTTGTGGGCGGCAGCCGAGACCCTCAACCTGCTCCAGGAGAATCGAAATGGCAGAAATTAACGTCGCGCTGATCGGCTACAAATTCATGGGCAAGGCGCACTCCAACGCTTACCGCCAGGTAAGCCGATTTTTTCCCGGCAAGCTTACGCCGCGCATGAAAGTGATTTGCGGAAGGGACCGGAAGGCGGCGGAGGCTGCGGCCCGGCTTTACGGCTGGGAGGAAGTGGAAACAGACTGGCGGAAGGCGATTGCCCGGAAGGATATCGCAGTCGTCGATGTTGCAACGCCGGGGAATTTGCACTATCCGATCGTGCTGGCTGCGGCGCACGCCGGAAAGCACATTATTTGCGAGAAGCCTCTGGGCAATACTCTCGCCGAAGCCGAAGAGATGCTGCGCGCCGTAGAAAAGGCAGGCGTAAAGCATTTCTTGATGCACAATTACCGGAAAATTCCCGCCGTCGTGTTTGCGAAGAAACTCATCCAGGAAGGGCGAGTGGGAACGATTTATCATTATCACGGTGCCTATCTTCAGGATTGGATCTTAAATCCCAAGTCCCCCCTCGTCTGGCGTCTGGAGAAGAAAATTGCTGGCAGTGGCGCGCTTGGGGATATCGGGTCGCACGCCGCCGACCTCGCCCGGTTTCTTAACAGCGAGTTCGAATCCGTGGTGGGACAGATGACCACGTTCATCAAGGAGCGGCCCCTGCAAGCCGAAGCAGGAGGCAGCCTTCAGGCACGGGGCGGCAAGGCCAAAGGCCGTGTAACCGTCGATGACGATGCCAATTTCCTGGTCCGTTTTCGCAACGGCAGCGTGGGAGCCATCGAGTCCTCCCGCTTCTGCGGCGGAAGGC